>NZ_CP039247.1:619265-928897 GCF_004795735.1 Corynebacterium endometrii
AGGACGTCACCGTCGCGGCGCACGAGTATGTGGGCTCCGCGGAGCCGGGGGACTGGATCGCGGGAGTCCTGCGGACGGTTATTGCGCTTCAAGAACAGTACCCGGGGGATCCGGGAGTGCTGGGCGCCTTGCTGCTCAATCACATTCAGCTAAGCCCCGGTGAAGCCGTCTATCTCGATGCGGGTGAGCTCCACGCTTACGTGCGCGGCATGGGCGTTGAGGTGATGGCCAATTCTGACAACGTCCTGCGCGGGGGATTGACCTCGAAGCATGTTGACGTGCCGGAACTGGTCAGGGTTTTAAACTTCGAGGCGCTTTCTTCGCCGCGTGTGGAGCAGGAGGACCTATCCCAGCATGAGTCGCTCTCCGGCGGGGCCGCGTGGGGATATCCGGTGCCCATCGATGAGTTCTCCGTCGTCCGCTGCGAGCTAAGCGGGGATGATTCTGTGGAGCTGGCTAGCTCCCGCCCAGGAATCGTCCTGTGCACGGCTGGGCGGACCGTAATCGAACACGCCGATCCGCAGGCTGGTCCGGACCCCGTCACCCTCAGCCCGGGCCAGGCGGTGTGGCTGCCGGCTAACGCCGCGCCGTGCAAGGCTAGCGTGGGTGAGGGCGCCGAAAGCACGCAGCTATTCATAGCCCGGGCTTAGAGTCTTTAACTAAGGCCCACCCGGGCCACTGCAATTCAAGCTGGGCCTGAAAAAGAAGGAATGCCCTTGGAGCGCGAGTCCAAGGGCATTTTTTGATGTCTAGTTCGTTGGCGCGGGCTCGGAGGCAGTGGCAGAAGCCTCAGGCACCCGGGTTTGCGTATCACCGGGCGTTTCGTCTGCGCCATTGTTCCGGTTGGCCCCATCCTCCTGAGGGGATGTGGTAGTTGGTTCCTCCGAAGTGTCAGCGTCCGGTGTGCCGGTAGGTTCCGAATCCCCCGTTGGTTCGGGGTCCTCGCCTGGCTCAGGGGTCTCCGGGGTGACCTCATCCGGCGTGGGGGTTGGGACCGGGGTAGGGGTATCGCCTCCCGAGGGGCGCGTTGGCCTAGTGGTTTCGGGCTCGCGGCCCTCGTCGCGGTCATCGTCCCCGCCACCGATGTTGGGAACCCAAGGGTCGGGCAGGAAGGGCAGATCGAAGGTTGGGAAACCGGGCTTTGGATCGCGTGGCGCCGGCTGGTTCTCCTGAACCTGCGGCTCTGCGGGCTCTGGGGTGTCCGCAGCCGGTAGATCCGCCTCACCCGGCTCAGCGGATCCCGGGGCCTCGGAAATGTTGTCAGGGCGGTAGAAGCGCGTGGGCTCCGGCTGGCTGTTTGGCGCGCCAAGGTAGGCGTTAGGCGCCAAGAATGGGTCATCCGCCAAGGCCTCCGCCGCTTGCTGGCCCATTGCCTGAGTTTGAGAGTTGGAACGGCGCTGGGTAGGTGTGCTTTGCGTTGAGTGGTTACCAGAGGTGGCCTGGGTAGAATGTGATCCTCCGCCGGGCTGCTCAGTCTGTGTGGTGTGCAGCGTGGTAGACATGGCAATATCAGACGCAGAGGGAGACTGTGGAGTGCTGAGACGCCAGACGCTCACGCCAACAGCGGCTGCGGTAAGTAATCCAGCGATGATGAACGTCATCACGCGGCGGGTTTCAGTATTCACCGTCCATCCCCTTTCACTGGTCACAAGATGGTAACGACCATACCATGATGTATATAGATTGAGAACACACCGCTGCTATCCCGCCGCGGCCGGATATTTAACAAAGGAGGATGCTATGAGCACCTGGGATGAAGAAATCTTCACAAATGAAACCAACGTGGATTTTCTCGATGAACTCGCGGGGCTTGATGATGAAGACATCGTAGAGGCGGTCCGCGACGCAGTGATCCTGGCGGCCGCCGGGGACGGCGTTAGTGAAGATGAGCTAAGCAACGGCTACGCCGCAGCGACTATCGCCGCAATCTGGGCGGGCGCGCCCTTTAGCGCCGGTGACGTGGTCTCTAGCTACCCATTCATCCGCGGCCTCGCGGGTTCGGGCGATGAAGAACTTGAAGAAAAGGCCGCCGAACTGCTGGAGGGCGTGGAGGCGGAATACGATTTGGAAGTCTTTATCGAGGCGCTTTCTTAAACAGCTGCTGCAACGGCTACTGCCGCGCCGCTGGCGCGTGAACGCTTAAACGTTCCCACGGGGAATCGCTGCGAAATGCCGGTTGGTTCGGCATTTCGGGTGGTTACGCGAACCCGCCGATAGTGACAAGGTTATCCGGATATTCGATAGGAAATTTTAAACTGTGATTCTCGCCATAGAGGGCATCGACGGTGCCGGCAAAAACACTCTGGTCCGGCGGATTGGCCAGGAACTCGGGGTGACGGTGGAGCTGCTGGCATTCCCACGTTACGAGGAGTCCGTCCACGCGCAGCTGGCGCAGGAGGCGCTCTACGGCCGCATGGGGGATCTGACTGACTCCATTTACGGCATGGCCACCCTTTTTGCCCTCGACCGCCACGGCGCCGTGGAGCGGCTGCGCGCGGCCAAGGATTCCCGCGAACTCCTTATCTTGGACAGGTATGTGGCCTCCAATGCCGCATACTCCGCGGCGCGCCTTGGCGATGATTCCATTATGGATTGGGTGTATGAGCTCGAATTCGGGCGCCTGGGCCTGCCCCGCCCCGATCTCCAGGTGTTCCTGGATACCGATGTATCCCTGGCCGCGTCGCGCGCGCAGTCCCGTGCGGACGCGGATGCCACCCGCGAGCGCGATGAATATGAGAAGAATGCGTCGCTGCAGGCTGATACCGCCGCGGCGTATCGCCGCCTGGCTGAAAAGAACTGGGCGGGGCGTTGGCTAGCCACCGGTGATGCGGATATGATTGTCGAGGCAGTAAAAGAACTGGTTGGGAAGTGACAACGTGGCGCCAAAAATCCTCGTGGTAGATGATGATCCAGCGATCTCAGAGATGCTCACCATCGTCTTGGAATCTGAAGGCCTTCAGCCTATCGCTGTTACTGACGGCAATGATGCCGTGCCGGAGTTTCGCAAGCATGACCCTGATCTGATCCTGCTGGATCTGATGCTGCCCGGGATGAACGGCGTTGATATTTGCCGCACCATCCGCCGCGAATCGGACGTGCCCATTGTCATGCTGACCGCTAAGACGGACACCGTCGACGTGGTTCTGGGCCTGGAATCCGGTGCTGATGATTACATCACCAAGCCGTTTAAGCCCAAGGAATTGGTGGCGCGCATCCGTGCGCGCCTGCGCCGCAACGGCTCCGCCTCCTCCGAAATCATCGAGGTTGGTGACCTCATCATTGACGTCCCTGAGCACACCGTCACCCGCAAGAATGCGGACGGCAGCCCGGGCGTTGAGATTTCCTTGACCCCGCTCGAGTTTGACCTGCTCGTGGAGATGGCCCGCAAGCCGGGCCAGGTGCATGCGCGTGAGGAGTTGTTGGAGTCAGTCTGGGGCTACCGCCACGCGTCCGATACCCGCCTGGTCAACGTGCACGTCCAGCGGCTGCGCGCCAAGATTGAGCATGATCCGGAAGACCCGCAGATCGTGCTGACCGTGTGTGGTGTGGGGTACAAAACGGGTAAGACCGGTAACGGCGAATAAATAGGGGAGCGTGCAGCCATCCTAGAACGGCTTCGAAGCTACGGGGATGCCGTAGGGGAAAAGTGGCGTACTTCCTTGCAGGTACGCGTCCTTGGGTTGATTCTTGCGGCCTCAACGGTGGTCATGCTGATTCTGACCTACGCCCTGATTACCGTTTTGACCCAGCGCCTCGTGGACCAGAAGATCGATGTGGCCAGCCAGGAGCTGGACCGAGCCCGGGTCGCGGTGGAACAGCAGGTCAACGCGACCGGTAGCGCCAATTCCGTGCAGGTCAGGATCAATTCGGCGCGCGCCTCGCTCACGCAGCTCTCCGCCCGCGCGGGAGAAACCCAGGCGGCCTATGAGCCCGTCATCGTGGTGCAAAACAATGACGGCTCAGTTACCACGTCGCCGGAGGGGTTCAGGATCCCCGAGAACCTCCGCACCCTGGTTTCCCAGGACCAAGTGTCCTACCAGTTCATCACCACGGAGCGCTCCGATGGTGGCACGTATAACGCGCTAATCATGGGCACCCCCGCGGAGACCGATATCCGCGGCGTGCAGGTGTACCTCGTGATGTCCATGGAGTCGGAGGAGTCCACCCTGGCCCTGCTGCGCGGCCTGCTGTCCGCGGCGGCGGTGGTCGTCGTCGTGCTCCTAGTCGGCATCGCGTGGCTGGCTACCCAGCAGGTCATTACCCCCATTCGCTCCGCCTCCCGCATCGCCCAGCGGTTTGCGGCCGGCCATTTGCGCGAGCGCATGGTGGTGGAAAGCGAAGACGAAATGGGCAGCCTGGCCGCTTCCTTCAACGACATGGCGGACAAGCTGTCCAGGCAAATCACCCAGCTGGAGGAGTACGGAAATCTGCAGCGGCAGTTTACTTCGGACGTCTCTCATGAGCTGCGCACGCCCCTGACCACGGTGCGCCTGGCGGCGGACATGATCGCGGCGGATCCGGATTCACTGGAACCGGGCCCGCGTCGCGCGTCCGAGCTCATGATCCGCGAGCTGGACCGCTTCGAGGAACTGCTCGCCGATCTGCTTGAGATCTCCCGCCACGATGCCGGTGTGGCGGATCTGTCCTCCGCGCCGATTGACGCGCGCTCCTGCGTCGATTCCGCGTGGGGACAGGTGGAGCACCTGGCGCGGGAATTGGACGTGGAAGTCACCTTAAACCTGCCGGATGAACCCGTCACGGTGGAAGGGGATTCCCGCAGAATCGAGCGCGTGCTGCGCAACCTGCTGGCCAACGCCATCGATCACTCGGAGGGCAAGCCAGTGGTCCTGGACATGGTGGCGAATGAGACCGCGGTGGGTATCGCCGTTACGGACCACGGCGTGGGGCTGAAACCGGGGCAGGAGGAGCTGGTGTTCAACCGCTTCTGGCGTGCCGATGCCTCCCGTAAGCGCCATTCCGGTGGCACAGGCCTTGGCCTCGCAATCGCCCGCGAGGACGCGGCGCTGCACGGCGGCACCCTGGACGCCGTGGGCATGGTGGGGGTCGGTTCGCGATTCCGCCTGATCCTCCCACGCACGCCGCTGGGCCCAATCGAAGAGGAACCGATCGCCCTAGAAATCCCGCACGCGCCGCAGGCTCCCGAGCCCGCTGAGCCGGGCGAAGGCGGGCCGGCTATCGCGGGTATCGCGGAAAGCCCAGGGCTTACCGAACCGGCTTCAGAAACCTCGCCAGAGGAGGGCAAGCCCTATGCCAAACCGGATTGGCGGAAGGACTCGTGATGAAAAGGCCTCTTAAGCATCTTCGCCGGGCGGCCCTGAGCGTCACCGCGTGCGCCGCGGTGGCCTCGCTGGGGGCGTGCTCGACGCTGCCGCGGGATACCAATCCCGAGGTTTTGTACTCCCTTGAAGCGGCCCCGGATGAACAGCCCGCGGTGGGGCCGCAACCGGGGCAGGAGCCGGACCTGCTGCTGCGTTCCTTCTTCACCGCCGCGGCTATCCCGGCGGGCGATTACGAGGCCGCGCGCAGTTTCCTCACCGCCGATGCGGCAAGCAGGTGGAGCCCCCAGGGGGACGTGTTACTCGTCGACGCTATTGACCTGACCACGGTCGCCGGCGCGTCCGAGTCCGACCAGCGCACCTTCGCCGTGCGCGGTTCGGTGATTGGTTCGCTCGCAGGCGGCCTCTACACCCCGCAGACCGGAACCTATGAGGCGGAGATCGAGATGACCCAGGTCGATGGCGAGTGGCGCATCGCGGACCTGCCCAGCGGCGTGGTCATCGAGAGGACCGAGCTGCGCAATCAATACCAGCCGCAGGCGCTGTACTTTTTCGATCGCACCGGCAAGGCCCTGGTCAAGGACCGCCGGTGGCTGTACTCCGGCCAAAACTCGCTCGACGTGGAGCTCATCACGCTCTTAATGCAGGGGCCAAACCGGGATCTAGCGCCGGCAACCCGCACCGTGCTGCCCACCTCCGCGGAGTTTGTGGGCGTGGATGATGGCACCTACACCTTCACCGGGCTCAACGAAATGGGCGAGGATGACCGCCGCCGTTTGGGAGCCCAGATTGTGTGGACGCTATCCAACGCCGGCGTGCCGGGCCCGTACGCCATAGAGGCGGATTCGGCGCCGCTGATCGATGGGCTCGACGAGCTCACCACGGATGACTTTGCCGATGTAAACCCACAGGTGCCGGCGAACTCGGTCGCGCCGCTGTATGCGGTCAATGACGGGCGCATACTGAGGGTGACCGGTAATTCGGCCGAGCCCGTCGAGGGGCAGCTGGGCGTTTCGGACGATATCCAATCCGCTGATGTTTCCGCCGCCGGAACCGTGGCCGCCGTGCGCTCGGCGGGGGATGAATACCGCCTGTACTTTGGCGACGTTGGCGGCCAGATCGATCGCTCGCTGTCCGGGGAGACCTTGTCCCGCCCCACGTTCGAAATCGGTGGCGAGGCGGCCTGGACCGTGGTCAACGGCGAGACCGTTGTGCGCGTGGTCCGTTCCTCGAATGGTCAATTAGCCGAGACTGAGGTCAATACCGCGGAACTTGAGGATATTGACGGTGAAATCTCCGTCCTGCGCCTTTCGAGTACCGGTGCCCGCGTGGCCATGATCATTGGCGGCAAGATTTTCACCGGCATGGTGGAAAGGCAGTCCTCGGGCGAGGTACGCATTGTCAATGTGCGTGAATTCGCCCCGGAGCTGGGCGGCACCGCCCTAACGCTCGACTGGCAGCCCGATGGCTCCATCGTGGTCGGCACTTCCGCTCAGGAATCCCCGGTCTGGCGCGTGGAACAGGATGGCTCCTCTGTCTCGGCGCTTCCGTCCGGCAATGTCACCGCGCCGGTAGTGGCCATCGCGGCGTCACCGTCCACGGTCTACATCACGGACACGAGGGCAATGCTGCAAACGCCTTCCACCGATTCTGACACTGCGTTCTGGCGCGAGGTGCCGGGCCTGCAGGGAGTGCGTTCCGCGCCTATTGTGGCTAATTAAAAGGCCGTTTGACAGGGGAGGCGGGCAAGGCGCGCGATGTTTGGCTTGGGGGAGCTGTTGTTCCCGCGCGAATGCGCGGGATGCCGGGTAGCCGGGCAGTTGCTGTGCGCCGCGTGCCGCGAGCACCTGCGCAGCGCGCCCCATCCGGTGGTCCGGCCACGGGACCTTGGGTTCCCGGTCTTCGCACTCGGACCGTATTCGGACGTGCGCCGCAACATCATCATTGCCATGAAGGAGCGCGGCCACCAGGAAATCCGGCACGTGATGGGTGAGGTCTTCGCCGCCGGGCTCGCACACCTCCAGGCGCGGGGAGCCTTGCCCTATAGCTTTGCCCTTGTGCCCGCGCCAACCCGCGCCCGATCCGCACGCCTTCGCGGCGGAGATCCCGTGACGGCTATGGCTTTAACGGCCGCGAAACGCTTGCCGGGGGTAGAGGTTGGGCGATACGTTGAATCTTCTCGAATCGCGCAGGATCAGTCTGACCTTTCGGCCGGTGGGCGCTGGTTAAACATGGATAACGCCGTGAAAATACGCGCCGGTGCGGTGATCGCCCACCGCGATATTGTGCTCATGGATGACGTGGTTACAACCGGTGCAACCCTTGCCGCTACGGGCAGAAAATTGCAGGCAGAGGGGGTAAAAGTGCGGGCTGGTTTGGTGCTCGCGGACGCGTAAGTCACATGGGGGTAGTTCTGCGAAGTTGTGGGCAGCGGTTATGACCACTGGTAGAATGGCGGTTGTCACACACGGTGGGAAACGAAACCGGTGCACCACGTCTCTAGGGATAGAAACGGGGACTTTATACCCCCCTTTCGGTGCGCAGGGAAGTTTCTTACGAATGTGAGTCCACATACCCCCAGGGGATACGTTGGGCATGAGCCCCGCCCCGCGATTACAGGGAGGCACGTCATGACCGAACCACAGGTCGACACCACCGCACAGGTCACCATCACCGGACGCAATGTGGAGGTGCCAGATCACTTCGCAGAGCGCGTGAAGAGCAAGCTGGCCAAGATTGAGCGTTTGGATCCAACCCTGACTTTCTTTCACGTTGAGCTCAAGCATGAGCCAAACCCACGTCGCGATTCTGAGTCTGACCGCATTCAGATCACTGCTACCGGCAAGGGCCACATCGCCCGCGCGGAGGCCAAGGAAGATTCCTTCTACGCCGCTCTCGAGACCGCCCTCGCGAAGATGGAGCGTTCTCTGCGCAAGGTTAAGGTTCGCCGCGAGACGGTGAAGTCCGGTCACCGCGCACAGAAGGGCACCGGCGAGCTAGCGGCCGAGTTCGTGGCCGAGGCGGAAGCAAAGCGCACCGAGGCTCAGCCGGAAGACCGTTATGTTGACCCATACGCTGAGACCATTGAGGAGCAGCGCCCAGGCCAGGTGGTTCGCACCAAGGAGCACTCCGCTACGCCTATCACTGTCGATGAGGCGCTGAGCGAGATGGAGCTCGTGGGCCATGACTTCTACCTGTTCATCGACAAGGAAACCAACCGTCCTTCCGTGGTCTACCGCCGTCACGCCTTCGACTACGGCTTGATCGTCCTGTCTGAGGACGCCGAGGGCTAGATTTCGCCTTACCTGCCGGTTTGAAACCTGGCGGGTAGGCTCCCGCCACATTCGTGAAGAAACCGCCGCCCCGCTAGGGGTGGCGGTTTTGCGTTACGCGTACAATGGCGGGGAGTTAACTACATTCTTAGTCGCGACTAGAAGGAATAAATTTAGTGTTTGGTTTATCCAAGCTGCTCCGTGCCGGTGAGGGACGCACCGTTAAGCGTCTGGACAAGATGGCCGATCAGGTCATTGCCCTAGAAGACGAGTACAGCAAGCTTACTGATGATGAACTCAAGTCAAAGACTGGCGAGTTCAAAGAGCGTCTGAGCAAGGGGGAGGATCTAGATGACATCTTCCTCGAGGCCTTTGCTACCGTCCGTGAAGCCGCATGGCGCGTGCTGGATCAGAAGCACTACAAGGTTCAGATCATGGGCGGCGCGGCGCTCCACTTCGGCAACGTAGCCGAGATGCGCACCGGTGAGGGCAAGACCCTGACCTCCCTGCTTCCCGCCTACTTAAATGCGCTTGAGGGCAAGGGCGTCCACGTGGTCACCGTGAATGATTACCTCGCTAAGCGTGACGCCGAGATGATGGGCCGTGTGCACCGGTGGCTGGGCCTGAGCGTCGGCGTGATTCTTTCCGAGATGCGTCCCCCGGAACGCAAGGAGGCCTACGCGTGTGACATCACCTACGGCACCAACAACGAGCTGGGGTTTGACTACCTGCGTGACAACATGGTGCGCAACCTTAATGACATCGTGCAGCGCGGCCACCACTTCTGCATCGTCGATGAGGTTGACTCCATCCTGATCGATGAGGCGCGTACGCCCCTCATCATTTCCGGCCCCGCCGGCGGTTCTTCCCAGTTCTACACCGTGTTCTCCCAGTTGGCCCCGCGCATGCGTGAGGGAATCCACTACGAGGTGGACCACAAGAAGCGCACCATTGGCGTTTTGGAAGACGGCGTTGAATACGTCGAGGATCAGCTGGGCATCGACAATCTCTACGCCCCTGAGCACTCCCAGTTAGTCTCCTACTTGAATAACGCCATCAAGGCCAAGGAGCTGTTTACCCGCGATAAGGACTACATCGTCCGCAACGGCGAGGTTATGATTGTGGACGGCTTTACCGGCCGTGTGCTTCCCGGCCGCCGGTACAACGAGGGCATGCACCAGGCTATCGAGGCCAAGGAAAATGTGGAGATTAAAAACGAGAACCAGACTCTGGCTACCGTTACTCTGCAGAATTACTTCCGCCTGTATGAAAAGATTTCCGGCATGACCGGTACCGCGGAGACCGAGGCTGCGGAGCTGCATTCCATCTACGGCCTTGATGTTGTGCCGATCCCTACCAACCGCCCTAACCAGCGCCAGGATCATTCCGATCGCATCTACAAGACCCAGGAAGCCAAGTTCGCTGCGGTTGTTGAGGACATCGCTGAACACGTCGCCAATGGGCAGCCGGTACTTGTTGGTACCACTTCTGTCGAGCGTTCCGAATACCTGTCGCAACTGCTGACCAAGCGCGGCGTGAAGCATTCCGTGCTCAACGCTAAGCACCATGAGGAAGAGGGCAATATCGTTGCCCGCGCCGGCCGCCCTGGCACGGTGACCGTGGCCACCAACATGGCCGGCCGCGGTACGGATATCGTGCTTGGCGGTAACCCGGAAGTCATTCTCGACATGAAGCTGCGCGAGCGCGGGCTGGATCCTTTCGAAGACGCGGAGGCCTACCAGGCGGCGTGGGATGCTGAGATCGATGAGGAAAGGGAACGCTCCAAGCGCCTTGGCGATCAGGTTCGCGAGGCCGGCGGCCTGTACGTTCTGGGTACCGAGCGCCATGAGTCCCGCCGCATCGACAACCAGCTCCGTGGCCGCACCGGCCGCCAGGGTGATCCGGGTGAGACCCGCTTCTACCTGTCCATGCGTGATGAGCTGATGGTTCGCTTCGTGGGTCAGTCCATGGAGAACATGATGAACCGCCTCAACGTCCCTGATGATGTGCCGATTGACTCCAAGATGGTGTCTAACTCCATCCGCGGCGCCCAGGCCCAGGTTGAGAACCAGAACTTCGAAATGCGCAAGAACGTCTTGAAGTATGACGAGGTCCTCAATGAGCAGCGCAAGGTTGTCTACCGGGAGCGCTATTCGATTCTCAACGCGGGTGACATAAAGGACAATATCCGCGACATGATCGATGACACCGTTTCCGCGTACGTCGGCGGAGCGACCGCAGTGGGCTACGTCGAGGATTGGGACCTGGACCAGCTATGGCAGGCGCTGGAGTCCCTGTACGGCCCAACGGTTACCGCTGAAGAGCTAATCGAGGGCTCCGAGTACGGCGTGCCGGGCGAGCTGACCGCCGAGCAGCTGCGCGAGGCCCTGGTTGCTGACGCCAATTCCGAATATGACCAGCTCGAGGAAACCATCACGGGCATTGGCGGTGAGAAGCAGATGCGCAACACCGAGCGCATGGTCATCCTTCCGATCATCGACCAAAAGTGGCGCGAGCACCTCTACGAGATGGACTACCTCAAGGAGGGCATTGGTCTGCGCGCGATGGCGCAGCGGGACCCTCTGGTTGAATATCAGAAGGAGGGCGGGGACCTCTTCCACGCGATGAATGATTCCATCAAGGAAGAGACCGTTCGTCAGTTGTTCCTGCTGCGTAAGCAGTTCCTGGCGCAGGAGGCGGCGGCCGCGGAGCAGGCGGCTAAAGCCAACGGTGATGGCGCCGTAGAGGCCTAAGGATTCGGCGTTCCCGGGCCCCAAGGCCTGCTTAATGCCAAAAATTGCCCGAACCGGGGTGTTGTCTAACGCGTCAACACCCCGGTTTCCTTAGTTTTCCGCCCTTGCCCGGGCCCCATGGGTTCCTAAAGGAGCCTGAAGGAGACTAGCTTTTCGCCCTCGATCGAACCGGTGAACGCGTGCTGGGCGCTGCCAATGCCCGCGGTGCCAAAGATTTCCCCATTGGGCCTAATGTGGATGGAGCGAACCTTTGCCTCGCGCTTGCGCTTAAGCTCATGGGCGCGGATCCAGGTACCTAGGTGAAGCTTGATGGTGGGGTGGAAGTGCTTGTGGGGCAGGTGCGTTATGGCGCGCTGCCCGGCCGCAACGTCCACGGCCAAGCTCACCAGCCTGGTGGCAATTTTTCTAGTGCGCACGTCCGTGACGTGGCTGGGCCGCGAATACACCACGCGGTCTTCCGGCACATACAGCTTGAGATGGGCAAACCCCGGAATCGCGGTATACACAATTAAATCTCCTTAGTCTAAAGTGCGGACGCGCAAAGCCACGTGCGGTCCTAACCAACACAAGGAGGAAACGGCGCACGGTTCCGCGAGCGGTAGCCGTGCTTGAGCCAAAATAAATCCCCCGATTTGCCACTATTGTGCCACACCACCAGCCGCTACGCACGGCTACCGCCCGTTCCTGGGAGTTTCCTGTCAGGGGTGGGCGCGAAGTACGTGGTGCGTCCTATATACTCGCCCGGTACATAAAAACTAGGAAGAACCGGTTGTGTGTTCACGCCCTCGCCGGGGAGCCACGGGCGTTGGCTCGCCCTTGGCGGTGGCGCGTGAAGCCCGGAGATATTCAAGGAGTGAAATTTATATGCGCGGTCTGGTCGTGGACTACGTGGGTGTGCTGGATGGCACCGAGGATGACGTTCGTCGCTGGAAGAGTCTTCTCGCCGCGGCGAAGGAAAACGGAGTGGCAACCGCTATCTTGTCTAACGATCCGGGCGGCCCAGGCGCTGAGCACATCCGTGAATGGGAATACAACGGCACCGTGGATGCGGTCATCCTCTCCGGTGAGGTTGGTGCCGAAAAGCCCGAGTTGGCCGCTTTCCAGGCCGCAGCGGATGCAATCGAACTGCCGATCAATGATTGCGTGATGGTGGATGACAATATCCTCAACGTCCGAGCCGCCGTAGACTTTGGCATGGTGGGCATGCTGTACTCCGTCTTTGACCGCACCAGCATTGAGATCCAGGCCGTGTTCGATATTGACGGTGAGTTCTAGCCATGGCTGACGTCCGCGTCTATATTCCCGCCACCTATGCCATGCTCGCCGAGTTGGCCGAAACTGGCACCGTCTATGCGCGTTCCGGTTGGGGGTTCATGGTCACCCCCGCGCTCCTAGAGTTTTACACGGAGGGCGATGAAGAGGAGATTGCGTACGGCGCATTCCTTGAAGCATCGATGGCCTCTCTGCGTTTGCTCGCCATTGGCGATGAGCAGAAGTTCCCGCATCGCCGCGTGGTCATTTCCGCGGATGTGGATGAGAGCGTAGTGACCTTTGCCCCTGACATGGGTGAACCCGTGGTGAAGCTGGAGCCTGCCGCTATTTCCACGGAGCAATTGGCCGCCATCCACGTAGACATCGAGGAGTCCGAGGCGGCCACCGCGAAGGCCATCGAGGTCATCGATACCGCCGATCTCGGCGATGAGGACGCGGAGCTGGCGGTGGGGGATGCTCTAGACAACTTCATGGCGTTCTATGACCCGTCAGAGTTGCCCTTCTTGGTAGAGCTTCTGTAACGCTCTACTGCGCTTGCGGCGATAGAACGAATAAGAGAGCCCGAAAGATTTCCCAAAGAGGAGGCTTAAACCGCCATGAAGAAGACGCTTGCAACCCTGGTCACCGCCGCCGCTGTGGCCTGCGGAGCCGCAGCCCCGGCCGCCGCGCAGGAGGCACCGGCCAGCCCCGTCCCGGCAGTCTCCCAGTCAGGGGACATGGCAACCGGCACGGATAATGGCGCTGCCGAGCCCGGCGCTGTTGAAGAAGATGTCCCCACCACGGCGTGGCTTACGCTGCTGGAGTCCTCACAGCAGGGCAACATCGGCGTAATCATCGGCGCTGTCTTGGGCGTCGTCACGGTTGTGTTGTCCCTGTATGGCGCTTTCAAGGACGTGTTGCCTAATCTTGGAGCCTTAGCGAAGTAAGACCTATGGGCTTGGCGGGCCGCACCGGGGTTCCCGGGCGGCCCGCTTTCTCAGTCTTTCACAGGGACTGACTCCATCAACGCCCATTGCTGCGAGGATGGCATTGTCGTTGGGGCAACCACCCCAAGAGTTAAGGCGCCCCGGGTTCAGGGCGGCCTGGGTTGGTGAGGGGGTCAGCGGGTTGCGCCACCCGCGACAAGCGCGGCTCGCAGGCCGCAACATCGGCCTAGTTCTCCCAGTCGACGTTGGTGCGGAGGGCGGCCAGGAGGTTGCGCACTGCGTCGCGACGCCGCGCCGTGGCGGAATCCTCCGGGACAAGGTCTGGGTTGTCCAGACCGCATTCCGGGTCCGCGGGAGGGCCGGCGTGTGTGCAGCCACGGGGGCAGTGCTCAACGGCGGCAGCCAGATCGTCGAATACATTGACCACCGTGTCGGCGTCTACGTGGGCCAGGCCAAAGGAGCGGATCCCCGGTGTGTCGATGATCCAACCGCGATTATCCGGCAAGCGCAGGGCCACGGACTGGGTGGAGGTGTGGCGGCCCTTGCCCACGGCGGAGACCTCACCGGTTTCGCGATCCGCATCGGGGACCAGGCGGTTAACCAGGGTCGACTTACCCACGCCGGAGTGGCCGATGAGCGCGGTGATGTGGCCATTTAATACGCCATCGACGGCGGCCAACTCATCATCAATGCCGGCCTCAATGACCGTGATGTCCAGATCCGCGAACTCGGCGGCGAAGGGCGCGGGATCGGCAAGATCGGTCTTCGTCAGGCATAGCACCGGGTGGACGTTGCCAACGAACGCGGCGATGAGCGCGCGCTCGACAAATCCGGAGCGCGGGGGAGGATCCGCTACCGCGGTCACGATCAGCATCTGGTCGGCATTGGCCACGACTATGCGCTCGTAGGGATCGGTATCGTCGGCGGTGCGGCGCAGGACGGAGGTGCGCTCCTCAAGCTTGACGATCCGGGCCAGGGTGTCCTTCCTGCCTGAGGTATCACCCACGACGCCCACGCGGTCGCCCACCTCTACGGCGGTGCGGCCCATCTCGCGGGCGCGCATACAGACCACCTCAGGGCCATCATCGAGCGCCACGCCCCACCGCCCGCGGTCCTTGGTGATGACCATGCCAAACTTGGCATCCTTATGCTCGGGGCGGTCCTTGGTACGCGGGCGGGACCCCTTTCCGGGCCGAACGCGGACATCGGACTCATCATAGTTTCTGTAACTGCGGCCGCCGCGCCTAGCCATTGTTGACCATCTCCTCCCACATGCCGGCAAAGCCCGGCAGTGTCTTAGCGGTGGTTTCCACATCCTCCACAACAACGTCCGGGATGCGCAGGCCAATGATGGCGCCGGCCGTCGCCATGCGGTGGTCAGCATAGGACTCCCACTGCCCACCATGGAGTGGTGCGGGGGTGATGAGCAGGCCGTCTGCACGCTCCATGACGTCACCGCCCAATTTGTTGATCTCGGCGGCCAGCGCAGCCAGGCGGTCCGTTTCGTGGCCGCGCAGGTGGGCGATGCCGGTCAGAGTGGAAGGGGAATCCGCAAGGGCGGCCAACGCGGCGACGGTTGGGGTGAGCTCGCCAATATCGCCCATATCCCAATCGATGCCGTGGAGCTCGCCGCCGGTGACCGTTAGGGTGCCGCCGGCGAGCCGAACGCTCGCGCCCATAGCCTCAGCGATGTCGCGGAACTCATCACCCGGCTGGGTGGTGGATTCAGGCCAGAACGGGATGCTCACGGAGCCACCTGCCACCATCGCGGCGGCCAAAAACGGGGTGGCGTTAGACAGGTCCGGCTCAATTTCCCAGGTGCCGCCGCTAATGGTGCCGGGATGCACGGTCCAGGTGTGATGACCCGTATCGACCTTCACGCCGGCCCTGCGCAGCATGTCCACGGTCATGTCGATGTGTGGCATGGATGGCAGTGGGCCGCCCTCATGGCGCACGGTAATGCCGTCCGAATAGCGTGGGGCGGAAAGCAGCAGGCCTGAGACAAACTGTGAAGAACCGGAGGCGTCAATGGTGACGCTGCCGCCGGATGGCGCATTCGCGTTGCCGCCGACGGTAAACGGCAGACCATCACCCTCCACCGAAACGCCCAGGTCGCGGAGGGCCTGGAGGATGGTGGCCATGGGGCGCTTGCGGGCCTGCGCGTCGCCATCAACGGTCACTGGGCCGTCCGCCAGGGCGGCCAGCGGCGGCAAAAAGCGCATGACGGTGCCGGCCAAGCCGCAATCGATGGTGGCCCCGTGTAGCTGACCAGGGGTGATGGTGACCGTGTTACCGTCTTGCTCGACGCGGCAGCCCATGGCGTTGAGGGCCGCTGACATGAGATCCGTATCGCGGCTGCTCAGTGGGTTCAGCAGGGTGGACGGGGAATCCGCCAAGGCGGCAAGGATATAGGCCCTGTTGGTAATGGACTTAGAGCCAGGAACAGGCTGGGTCCAGCGCAACGGGCCGGGGGCAACGGGGGCTTTCCACAAAGAAGGCATAGGCACCATAATAGGACAACATGTGCGGCCGATTTGTTTTGTTTACTGAGTCATTACTGGATCACGCGGGTTCGCTCCCCGGTGTTGAGGAGTCCCACGCGCCGGCGGGCCTGCCTCGCCCGCGCTACAACATCGCGCCCACACAAATGGTTCCGGTGGTCCGCCTTGATGGCGCCACGGCGGTGGTCGAGCCGGGACGCTGGGGGCTGCTGCCGCACTGGAAGAAGGACCTGACTGGTCCCCCTTTGTTCAACGCGCGCGCCGAGACCGTGGCATCCAAACCCTCGTTCCGCGACGCGTTCAAGGCGCGCGAGGGATCCGGGCGTTGCCTGATTCCCATGGATGGCTACTACGAATGGCACGATGACGGCTCCGGCAAGGCGCCCTACTTCGTCACCCTGGGGGAGGGCAAGCTCATGTGGGCTGCGGGGCTCTGGTCATCCGGGTTGGACCAGCTCTCCGCCACCATCGTCACCACTGACTCCGCCGAGCCGATGGACTGGCTGCATGACCGCCTGCCGCGGTTTCTGACGGAAGAGGAAATGCGCCAATGGGTGGAGGGAACCCCGGAGGAGTCGGCCGAGCTTCTTCATCCCGCGCCGCGGGAGCTGCGCGGGGCGTTCGAGGTGACCAAGGTGGATAAGGCCGTGGGCAACGTGCGCAACGATTACCCGGAATTGCTGGAGCCGCAACGGGACCTATTCAGCGAGGATGTCAGCGAATCGGGCGCCGATAATTAACGCCAAGTCCTGGGCCTTCATCTCGACGTCCAGGCCGCGGCGCCCGCCGGAGAACAAGATAGTGTCAAACAAGACGGCGGTCTCATCAATCACCGTGGGCAGCACGCGCTTTTGGCCCAGCGGCGAGATGCCGCCGGGAATGTAGCCGGAGGACTTGGTGGCGTCGGCGGGATTCGCCATAGCGGCCTTGGATGCGCCGAGCGCCGCTGCCGCCTTCTTCAAGCTGAGCTGATGGGACACCGGCAATACACACACGGCCAACTCGCGGCGCGGCCCCTTGCCCGCGGAGAGATCGATGACCAAGGTCTTGAAAACCCGGTCCGGGTCCGCGCCCAGGGCCGCCACCGCATTGTCGCCGAAATGATCCGTTCCGGCCTCGAAGGTTGAGACCTTAAAGGGCAGGCCTGACTCATGGAGGATTTTTAACGCCGGGGTGGCGGCACCCGGTTGCTTCTTTGCCATGGGGCTGATTCTAGATCCGGCATCTCCCGCTAGGATGGGAGAGGTATCACTTTGGACGCGAAGGAGCACACAATAAACGTGGCTACTGATAGAACAGGCGGCACGGTCACCGCCGAGGAGCTGCATGACAGCTTTGAGGAACAGGCCATGCCGTTGCTTGACCAGCTCTACGGCGGTGCGTTGCGGCTCACCCGCAACCCGCAGGACGCTGAAGATTTGGTTCAGGAGACCTTCCTAAAGGCGTTTAAGGCCTTTGGCTCTTACAAGCAGGGAACCAACCTTAAGGCGTGGATGTACCGCATCATGACTAATGCGTACATCAACAACTACCGCAAGGCGCAGCGCCGCCCGCAGCAATCCAGCGCCGACGAGCTGACCGACGGCCAGCTGTACACCACCGCCGGCCATGATTCCACCGGCCTGGAATCCGCCGAGATCGAGGCGCTCAAGGCCATGCCCGATTCCCAGATCTCCGACGCGATGAACGACCTTCCCGAGGACTATCGCATGGTGGTCTATTACGCGGATGTTGAGGGGCTAGCGTATAAGGAAATCGCTGAAATCATGGATACCCCGCTGGGCACGGTGATGAGCCGGTTGCACCGTGGAAGAAAATTGCTTCGTAGCGCGTTGAAAGACGTAGCACGTGAGCACGGTATTGGTCTAAGCCACCCGGATATGGAGGCATAAGTTATGAGTTCATGCACTAACAACGGTGGTTGCAACTGCAGCCACGAGGAAGTTCAGGCACTCATCTGTGAACTCTTGGATAACTGCTCCTGCAGTGACCGCGCACGGGAAATCCGGGCTAGGCTGGCGGAGTGCACTGCCTGCCACGAGCACCTTGAGCATGAGGAATACATCCGCTCCATGGTTCGCAATTGCTGCGGCGGCGACCGCGCGCCCGAGCATCTGCGTGAGCGCATCTCCTTCCAGATCCGCATGACCCAGGTTGAGGTCCGCTATAACGGGTAGCCTTGTAGCCCTATGCGGTTGAAGTAAAAAAAGAGAAAGCACCTGGCCGGAAACGGTTCCAGCCAGGTGCTTTGACTAATTTGCTGTGCGTTATGCGTTAGGACGCTTGCCGCGGTTAGCGGACTTCTTGCGGCGATCCTTGCGCTTACGACCACGCTTGCTCATTGCGTACTCCTTCGTTGAGGGTAAATGAACGTCTTCAACTGTAGCGGCAGGATGCGCCGGGGAGGAAATTTGGGTCCAAGTTTCCTGCTACGGGCCATGGACATTCTATTGCCGCATGGCCCCTAGGGAGGCGGTAGACCGCCTCGTGCTGAAGCTAAGAATGAGCTTCCAGTATTGAATTGTGGATTGTGTTTGCGCGGTCTATGCCTTAAGCGGACACGCGTGAGCGGCCGCGGCCGCGGTTGCGGCGGCGCTTGAGCGCGCGACGCTCTTCCTCAGACAGGCCGCCCCATACGCCGGCGTCCTGGCCGGACTCGAGTGCCCACTTCAGGCACTGGGAGGCTACTGGGCAGCGGTTGCAGACCAGCTTGGCCTTAGCGATCTGGGTGAGGGCGGGGCCGGAGTTGCCGACTGGGAAGAAGAGCTCTGGGTCCTCATCGCGGCAAACTGCATCGTGGCGCCAATCCATTATTGAATCTCCTAACTAAATCTGTGACAGCATGACAAAGAGCGCAATTTACTAGAGCGCAAACTGCATCTTGCGTTGTAAAGGGGGTGCCACTGCAGGGACCGGTCTGTGTGCTTCAAGGCCCAGTCTCGAGGTTGGGCCGATGCTCACCGCCATGGTGTGCGTGGCGTGCTCATCAAGGGCGTGGGTTTGCTCCTTGACGTGGAGGGCCGCAATGGGTAGTTGCCTACTCCAGTGCCGCACCTGCTTTGTGCTACTGATGAATGATTGCACGTTTGAAGACCGAGCGCTAGAGTTTGAGTCCAAAATGTGGCGAAGCTCACCGCTGCGGGGCGGGATTTGACCGCAATCGGGTGATTTCTGCAAACGATTGCCAAAAAATTGCCCCGCGCCCGTAACTTGATTACCTGCGGTAATGGAATTGATAGGGTGAGTGTTGGAAGCGTCACAACGTCAAATTGTAGAACGGTTCGTGCCCCCGCGTTCCCCGGCGCATCTTAGTTAACTCTTAGTTTCCCTCCCGCGGGGGAGCGGGAAACTGTGAACGCGTGAGGGAATCCGCGGCCCGAATTCCCGGGCCATGCCGTGGGAAGCAAGGACCCGCGGTGTGCATTACGTAGAATGGACCGGGTGAGTAAACGTAAACCCCGTAAGCAGTCAGGAAGCCCGGCCGCCCCAACCGGCGGTGCCGCAAAAAGTAATACTCGTGCCGCAAGCAGTTCCGGCCGCGGCGCCGGGGCGGGAGCGCTCAAGCCGCCTCCAGCGGTCCTCCTGGGCGCGGCCATAGCCATCATCCAGTCCATCGTCGTCATTGTCTTTGGATGCTTCCTCATCTACCGCGAGCTCATCCAGGCGGAAAACCAGTCCATGGTCTCCGATTCTTCCGCGGCTAATTTTGTGGGGACCGGCACCGCCATCTTCATTTTCATTATTTTCGGCTACATCATCGTCAGTTCAATCCTGATGGTCAAGGGCAAGCGCTGGGGCAAGGGCGGAATTATTCTGGTGCAGTTCATCTTGGCCTTTAGCTCCTTCCAGATGATGTCCGGCGGTGCTGTAGCCCTTGGCGTGGCCACGCTGCTGTCCGCGTTAATCTGCCTGTATTGCCTGATGTTCGTCCCGGCCTCTCAGCAATGGTTCCAATCCACCTACGTGCCCCTGAAGTAGCAATCACCGCATAGCGGGCTCACGGTAAAACGCCGCTTTATCCCCGTGGTAGTTCACGGCGGATGAAGCGGCGTTTGCGATCGGCGCGGCGGATCCCGGCGTTTACCCCGTCCGCATTTTAAGAGCGACTACTTCATTACCACGCAATTCGACAAGGTTGTTGCCGGCGCGGGATACGGCCACGGGCCCACTGTACCCGCCGCGGTCGACCGGGATGGTGCGTTCAATTTCCCCCGTGGACCAATTGGCCACCGCAATGCCGTCCCTGGTGGGGAAGACTAGGCGGTCGCTTATGGCGGTGCCTACGCCTAATGCCCGGTCAAAACTCCGCTCAACGGCCAGTGTCTCCGGGTTGAACAGGTAGAGGCGCTTGCCATCCCACCACGTCATGTGGGCGGGAAGATCGCCGGTGGCGGGGGCGAAGGGGCTGGAGGCCTGGGTCACGGTGGGGGAGGCGGGAACCTCGGTACGTGAGGTTTCCTGGCCCTGCTGATTGAAAGAGATGATAAGCGGTGGGGAGCTTGGTACGTAGACCGCGGCGCCCTCGGTGCCCACGGCCACCACGCGGGCGCCGCTGGTGGAGATGGCCACGTCCTTTAATACCTCCGGCTTCCTCGAGTCCTCGGGGGTGGTCTTCATGAAGCGCAGGTAGGAGGTTTCAGGTTGGTCCGGGCAGGACTCTGAGACCACCAATAGCTCTGAGCGGGTCAGCGCTGAGTTGATGGTGCAGTCCTCATGGGGTTGGAAACCAGACTCCTGCTTGGCCTCCACGTCGCCGTATTCCACCGTGCGCACGAGGTCCGAACGCCACAGTTCCACACGTTCATTAGACACCGTGCCAACACGGTCATTGGACCTTATCGGCACCACATAGTCTGAGGATAAGGCCGAACGGGTACCGGCATACTCGCCGGTGGCGGCGGAAATGGCTACCACGTCGCCGCAGCCCACTCCGGTTTCAAAAGTGACAACCACCTTGTCCCAGGCCGAGCCGATGGAACAGATTGGAACGTCGCTGCGGGCGTAGGTCCACGCGGTTGAGCCGTCCTCATTTGTCGCGGTGACCGTGTGCTCATCGTTGGTGATGACCAACCCGCGCGCCACCAGCGGCCGGTTGAGGCCCGGGTACCCCGCGGTGGGCAGCCTGAATGCCTCAGTCAGGGCGGCGGGGGCCTGGCTTGGCACAACGACCTGGGCGTCATCCCCAGGGGCGTTGACCACGGTGCGTTCAGCGTCATTGATGTTGGCGGTGAGCACCGCACCACCGACGGCCACCGCGGCTAGGGCGGAGATGGCGCCCATGGCGATCCAATCCCCCTTTTTGCGGCGGAGCACCGGGGCGTAGGAGCCGGTATCCCCCCGGGCGGCATGAGCCGGGCCAACCGGGGGGATTTCCCCCCGTGAGAGGTCTGGCTCCACGCTCATCGGCGGCCTCCACGGGCGCTTCCGCGTGGGCCCCCACGGCCACGGTCCTTGCGGCCGGAACCCCCACGCCTGCCATCGCGCCGGTTATGTTCGCCGCGCTCGCTGCGCGCGCCGATGACCTTGCGGGCCGGGCCCACGCTGTCCTTGGCTCCCTCTGGAATATCCAGCGCCTCGCTAAGCTCCGGGGAGGTGCTAAACCATTGCGGCGGCTCTGGAAGATCCAGGCCTAGCTCGTCATTGATCAGCCTCCACTTGCCCAGTTCGTCATACCCCACCAAGGTCACGGCGGTGCCCTTGTTGCCCGCGCGGCCGGTGCGGCCAATGCGGTGGACGTAGGTCATTGGGTCATCGGGGACCTGGTAGTTGAACACGTGAGTCACGTCATCGACGTCGATGCCGCGGGCGGCAACGTCTGTGGCCACCAGGATGTCCACGGCGCCAGAACGGAAAGCCTGCAGTGACTTCTCGCGGGCCGCCTGGCCCAGGTCGCCATGGACGGCGGCGACTGCGTAACCGCGGCCGGCGAGGTTATCGGCGACGTCGGCGGCGGAACGCTTGGTGCGGGCGAAGATGATGGTGCGGCCGCGGCCCTTGGCCTGCAGCGCCCGGCCGAGCACAGCGAGCTTGTCCATGCGGTGGGACTGAAACGTCACCTTCTTAGTGGTGGCGTGGGTCTGGCTATCATCCCCGGATTCGGCCCGGATATGCATTGGCTTTGTCATAAACGTGCGCGCCAGCGTGAGGACGGGACCAGGCATGGTGGCGGAAAACAGCATGGTCTGATGCGGATTGCCATGCAGGGCCTCAAGAATCTTTTCGATGTCAGGGAAAAAGCCAAGATCCAGCATCTCATCGGCCTCATCCAGGACCAAGACGGCCACGTGGTCTAGCGGAAGGTGGCCCTGGTTGTGCAGATCCAGCAGGCGACCCGGGGTGCCAACCACCACGTCGACGCCTGCCTTGAGCAAGCTAACCTGTTCCTCATACGGGCGCCCACCGTAGATGGTGGCCACGCGAACCGGCAGGTTGACGGCGAGGCGCTCCAGGTCCTGGCCCACCTGCACGGCCAGCTCACGGGTGGGAACTACGATAAGGGCGCGTGGGGTGCCGTCCAACTCCTCTACGCCCGCGTCATCGAAGACACGATCGAGCAGGGGCACGCCAAACCCCAGGGTTTTGCCGGTGCCGGTGCGGGCCTGGCCAATGAGGTCATGGCCAGCCAACGCGATGGGCAACGTCAGCTCCTGAATGGCGAAGGTGCGTGTAATGCCCTGCGCGTGGAGGGCATCGCAGATTTCGGCGGCCACGCCTAGTTCGACAAAGGTGGCCGAGGCGGCATCTTGCTGGGCTTTGTTTGCAAACACACCTTGATAGTAGCCGTCATGGTTATAGTGGGGACAATTGAGATCACACCCAACTAACACCGAAGAGGGATGAAAACAATCACCATGGACATCAAGTTTGGATTCGCAGACACCGCACGCGAACTGGTAATCAACGCATCCGGCACCCAAGAGGAGCTCGCCGCGCAGATTAACGGGGCCCTGGCAGACAACGCGGTGCTGGAGCTGACCGACGACAAGGGGCGCAAGTACATTGTCCGCACCGATCGCGTGGTCTACGTGGAAATTGGCACCGCCAAGCCGCACGTAGTGGGCTTCGCGGGTCACTAATCCCCGCGGGTGGCTAGCTTAAAGCGTCCCGTGACGCGCCCGGCGCGGGCACCCCGGGGCGCGGCTAGAACGTGATTTTTCACCCGCTTGCCGGCCGATGGTCCGCCCATGGCTGGCAAGCGGGTATTCTATGTGCCCATGGAACCTATCCACGAGCCAGGCAATGCACCCCGCCCGCGCAACCGCAGGCGTGCCCAGCCAGAATCCAAGCTTCAGCGCTTCGCGGCTGAGTACGGTTGGTGGCGGGTAGTAGCCATCCCCGTAATGAGCGTTATTACCGTGTGGATGCTTGTGGACGTGGTTGGCGGTGGGGATGAAACCTCCCTTGCCTCGGATTCGGCTAGCACCTCTGCGCCCCAGACCGGGGCAGAGCAGCCGCAGCCATCCCCTAAGGAGGGGCTGGGCGGAGACGCCGGTGCAGTGGGCCCGGATCCAGCGCAAGCCGAGGCTATGAAACTCGCCGCAGAGCAGCTGCCTCCGGGCGGGCCTTTTACGGAAACCGGTGAAGGTACCTTCCGTCCCGTGGGCCAACCCGGGATGGAAGCCGGTGAGGGCACGCGCCGCACCATCCGCTACACCGTCGAGGTTGAAGATGGCGTGGATACCAGTGCCTACGGCGGGGATTCCGCCTTCGCCGCGATGGTCGATGCCACCTTGTCCGATCCCCGCGGCTGGACCAATGACCCGGCGTTTAAGTTCGTGCACGTGCGTGAGGGAGAAGAGGTAGACACCCGCATCCGGCTGGCGTCCTTGGCCACCACCGCGGAACTATGCGGCGATGCGCTGGCCATGGAAACCTCGTGCCACACCACGACCACCGGAGAATCCACGGTGATCCTCAACGAGTCCCGCTGGGTGCGCGGAGCGCAACCCTACGAGGGGGACCTGGGCAATTACCGCCAGTACCTCATTAACCATGAAGTGGGCCACGCCATCGGCTATGCCTCCCACCAGCCGTGCGGCGGCGAAGGCAAGCTAGCGCCAATCATGATGCAGCAGACCATCGAGCTCAATAACGCCAGAATCGCCGAGCTTTCCCCTGGGGACGTCTATAACGGACAGCCGGATGTGACCTGTGAGCCTAATCCGTGGCCGTATCCTACTGCCGCTACCACGGACATCAATGACCCGCAGGCTGGCTAGCTCTCCCGCTTAAACCCTCCGGGCCCGGCCCAAGACAAGTCCCTATCCCTTATCGCGCAAGGAGATGTTTAACGTTGCCACAGGTTCCAGACCATGTACTTGGCGCCTTTCACGCCCCCACCACCAAGGAGCCGGCCCAGCAGATGGGCCCGGCGTGGGACAACGGTCTCAAGGTAGGCAACGTGGTCTACGCGCGGGCTCAACCCACCGCAGCGTGGTCCGCCAAGGTCCGCCAGGACCTGGAGGTCCCGGGCGCGCGGGTGGTGCGCCCGGTGCTTACCACGGACGGTCGATTCACCGTCGCCGGATGGAAGGCCTCCGTCCACGTCCCCGGCGCGGTGGCGTATCGCGTGGATGAAACCGTGGCGTTGGCGGGGCGCCTAGAAGCAGCCCTCGGCGAGGCATCCGCGCCGAATGGCGCGGCCATCGGCCGCGATGACGTCTTCGCCCGCGCCGAGGCCGCGGCGTGGGAGGAAACCGGCGAGGCCTACCGTGAGCTACCCGCGGACACGCCGCTGGTCTGGGGGCATGCGGATCTAGCCGCGGTCACGCTGTATTCCGGAACGGCCCAGCCGGCCATCGTGGATCTGGTTCCCACCGCTGCACGCCGCCCAAGGGGGTATACCGCGGCGTTGGTCATTGTGGATGGCCTGATTGCCGAGGCGGTGGATGAGGCGATCTGCGACCGTTTCAGTTATATCCCGGAATTCGATCAGCTGCTGCTGCGCGCCGTGGCGTACCGCAGGCACATCAATAACCTGCATCCGAAGTCCAAGGCGGCCGTACGTTCGCATATCGAGCGGGTTGAATCGATGCTTGTGTCCAGGGCGGCTGCCATACTGTAGCTTATGGCTTCTCAACCGCATCCTGTAGCTTCATCTTCCCGTAGCGCCCAGGCGGGCTTCGGTGGTACCGCCCGCGCCTACGACCCGCAGGCCACGGCCCGCGCCGGGGTGGTGCTTCCGCCGTCTCCCCAGGTGCGCCTGGTGGCAGGGGAGGGCGCGGCCCCGTCGCGGCAGTGGGATTGCCAGTTGCCGCGTGAGGGGCGCTGGCGCGTGCGCGGGGTGGCGGGGTCCGGCGTGTCAAGCTTGCTTATTGACACGGTGATCCAGGCCCTGCGGGAGGGCGCCGACCCTGATGGAATCCTGGTGGTGGCCTCTTCGAAGGAATCCGGCGGCAAATTGCGCCGGGAGCTGGCGGCGCACCTGCAGGACTATGCGGCTAGTAATTCCATGGTGCGTTCCGTCCACTCCCTGGCCTTTGCGTTGTTGCGGCAGGCCGAGGAATCCGAAAGGGAGGCCGGAAGTGGTGAGGCTCTGCGCCTGATCACGGGTGCGGAGCAGGATGCGGTGATCCAGGAACTGCTTCAGGGCCACGCGGAGGCGGGCGGGGCCGGGTGGCCCGAATATATACGCCCGGCGTTGGGCTTTGTGGGCTTTGCCCGCCAATTGCGTGATTTCCTTTTGCGCTCGGTGGAGCGCGGTTTGGGCCCCGGGGATCTCATCGAGTTGGGGCAGCGCCATGCCCGGCCCATGTGGGTCAGCGCAGGGCATTTCCTGCGCGAGTATGAGGAAGTCATGGCGCTGTCCGGCATCAATTCCTACTCGGCCGCCGAGTTGGTGACCCAGGTGCTGCTGCGCCCGGGGCTGACGGCGGGGCACACGTGGCACACCATCGTCGTGGATGACGCGCAGCTGCTGACTCCCTCCTCTGGCACGTTGATCACCCGCTTGTCGGAAACCGCACGGCTGACCGTGGTGGCTGGCGATCCGGACCAGGCGGTGTTTGCCTTCCGCGGTGCAAACTCTGACTTCTTTGAGGAGTTCCCGGCCGACCACGAGCTGACGCTCGCTACGCCTCGCCGCTCCGGGGCGCCGGCGTGCATCAGCATCGTGGATTCCCGCGCGCAGCAGCGTGACGTGCTGGCTGACTCCGTGCGCCGCAGGCATTTGGATGATGGGGTCAACTGGCGGGACATCGCGGTCATCGTGCGTTCAAGCTCGGAGATCGGTGCGGTCCGCAGGACCTTGCTGGCGGCGGGCGTGCCCGTTCACATCAACCCCACGGACGTGGTGTTGGCCGAACAACGGCTGGTCTCCGCCATCCTCCTAGCCCTGCGAGCGGTGAATGGGGAGGTCACGGACGCGGAACTGGAAGAGCTCATCACCGGCCCGGTGGGCGGTGCGGACCCGGTGTCGCTGCGCCGCCTCATCCGCGGCCTGCGCCGCTTCGACCCGGCTACCCGGGGGATAACAACCCTGCGTGGGTTACTCGACGGGGACCTGCCCGATTTTCAGGGTTTGCTTGCCCCGCGCGAGCTGGCCATCCTGGAGCGGATCCGCGCCGTCATCCGCTCCGGGCGGGAGGCCGTGGCCGGCCGCGGTTCGGTGGAGGAAATCATCTGGGCCGTGTGGTCCGCCACCGGTCTGGCGGAGCGCCTCCAGGCGGCGGCACTACGCGGCGGCGCCACGGGTTCGCAGGCGGACCGCGACTTGGACGCCATGATGGCCTTTTTCGATGCCGCCGGGGACTTTGCCGAGCGCCGCCCGGGCGCGGGCATCGAGGCCTTCACGGCCTTCATCTTGGACCAGGAACTACCCACGGGCGTGCGCGACCGCCGCGCGGCCATGCCGCAAGCGGTATCGGTCCTTACGGCGCATGGCGCGGTGGGCTACGAGTTTGACACCGTGGTGGTCATCGGCGCTCAGGAGGGCGCGTGGCCAACGCTGAGCGAAACCGGCTCCTTGCTGGGCCAAGAGGATCTCATCGACCTGCTCGATGAGGGAATTAACCCCGACATTCCGGTCAGCCACGTGGCCCGGCGCCTGGAAGAAGAACGCCGCCTGTTCCACGTTGCCACCACCCGCCACACCGGGCGCCTGCACATCATCGCCGTCAACGCGCCGGAAGGCGACGAGGTGCTGGAGCCGTCCAGATTCATCGATGAATTCGCCCATGTCCGCGTCAACTATCCGGACAAGCTCGCCCGCGCCCGCGCCGCCGCGCGCTACGCCTCGCAGGCCTTGGGCCGCGAGCTGGGTCTTACGTTCCCCGAGCCGGAAGATGGTGGCCCTGACGGCGGCCGCGCGGAGGGACCTTCAGCCGCCCCGCCGGTCGCGCGAGAGTTGGATGACGAACTAGACCCGCTCAATGTGTCCGTGCTGTCCGTACCGGCGCTCGTCGCGCAGCTGCGCCGAGTGGTCTGTGTTGGCGAAGAAGCGGATGCTGAGCATTCCGCTGGGAGGGTCTATAGCGAGGAAGAAAAGCGCCAGGCCGCACGCCAATTGGCGCGCCTCGCCCAGGCCGGGGTACCAGGCGCTGATCCCAGCGGATGGTGGGGCGCGCGGTCTACGGCCGGCTCCCGGAGCCTGGATTCGCGGGGGCGCCTGTCCCCATCCAAGCTGGAGGCCCTGCTGGCCTGCCCGCTGCGCGCCGTGGTGGGCAACCTGAGCGAGGAGGAATCCACCCCCATAGCGCTTACCCGTGGCTCCATGGCGCACGCATTCCTGGAGGCCATAGGCAACGGCGCAGACCCAGAGACCGCCAAGTCGCTAACGATGGAGGCCTTTGCGGGCGTGCAAACCGCACCAACCTGGCAGCGGGAAACCGAACTCGAGGGATTCGAACGCCTCCTCGACCGCACGCGCGAGTGGATGGAATCCTCCCGCAGCGCCTTCGAATTGGTGGGCACCGAAGTCCCCGTCAAGGTGGAACTCGCCCCAGACGTGACCATCACCGGTTACATCGACCGGCTAGAGCGCACCCCAAGCAACGGCGAATACGTGGTAGTTGACCTCAAGACCGGTAGCACGGCGCCAAGCGCCGCCGATGCCCAGGCCAATATCCAGCTCGCCGCCTACCAGCTAGCCCTGTCGCGCGCCCAGATTTACCAACATCCCGCGACCGGACGCGTAAGCCTTATAACGGCAGTGGGTAAAAGCCCCGAGTCCACCTCCGGCCTGCCGCGCGGCGGCGGAGTCCTTGTGTACCCGGCCACCTCAGCGGTGAAAGTGACCACCCGCGAACAGGCCCCATGGGAGCAAGAGGAACTACAGGAATTCGCGGATAAGCTACCGGGGCTTGCCCGTCAGCTGCACGGGCCAACGCTAAAAGCCCAGCTCAATCCCGGATGTGATTCCTGCTCCATCCGCCATATCTGCCCGCTGCAACCC
This sequence comes from Corynebacterium endometrii, assembly GCF_004795735.1. Taxonomy (NCBI): domain Bacteria; kingdom Bacillati; phylum Actinomycetota; class Actinomycetes; order Mycobacteriales; family Corynebacteriaceae; genus Corynebacterium; species Corynebacterium endometrii. Next base: position 647,678 of record NZ_CP039247.1, read on the forward strand.
GAAGGAAGGATGACCACCGATGCCCGTTAATCGCGCCAAAGCCAACGCCGGTGCCGCGTCCGGCACGCAGGTTCCACACCTCCCGCCGGACTTCCTGGCCCGCGCCCTGGGCAAAAAATTCCCGCCCACGGAAGAACAGGCCACCGTTATCGACGGGGAATTTGGCCCCAAACTCGTAGTTGCCGGCGCCGGCGCCGGCAAAACGGAGACCATGGCCTCCCGCGTCGTCTCCCTCGTTGCCAACGGGCACGTGCGCCCCGAACAGGTTCTCGGCCTGACCTTTACGCGCAAGGCCGCACAGCAACTAGCCCAGCGCATACGCCATCAGCTCATCGCGCTGCGGGACACGGGCCTGTTCGCGCCGGGCGGCCCGGTGGCCCAGGGGCTGGAAACCATTGTGCCCACGGTCTCCACCTATGACTCTTTCGCCGGTGACCTGGTCCGTGAGTTTGGTCTGTTGGTCCCGGTGGAACCGTCGGCGCGCATCATCACGGAGGCGGAGCGCTTCGCCATCGCCCACGAGGTAGTGCTCAACTACGGCGGAACCCTCACGGCCAGCCAGTCAGTAAGCACCGTGACGGAGACGCTCCTGGCTCTTACCAATGCCATGGACAACGCGCTGGCCAACCCGGAAGACATCCGCGAGCATGCCCGCAACTTCCGCCTCGAGGCGGAGAACCTTGAACCCACGCGAAAAAATGGGCCGGCCTTTTCCAAGGAACTGGAAAAGTACCTAGCCATCCAACAGCTCAGGGTGGAATATCTGCCGCTTGTCGAGGCGCTAAAGGCGGAGCAAGCCGCCCGCAAGGTGGTCACGTTCGGTGAGCAAATGTCCATCGCTGCAACCCTGGCCGAACGCCACCCGCAGGTAGGGCAGGCGCTGCGCCAGCGTTTCTCCGTGGTCATGTTGGACGAATACCAAGACACCTCACACGCCCAACGCATTTTGCTGCGCAGCCTCTTTGGCAATGGCCCGCATGAGGGTTTGTCGGTGACTGCCGTGGGGGATCCCATGCAGGCAATCTACGGCTGGCGTGGCGCTACCGCGGAAAACCTCGCAGCCTTTGTGGAGGACTTTCCGCAAACAGACGGCAGCGACGCGCCGAAGGACCAGCTGACCACGTCCTGGCGTAACCCGGCCGGGGTATTAGAGATGGCGAATATCGTGGCGGGGGACGTCTTCGGCACCGGGCCACGACCGGTAGATGAACTGGCCCCACGCCCGGGTGCCGAGCGCGGTGACGTTAAGCTCGGGTACTTCGCCACGGCGGAAGAGGAACTCGAATTCGTCACCAGTCACCTGTCAGCCCTCTACCAAGAGAGCCTGGAGACGGGCAAGGGACTCAGCGCCGCCGTGCTGGTTAGGGCTAACCGCCACTCAGCGCAGATGGCCGCCTACCTGGAGGAAGCGGGCGTCCCGCATGAGATCGTGGGCCTGGGCGGGCTGCTGTGGGAACCGGAGGTGCAAGACGTGGTTGCCGTGGCCACCATGCTCATCAGGCCGGGGGACACGGACGCCGCCCTCCGCGTACTCAGCGGCCCCTTGTGCGGCATCGGTATCGCAGACATCATGGCGCTTAAGGCCCGTGCGGATAACCTAGCCGGGTCCATGCATCATGAGCCGCCGGCCGCAGGCCCCGAATCCGCGGGCACCGAATCCGAGGGCACCGTGCAACCGGGCCTAGGGGATCCCGCCCTGGACCACCTGGCTGAGCAGCTGGCAGAGCTCACGGCGGAGGGGCCGGATCAGGTGGTGGGCCTGACGGATGCGGTAGCGGACCTTGGCGAACGTGAACGCTACACCTCGGAGGGACTGGCGCGCATCGAGGAACTCTCGGCCCGCCTGCGCTACCTGCGCAGCTACAGCCTGGCCAAACCCCTTGCTGACCTATTCGCCGATATCGAGGCCGTGTTCAACGTGCGCACCGAATGCCTCGCCCGCGGGGGAGCCGTGGGCACCGCCCACCTGGACGCGTTGCTCGATACCGTGGCGGGCTACCACGGGGACAGCCTTGGCGGCCTCTTGGATTACTTCGCCCTCGCACGCGAGCGCGAAGACGGATTGGACCCGGGGGAGGTGCCGGCCGCCGCGGATCGCGTGCTGATTATGACGGCGCACAAGGCCAAGGGGCTGGAGTGGGAACACGTCTGCGTCCTCCATGCCGATTCAGCCACCTACAAGGCCCAGGCCAAAACGTTCATCACCACCGTTGAGCAAGCGCCGGGGGATGAAGATTACATTGAGCTTGACCCGGACGCCACCAAGCGCTCGGAGTTCGGCAAGGCCTGCAAGCGCTTCATCGAGCACAACCGCGAGCATAACGCGGAGGAGACCGCCCGCCTGTTCTACGTGGCGCTCACCCGCACGGAATCCACGCTCACCATCACCGGATCCGGCACTAATAACGCGAAGGGCGCCTCAAAGAAGGGGCCGTACCGCTACCTGGAGATGCTGGCGAAGAAGTACCCGGACTGCGTGGTGGAGTGGACTGTGCCCGAAAAGCCGGTGGAAGCGGTAGAGGCGGGGGAGGCCGGGGCGCAACCGGACAACTCCGCAGGGTTCCCGGCCCTGCAGGCCCATTCCTCGGCGCTACGCGGGGCAGCGCTGGTCTCCGCGGCCATGGGGGAGCTGCCCGAGCTGCGCGCCGGGGAGCAATTCCACCTGTGGGAACAGGATGCCTCCGCACTGATCGAGGAATACCGCCAGCTGCAATCCCCGGTCGTGGAGGTTGAGCTCAGCGCGGAGCTTACCGCCTCTGACGTGGTGGCCATCGGCACGGATCCGGTGGCGTATGCGCGCCGCCAGCGGCGCCCGGTTCCGTTCAAGCCCAACTCATACGCCAAACGCGGTACCGCGTTCCACTCCTGGCTTGAGGACCGCTTCGGCGGCAACGCGCTGCTGGGCATGGATGAATTGCCCGGCATCGATGAGGAGCCGGCCGCAGACCTTGAGGCCCTTAAAGAGGCATTCCTCGCCAGCCCATGGGCGGATAGGACCCCGGCCTTCGTGGAGGCCCCCTTCGAATTCAGCGTGGGCCGTGCGGTGCTTCGCGGGCGCATGGATGCGGTATTTAGGGAGACGGATGGCTCGTGGCTCATCGTCGACTGGAAGACCGGCCGCGCCCCCCAAGGGCGTGATTTGGCCAACGCCGAGCTGCAGTTGGCGGTCTACCGTGAAGCGTGGCGGCGCCTGCGGGCCGATGGGGCGCCGGTGCGTGCGGCGTTTCATTACGTATCGCAGGGCTACACGCTGGAGCCCCGGAGCCTGCCCAGCGGTGAGGATCTCCGCGGGCTTCTGGAGGCGGCGATTTCAGCAAATGCGCCAGAAAGCGGCTAAAGTTATCCGAATCTTTGGAGAAAGTACTCTCCGCAATATTTCCGCTAGCTAGGAGGAGACCGTGCCATCACGCGCAGTACGCATGCAAAGGCGCATCAAGCAGCGCTTTTTCTCCAGCGTGCAGCTGTCCTCATTGCCTGACTACGCATTGCTGGACGTTATTACGGTTCCGCGCCAGGAAAACAGCAGCCCGTGGTCCATGCTGGGGCGGCGCTTCGTGTGGGCGATGTTACTTGTGGTCTTCGTAACCATCGTGGTCTACATAGGCCAGGAGGGCTACAGCGAGGAGTTGACGTTCCTTGACGCCGCGTATTACGCCACGGTCTCCCTGACCACGGTGGGCTATGGCGATATTGTGCCGGTATCGCAGCAGGCTAGGTTTATTAACGTCGCGGTTGTCACCCCGGCCCGCCTGGCCTTCCTGTTCCTGTTGGTTGGCGCCACCCTTTCAGTGTTGACGGATAAAACCCGCCGCACGTATCAAATTCAGCAATGGAGGAAGAACTTGCGTAATCACACCGTAGTTATTGGTTACGGCACCAAGGGCGCGGGCGCGGTTGCCGCACTTCTTGCCGATGATGTCCCAGCGTCCCAGATCGTTGTCATTGACACGGACCGCTCGGCGCTGTCCAATGCAGAACACCATGGGCTGGTGACCATTTATGGGTCCGGCACAAAGGCCGACGTACTAAACATCGCGGGCGTATCACGCGCTAGCTCCGTGGTGGTCACCCCATCCACGGATGACACGGCCGTGCTGTGCACCCTCTCCGTGCGCGAGCTGGCGCCGGATGCCAAGATTGTGGCCTCCGTGCGTGAATCTGAGAACCGCCACTTGCTCCGCCAATCCGGCGCGGACTCCGTGGTCACCTCCGCTGAGACCGCGGGCCGCCTGCTGGGCCTTGCCACCGTCACCCCAACCGTGGTGGAGATGATGGAGGATCTTCTCTCTCCAAATGAGGGCTTTTCTGTTGCGGAGCGCCCCGTCAAGGAATTCGAGGTGGGGTCCAACCCGCGCCACTTGGCTGATATTGTGCTCGCCGTGCTCCGCAACAATGAGGTCCACCGGGTGGACACCAAGAATGCATCCGCGCTCAAGCCGGGTGACCGCTTGCTCTACATCAAGCACTCCATGGAAGACCCTGCCGAAGTCGAAGACTCAGAGGATTAGATAGGTTAGTGGGGTGAAGTTTCTCCCCGTTGACTCCCGCGGCCGCGTGCCAGTCGATGCGCACGGCCAGCCGCTGTACTGCGCTCAACCCATCGACCCGCCTGTTTGCCGGGACACCCTGGCATTGAATCGGGGCGAAGGCTCTGACCCCGGCGTTGTAGTGCGGGTTAGCAAGGACCCGGAGCTGTGGGCGTTTCTAGTCCCGGAGGGTGCGGAGTCCTCGCTGCCCGCGGCGGACTGGGTGGCTCCACGGGAATTCGCCGCACATGGCAAATACGCCTCGGCTACTGTCACCCGTGCCATCGCGCTCATCCGCTATCGTAGGCAGCACCTTTTTCATCCGCGTACCGGTGACACGCTTCAGTTCCCGGGCGCGGGGGTGGTGGGCCTCGGCGATGGCGGCGACCAGCTTTTCCCGCGACTGGATCCCGCCGTCATTGTCATGGTGAAGCATCCCGAACGGGAGGCAATCCTTTTGGGCCGCAACGCCCGCCGCCCGGATTTTTATTCCTTTGTAGCCGGCTACGTGGACCTGGGGGAGAGCCTAGAGGAGGCGTGCGCGCGCGAGGTGCGGGAAGAGGCGGGCTTAGAAATTGGTGATATCACCTATTGGGGGTCGGCGCCGTGGGCCCAATCCGGGTCGATTATGCTGGCCTTCCACGCGCGGGCCCGGCATGTCCGGTCCGTAGGCAATACTGATGGGGAACTAGTAGACGTGCGGTGGGTAACGAGGCAAGAGCTTCCCGAATTACCGTTGGCCCGCGAAGGCTCAATCGCCAGAGCAATGATGATGGAGTGGATCTTTCAGTGAATGACAAGTTGCAGGTCAATCTCAACGAGCTTGATGAGGACCAGCGCCGCGCCGCCTCCGCCCCGCGCGGTCCCGTGTGCATCCTGGCGGGCGCCGGGACGGGTAAGACCCGCACCATCACCTACCGCCTTGGGCACTTGGTGCAGCAGGGGTATGTCAATCCCAGGCAGGTGCTGGCCGTGACCTTTACCACCCGCGCGGCGGGTGAAATGCGTGACCGCCTCAACCACATGGGAGTCAGTGGGGTCCAGGCCCGCACGTTCCACTCCGCGGCCATGCGTCAGCTGAAGTACTTCTGGCCACAGATCGCCGGCAGCACGGAATGGCAGCTAGCCAATGAACGCTTTCCCATGGTGGCCAACGCCGTGCGCAGCGTGGGGTTGGAAAACAACGTGGACATGATCCGTGACGTGCTGGGCGAGATTGACTGGGCCAAGTCCTCGCTGGCCTCCCCGGCAGGTTATGAGGCCGCTCTGGCCAAAACCACGCGCAAGGCCCCAGCGGATCCGGCTAAGGTGGCCCAAGCGTATTACCAGTACGAACAGATGAAGTTGCGCGGCCCAGTGACCCTGCTGGATTTCAACGATTTGCTCATCCATGTGGCCGGCGCATTGGAAAATTCTCCGGGGGTGGCAGAGGAGTTCCGCCAGCAGTACCGGAGCTTCGTGGTTGATGAGTATCAGGATGTCACCCCACTGCAGCAGCGCGTATTGGACGCGTGGTTGGGGGAGCGTGATGATCTCACCGTGGTGGGGGACGCGAACCAGACCATTTACTCCTTCAACGGCGCAACCCCGGATTTCCTGCTGAACTTTTCAAGAAAGTACCCGCACGCCGCCGTGGTCAAGCTGCAGCGTGACTACCGCTCTACCCCTGAGGTGACCAACCTTGCCAATACCGTCATCTCCAAGGCGAAGGGGCGCGTGGCGGGCACCCGGCTAGAGCTGCAGGGTATGCGCCCTGCGGGTCCGGAGCCCTCGTTTGATGCCTATGAATCTGAAGAAATCGAAGCCAAGGAAGTAGCGGGCAAGGTTCTCACGCTGCTCAACCAGGGCGTGCCGGCCCGCGAGATAGCGGTGCTCTACCGCATCAACGCGCAGTCAGAGGCTTTCGAGCAGGCTCTGTCCGACGCAGGCGTTGTCTACCAGGTGCGTGGCGGCATTGGCTTTTTCTCCCGCGCGGAAATCGTCGAGGCGCTGAAACAGCTCTCCCGGGCCGCGCAGCGCACCGACCTGCCCAATGACCCGCTGCGGGTAACGAGGGCCGCCCTGGCGCCGCTGGGCTATTCCAGCCAGGAACCAGAGGGCGCACAGGCCCGTGAGCGTTGGCAGTCCCTGAAAGCGCTGGTGGACCTCGTTGAGATGTTGGTTAATGACATCGAAGGTATAGACCTGCGCGGCGTGGTGCAGGAGCTTTATCGCCGCGCGGAGGACCGCCAGAATCCCTCCGTCGATGGCGTCACCCTAGCCTCCCTCCATGCGGCCAAGGGCCTGGAGTGGGACGCGGTTTTCCTGGTGGGTCTCAATGAAAATATGCTTCCCATCACCCATGCCATCAAGTCGGGGGACCCGGAAAAGATCGAGGAAGAACGCCGATTGTTCTATGTGGGTATCACCCGCGCCCGTGTCCATCTGCACTGCTCCTGGTCGCTGGCTAAAACCACCGGTTCCAGGGCAACCCGCTCACGAACGCGTTTCCTGGACGGCGTTGTCCCCGACTTGCCGCAGGGTGATGCGTCCCCAAGCTCCAGGACCAAGCGCCCAAAGCGCTGCCGCGTCTGCAACGGACCACTGAACACCCCCGCGGAAAAGGTCCTTGCCCGGCATGAGACCTGCGAGGCGGACTTCGATGAAGACGTCTTCGAGGCGTTGCGCGCCTGGCGTCTGGACACCGCCAAGGAAAACAACGTTCCGGCGTACGTGGTCTTCAGCGACGCTACGCTGCTAGCCATCGCCGAGGCCTTGCCGGAGGACGAGTCCGAACTGACCAGTGTCTCAGGAGTGGGTCCCGCGAAGCTAGAGGCCTACGGAGCGGAGGTTCTCCACGTAGTCCGCAACCACCGCAGCTCCTAAGCTTCCAGGCACTCTGGACACAGGTGATGCTTACTAAAGATCCGCTGCTGGTCCTTGCCGTAGGGGTCTATCTCGTAGAGTTCGCCCGGCAAGTAGCGGCCGTTGCTTGCTCCCGGTGGACCGGGAATCCCTAGGATCCGGAAGGCAACTAGAGCGGCGTATCCCGCCATGATGTTCGTGGTGGCGACCTCCGGGGGAGTTGAGGTTTCGCCGGCCTGTTTGACCACCACGGGCCAGCATGGATCGCTATCGGCGCGGATCAGGTCGAAGCAGACGGGACATGGGCCCTCATGGTTGAGGTGGATGGGGCCAATCAATGCCCGGTTGTCCAAAGCGGAGACCTGCACCCACGATTCGGTGCCCGCACTGCGGAGCGCCCGGGCCAGCTCGATGGAGTGGCCTAGCTGGTCAAAGATGAAAACCGGCACTTGCGTATCGAGGCTGCTCAGGAAGTCAGCATGGGATTCGCCCGCGCCCGGGGCGTAGGCCTTGATCCCCTCCCGCGTGCAGAGTTCTTTAAAGCAGCGCGCAAGGCTACTGTTTCCAATGACGCCCAAAGACCGTTGCGGGCCCAGTGGGCGTATGGTTCCAAAGGCCAACAAGTCTTCGAATAAACTGGCCGCCGCCAATGGGTCCAGGCCGGTTGCCGCGCACCATTCCTCGCGGGTGGCTGGCATAGTCAATAGCTCAAGATTCGCCGCCAGCACTTTCGGGTTGGGTATCTCTATGACTCCCATGCGTGTGGCATCCAGGCCGAATTGAAGAGCGCGCTCATCGCGCACGTATACCCCTGTGCCCGGCGCGTATTCATACAGCGGCGCCGTGCGCGCCGCCTGATCGAACCGCTCCGCGTACGGATCAATAAGCAATGACATGTTGTCCCCGTTTCCCCGAATGGCCGCGGCCGCTTCCCAAGGCGGGCCGTGCCCTTACTTTATAAAAGTTGGTGAGAACCTTCAGGCCGCGAGGCCAGCTTTCTTAGGTTCTTAGTCACATATTGCACCACAGGTAAGATGCGTTGTCATGGAAAAACCTCAAAATTCTCATTCCAACGCGGCGGGCGGTCCGCCAGCACCCCAAGTACGGGTCATCCGCTCCGCCCGCCGAAAGCGCACGGTGCAGGCCCGGATGAGTGGGGGAGTACTTGAGGTCCGCATTCCCGGTTGGATGTCTCAAAAGGAAGAGGATGAGGCCGTCGCGGACATGGTGGCGCGGGTGCGGCGCAAGCATTCAGGCACCAGTCGCAGCGACGATGACCTGGTAAAGCGCGCCCACGAACTCAACAGGCGGGTTCTGGAGGGGCGCGCCACGGTGGGTTCTTTGAGGTGGGTAAGCAATCAGAAATCGCGGTGGGGAAGCTGCACGCTTTCAAGCGGTGACATCCGCATCTCGGATCGCCTGAAGAGCGTGCCGGATTACGTACTCGACGCGGTAATAGTCCACGAACTGACCCACACTTTTATCCCAGGCCATGGGGCTGAATTCTGGGAATGGGCGGATAGGGCTCCCCACTCGGAGCGTGCCAAGGGCTACCTCGAGGCCTATCAGCGCCACGGAGGGGCCTAAAACCGCCAACTCCGTTTATTTCCCGGTTTCGGCAACCCGGGAGATAAACGGAGTCACTATGCGTGGCCAGCGTGGGCTAGAGGGGGATTACTTGGACTCCCCGTTAGGCTTTTGCTCTGGGGCGTTTCCATCGTCGTTGCCAGAGTCATCTCCAGAATCCTTATCCTGTCCCTTCTCTGGGGACTTATCAGAAGATTCCTGGCCAGGAATCTTATCCTCGGCGGACGTGGACTCGCTGGAACCTGCTGCGTCGGGGTTGCGCAGCATTTCTTCGAGTTTCGCGAATTCCTCATCGAAGCCGGAGGTATCCGCGTCATCGAGCAGTGAATCAATGAAGGATGCCGGGTTGTCCACCTGCTCAGCGGTGGGCAGGAAGTCCGGGTGGTTCCATGCAGAATCGCGCTTGTCCACGCCAACGGCAACGGTGGTGCGGCGCCAGAGCTCGGCGGCCTGCTCAACCCGGATGTTGCCAATCTCAATGCCAACAACCTGGGAGAAGGCCTTATCGGCGGAGCCGCCGGTAGCCTGGCGCCGAGCCCAGGCCTCACGCATCTTCTGCGCGGAAGGAATGCGCTCACCCAGCGCCTCGGCAACCACAAAGTCAGTCCAGCCCTCGACGAGAGCCAGCAGGGTCTCAAGGCGGGACACTGCGCTTGCATTGCGGGAGGTCACGCGCGGAGAAAGGTCCATGCCCTGCAGTTTGGAGATCGCGTCCTGAATTGCCTGGGGGTCACCGGATTCGAGGTTGAGCTCGCGCGTGGCTTCCTCAATGTGGGAGGTGTCGATGACCAGGCCCATTGCGTATTCCTCTACGGAGGATACGAGGCGCTCAACAAGCCATGGCACATGCTCGAACAGGCGCTGGCGGGCGGCCTCACGCGCCGCAATGTAGACCAAAACCTCCTGCCCCGGAACATTGAGATCGCGCGCTATGGACTGGATATTGTGCGGGAGCAGGGCCGTGGTGCCAGCGGGGGAGACCGGAAGGCCGAAATCGCATCCGGTGAGCGCCTGCTTCGCCAAGTCACCCAGGGCGTGGCCGAGCTGCATGCCGTAATTCATGCCGGACATGGACGCCATCATGCTGGACAGCGGGCCCATCATCTCACGGGCTTCCTCCGGCATGGATTCCAGCTGCGCGTCATTCATGTGCTGGGCCACAGGGGTCACGAGGCGCTGCCACATTGGCATGGTCGCCTCCAGCCATTCCGAGGAATTCCACGCGGCAACCTTGCCGGAAACGCTCGGCAGGGAGGTGGCATCATCGAGCCACAGTTCGACCAAGCGCACAGACTCTTCAACGGCCCGCTTGTCCTCAGCGGTGACGGGCTTATCGCCCGAGATCTGCTGGCGGGCTATGCGCCCAGCCATCTCATAGTTAACTGGGCCGGAGCCCTGCGGGGAGTTCATGTCAGAGCCCATGCCGGAGAGCATTTGACCAAACTGGTTGAGCATATCGCCTAGGCCGCCGGCACCGCCGGCTCCAAAGCCAAAGGCACCGAACGGGTTCTGGTCGCGGCGATTGTTGTCATCATCGTCGTCATTGTTGCCGAAAGAGAAACCAAATCCGTTGTTCATGCTCACCAATATACGTACCTGCTTAGGGCTTTGACCACGTCAACTCAAACGCTATAAGCGAACACAGGTAGGCTTATGCCTCATGACCAACGCTGTACCAGAAGGTGAGTCCACCGGAAAGAACGTGGATGCCGTTATCGACGAACCTGCTGACCTGTCATCGGCCAAGGAACGCAAGAGCGGTAAAGGCACCGCGTCCCAGCGGCGCTACAAGACCCTCGCGCTGGGACTAATCCCCGTCGTGGTTCTCGGCGGGCTGCTCAGCATGGACTCCATCCCGGGGACCAATATCTCATTGACGGTGCCGTACGCGGCCGAAGGCCCAGGGCCAACCGTCGATACCTTGTCCCAGGTCGATGGCACGGACGTTGTGGAGGTCGTTGCCGATGATGTGGACACGCCGGAAGGCCAGCTCAACATGACCACGGTGTCAGTGACCACAAACATGACCTTGGGGCAGGTCCTCTACAAGTGGTTAAGCACGGATGACACCATCGTCCCGCTGTCTAACTACATGCGGCCGGACACCACCATGGAGGAGGTCGAAGAGGCCAATAAACAGGCCTTCGTCCAATCTGAATCCGCGGCAACCTATACCGCTATGGAGTACCTAGGGGTTCCGGTGAAAACAGTTGTGGCGGAGGTGCTCAAGGACTCGCCGGCCCGCACGGTCCTCGAGCGCGGTGACGTCATCACTGAAGTCAATGGCACTCCGGCCGCTGAGCCGGCAGAGATTCAGCGCCTTATCCAGACCCAGGCCCCGGGCGATGAGCTCACGCTCAAGATTGAAAGGGCTGAGCAGGAGAGGGAGGAAAAGCTAACCCTAGGGGAGCACCCTGAAGACGATTCCCTGGCTTTCCTAGGCGTCACCATGCTGGCGGAGCCCGATACGGATATTGAGGTTAACTACAACCTCCAGGATATCGGCGGGCCTTCGGCCGGAATGATGTTCACCCTAGCCGTAATCGACAAACTTTCGCCGGGTGACCTGAGCGGCGGCAACTTCGTTGCGGGCACGGGAACCATCGGCCTCGACGGGCAAGTGGGGCCCATCGGCGGCATCAAGCACAAGGTCCGGGCCTCGATGGATGCCGGTGCTGAGCTTTTCCTCGCGCCGGCCGATAACTGCCAGGAGGCAACCAGCCGCGACCATGGGGACATGGTAATTGCCAGCGTGCGCACCATCGATGATGCGATCAAGGCGATGGAAGATTTCGCCGCAGGCAAAGAAGTCACAACCTGCCCGGCTTCTTAAGCGCTGGAAAAGTCCCCGCGCCCGCGGCATAGAGGGGCGGGGACCGAAGAGGCTATTGGGGGGTTAAGTGAGGCCTAGTTCGGCCAGGCGCTCCTCGGGGTCGACCTGGTCCGTGGAAACCATTTGCTGAGCCACTAGGCCGTTGTCATTGTCCACTACGGTGAGAATGGCGGTACTGCCGAGCGTCGACCAGCCCACGACCCGCGAACCGCTGTCCTCAATCACATGGGAGGAGCGCAGCTCAGTAAGCACCTGGGTGGTCTGAGTGGCCTTGGTGTCAGAGTTATAGAATTGAAACTGACCCACCTCAGGGCCGGAACAATCGTAGGTGTCCTCAATGGCGGACGGATCGCAGCTGCTGAACTGGTCAAAAATCTCCCGGGGTAGCAGCGGGGAGAAGATCTCGTAGGCACTCGCTACGGATTCATCCATCCCCTCCTCCGATGCGTCTGTGGAAGTTTCCTCAGCATCAGACTCTTCAGAGCTGGTGGAACGGGAATTGGTTTCTGACGGCTCTGCGGCTTCGTCACCTCGGCTCGCCGTGGGATCAGAACTAGCTGATTGCCTAGACGGAACATCGCTATCTTCAGAGTTCGAAGCTTCCCGCGCGGCGGTGGCTTCCTTGGCTTCGGTCTGTGCCGCCGCGGTGTCAGCAGCAGGCGCTGGGGCGGGGGAATCCTCACCCGAAGAACCGCAGGCTACGAGGGTGCCGGCAAGCAACGCACAGGCAGAAGTTATGCTGACACGGCGAACTAGCTGTGGCATCTGCACTAAACGGGCTCCTCAACAAACAGGCGGTAATACAGGTGAGCGGCGACGCAAGGAGGTCTTCCGTAACGCCGAGCGTTACGGAAAACCTGCACGGGTGTCTAGTCTAACCCAAGTCTTCTGGATCTTGCTCCAAACCGTAGCGTAGAGCTGCTATAACGCCGGGGGCAACTTCCGGGCCGCCTCGAAGGTCAATGTCGTCTTGCGCAAACGGGCCGGCGGCTTCCAATTCCTCCTCGGTGGGGCGAAGCTGCAGCAGGGTGAGCTCGAGTCCTTGCTCCCGCAAGACGCCGGAGAACAAGCGCGCCGGGCGAGGGGAGTCATCTTCCGCACTGGTGTCGCGGAACATGATTTCCTGCGCCAGGATGACTCCAGCAACCTCTGCCGGCCACGCCAGGCGCGAAACGTACTCAGCAAGCTGCTCGGAGCCGGGCTCGATATTCTCCGGAAGGTTATCTTGCACAATCAACGTGAGCTGGGAATCGTCCTCCAGCTCCAGTTCTGCGAGTTGATCCGCCACCAGCATGGATGGCACCAGGGCAAATAGGGTCGGGGAGGCGTCCCAGCCTTCGCCGTGGATAAACTCCACGGCCTCAAGCATCGCTTTATTCAAAGACTGCTGGGAGAAGTTGGGGGAACTCATGTGCATCCTTATTCGTTAATCTTTTGGCTCTTCTTTAAGCTGGAAGCACTATAACCCGTTTTATTCGAACAATATTGATTGGAGCTGGCGTTGGTCTCAGGTCTAACCCAACCCACTGCCCCTATGAAACGCCCACCAAAGGCGCTGACATGGATTATCGCGGCGGTTGCGCTGTTGATGTTTATTGGCCCCATGTTGGTGGGCCTGTACACGGACTGGAAGTGGTTCGGTGCAATTGACTATCGCGGTGTGTTCACCACCACCGTGGTCGCGCGCATCGTCTTGTTTTTCGTTGGTCTTTTAGTAACCGTCGCCGTGATGCTGCTTGCCGGATACTTTGTCTGGCGCGGGCGCCCCGAGCCTACCGATGTTGGCGACTTGAACTCCCCGGTCCAGCAGTACCGCGAGTCTATCGAAGCTACGGTTCGTTCTGCGATGAAGTTCCTGCCAATCATCATTGGCATCTTCGCCGGTTTCATTCTGCAGTCCAGCTGGCGCAGCATCATGCTGTTTCTCAACAGCCAGGAGTTCGGGGTCACGGATCCCCAGTTCGGCAAGGACTTAGGCTTCTACGCATTTCAGCTGCCGGTCATCCGCCTCGTAGTTGATTCCTTCGCGATGCTGGCCGCCTTGGCGTTCATCCTCGCGATCGTAGGCCACTACATCCTTGGCGGGATTCGCCTAGGAAATCAGGCAGCCGGCATCAAAGGAAAGGTATCCAAGCCCGCCCGCGTGCAGCTAGCGGTAACGGCTGGCCTGTGGATGCTCCTGCAGGTCATCAATTTCTGGCTTGACCGCTACGAGCTGCTCTACACCCGCAATGACCTGTTCACCGGCGCGTCCTACACGGATATCAACGCGCAGCTTCCTGCCAAAATCATCTTGATGGTTATCGGCGTATTCGTGGTTATCGCCTTCTTCATGGCGATCGTCATCAAGGACCTGCGCATTCCGGGTCTGGCCGTAGTGCTTATGCTCGTGAGCTCCATCGCCATTGGCACGGTGTGGCCGCTTCTGATGGAGCAGTTCTCCGTCCAGCCCAACCGCCAGGCCAAGGAAGCGGAGTCTATCCAACGCAATATCGAGTCGACCCGCTACGCGTTTGGGTTGACCGACGATAAGGTCACCTACGTTGAGAACTGGGGCGCCAACGGCGCATCGGATGAAGACGTGGCGGCGGATGAGGCCACCATCTCCAACCTGCGCTTGCTGGACCCGGACATCTTGGCACCGACCTTTACCCAGATGCAGCAGCTGCGTAACTTCTATGGTTTCCCGGAGACCTTGGCCATGGACCGCTACGAGGTCGATGGCGAAATGCGTGACTTCGTGGTTGCCGCGCGCGAGATGGATCCCAATGCGCTTCAGGAAAATCAGCTGAACTGGATCAACCGCCACACGGTTTACACCCACGGCAATGGCTTTATTGCCGCGCAAGCCAACACGGTTGACGAGGTAGCCCGGGACGCCGGTTCCACTCGTGGCGGTTTCCCAATCTTTACCCGCTCCGACCTTCAGGGGCTCGCGGGCGAGGATGAGACTGAGGGTGAGACCCTCGACGCCGAGAAGGAGCTGGGTATCCGCGTTGACCAGCCGCGCATCTACTACGGGCCGGTAATCGCAGCCACCTCTCCCGATTTGGATTACGCCATCGTTGGCCGCACCGGTGAGGAGCCAGTGGAGTATGACACCGATACAAGCACCTACACCTATGAGGGTGACGGCGGCGTGGCCATCGGCAATATCTTTGACCGCACCGCCTACGCCCTGAAGTACCGCGAGATTAACCTGCTGCTGTCCGACCGTGTGGGTGAGGAATCCAAGATCCTCTACGACCGTGACCCGCGCCAGCGCGTGCAGGAAGTGGCCCCGTGGTTGACCACCGATTCCCAGACCTACCCAGCGGTAGTTGATGGCCGCATCAAGTGGATTGTGGATGGCTACACCACGCTGGATTCCCTGCCCTATGCTCAGCGCACCTCTCTGACAGAGACCACTCAGGACGCGCTGAACCCGGACGGCACCACCCAGCGCCTGATCAGCGACGAGGTGGGGTACATCCGTAACTCCGTCAAGGCGGTCGTGGACGCCTATGATGGTTCCGTTACCCTGTACGAGTTTGACACCCAGGACCCAGTGCTCAAGGCGTGGCAGGGCGTATTCCCGGGCGTGGTTAAGCCCGAGTCTGAAATCTCCGATGAGCTCCGCGCCCACCTGCGCTATCCGGAAGACCTGTTCAAGGTTCAGCGCAATCTGTTGGCCCGCTACCACGTTTCGGATCCGGGCGTGTTCTTTAACAATGACGCGTTCTGGTCTATCCCCGGTGATCCAACGTCCTCTGAGGCCTCTGGTGAGGCTTTGGATCAGCCACCGTATTACGTAGTGGCCGCGGACCCTGAGACCAACGAGCCTTCGTTCCAGCTGATTACCACCTTCCGTGGCCTGCGCCGCGAGTTCCTGTCCGCGCACATGTCCGTGTCTTCCGATCCGGATAACTATGGCCAAATCACCGTTCGCGTCTTGCCAACGGATACCCAAACCCTGGGTCCAAAGCAGGCGCAGGATGCGATGATGTCTTCAGACCAGGTTGCTCGCGACCGCACGCTGTGGGAGGGCACTAACACGCTGCATAACGGCAACTTGCTGGCCCTGCCGGTGGGTGATGGAGAAATCCTCTACATCGAGCCGATTTACTCCCAGCGCTCGCAGCAGGAATCCGCGTATCCTAAGCTGCTTCGCGTCCTCGTGTCCTACAAGGGTCGCGTGGGTTACGCACCGTCCGTCTCAGAGGCCCTGCAGCAGGTAGGCATCGATCCCAAGGCCGCGCAGGAGATTGAGGTAGTGCCGGGCGATGGTTCGGACGCGCCGGAGGATGCTGCCCAGGATCAAGCGGCGCCCGAGGATGACGCACCTGCGGCCGACGACTCCTCGGAGGAGTCTGCAACCCCTGCCCCGGCTGCAAGCCAGGACGAGACGGTCCAGGCCATTAACGACGCGCTGCGTGGGCTGGAGGAAGCACGCGACGGCACCAACGAGGAATACGGCCGCGCTCTGGATGAGCTGGACGCAGCGGTTCGTGCCTACCAAGACCTTTAAGGTTAAAAAGGCGCCCGCTAATTGCGGCTAAGCCTCTCAAGGCCCCGCCCAAACCCCGGTTGTACTGGGGATTTGGGTGGGGCTGCACCTTTATGTATAGTTACAGGAGTCGCCAACACGGCGAGATGATAGGAAGTATCATCCGACGCGGGGTGGAGCAGCTCGGTAGCTCGCTGGGCTCATAACCCAGAGGTCGTAGGTTCGAATCCTGCCCCCGCTACCAACTTCCAGGCCCTGACCAGTGGAAACACCGGTCAGGGCCTTTTCGTTGTGCTACTCGGTTTTGAAACTGGCGGCTTGACAGACTAAGGGCCAGGAAGAGCATTTTCATCCGTCAACTCCGTACAGGAATTTCCTGGATATTAGGTGCAGTAGGCCTTCGACGATTAGATAGAATCTTCGTTATGCAAGCACCTACCGTATCCCGTACTCCTCAGCAGCGACGCGCTGCGGCAGAATCCTTCAGCGCTACGTGGGAGGGGAGGGGGTACGAAAAAGGCGATACTGCAACTTTCTGGAACCAGTTGCTTACAGAAGTAGTCTGTCTGGAGGATGTGGTCACTAACGTTCGCTACGAAGAGCGTGCCTATTCAGGTGGCTACATCGATGTAGTCATTGCAGAAGCAAGGACCATCGTTGAGCAAAAGGCCCTTGGAGTCTCGCTGGATAAACCAGAGCTGCGTCAGGGCCAGATGGTTACTCCATTCCAGCAGGCCTTGAGCTACGCGAATTCCCTGCCTAACTCACAACGCCCAGACTTCATTATCGTCTCTAACTTTGAGACGTTCCGGATCCACAATCTTGATGTGGCAAAACCAGACGAGAATTACGTGGAGTTTGCCCTCGCCGAGCTTGCTGCTCAGCTGCACCTTCTTGACTTCCTAACTGATCCTCAGCGTGCACGAGCAAAGCGTGAGGAAAAAGCCTCCATGGAAGCCGGTCAGCTCATCGGTAAGCTTTATTCGAAACTCCGCGACCAGTACCAATTCCCCGATTCTACTGCGAGCCAGCATTCGCTCAATGTGCTTTGTGTACGTTTGGTCTTTTGCCTTTTCGCCGAGGACGCAGGACTTTTTGGCAAGGATGCGCTTTATAACTACCTACATGGCATGCCAGCCAATGTGGTACGTGGTCGGCTTAAGGAACTCTTCGAGGTTCTCGATACTCCTGTAGAGCAGCGTACCGATCCTTACATGGATCCACAGTTAAAGGCATTCCCTTACGTCAATGGTGGATTGTTCCGTCCCGGAGACAATCAGGAGATTCCTCCCTTTACCGATGACATTCTGGAGTTGCTGTTAGAAGAGGTTTCCAGGGATACAAACTGGGCAGAGATTTCTCCAACCATCTTCGGCGGCGTATTCGAGTCCACGCTAAATCCTGAAATCCGTGCCCAGGGCGGTATGCATTACACCACCCCAAACAACATCCATAAGGTCATTGACCCGCTTTTTCTCGACGACCTGAAAGATGAGTTGGCGGAAATAGTTGATGCAGAGGGGTTAACTCCTCGTAAGCGCAACAAGCTATTGGAAAAATTCCATGACAAGATTGCATCGCTGACGTTCTTTGATCCGGCTTGTGGGTCCGGCAACTTCTTGACGGAGACGTATATCCAGCTGCGTCGTCTGGAAAACAAGGTTCTTTCCATTCTCTATGGTGGACAGACCCAGTTGGGTTTCGAGATGACAAACCCCTTGAAGGTTTCGCTGAACCAGTTCTACGGAATTGAAATCAATGACTTTGCGGTTTCGGTGGCATCCACCGCTCTCTGGATTGCCCAGTTGCAGGCTAACGTTGAAGCTCAGTCGATAATCACGCAGGAAATCGAAGATTTACCGTTGCATGATGCTGCCAATATTCTTCATGGGAATGCGCTTAAGGTTGATTGGAAGACTGTGATTGCCCCTACGGTCTGCAACTACATCATTGGCAATCCGCCGTTCTTGGGTGCCCGTAACCAATCCAAAGAACAAAAAGCAGAGCTTAAAGACGTATTCCCAGCGGGCACTCGTAACGTTGGCGATATCGATTACGTTGCTGGATGGTTCATTAAAGCCGCCGAATTCATGGGTGACCACGATGTACGCACCGCGTTTGTTGCAACCAACTCCGTGGTACAAGGCGTGCAAGTCGCAAATATCTGGTACCCGATCATGAACATGGGCTTCCAAATCAATTTTGCCCATGACACTTTTCGTTGGGTCACCGATGCCAATGATGGGGCTCATGTCTTCTGCGTTATCGTCGGGTTCTCAAAGCAGAATGATTTAGTACGGCTGTTTCACTACGATCATCCCGATGCTCGGCCAGAGCTGCAGCACCCGAATCGCCTCAATGCTTATTTGGCTGACGGGCCTGACGTCTTTATTTGGAATCGCAGTAAACCTATCTCGAATGTGCCAGAAATGGCGATTGGCAATAAGCCGATTGACGGCGGGCAATATATTTTCACGACCGAAGAGAAAGAAGCCTTTGTAGCGCAGGAACCGAAAGCGGTAAATTTCTTTAAAGAATTTATTGGTTCGCGAGAATTAATCAACGGCACGAAACGCTGGATTCTCTGGCTAGGAGAGGCTACGTCTGACGATTTTAAAAAAATGCCGCTCGCTCGAGAGCGCGTCAAAGCGGTCCAAGAATATCGCTTAGCGAGTAAGAGCGTTCCAACTCAGAAACTTGCTAATAAACCCACGCGCTTTCATGTCGAGAACATGCCAGATGGCGAATCGATTGTGATTCCTGAAGTTACGACATCCCGCCGCAAGTACCTTCCAATTGGGCTGATCCCACCAGGGGTACTTGCTTCGAATCTTGTGAAGCTTATCCCCAATGCATCGAGATTCCATTTTGGTGTACTCAATTCGCAATTTCATCATGCCTGGATGCGAGTAGTTGCAGGACGTTTAGGCAACGGTTATCGCTATTCTAGTGGTGTGGTTTACAACAACTTCGTGTTCCCTCAGCCAACGGATGCTCAGCGGCTTGAGATTGAGCGTTGTGCTCAAGCGGTGCTCGATGCTCGTGCGGAATATGAAGGAGCAACCCTTGCTGACCTCTACGACCCGGATAACAACTTCCTCTATCCAACTCTGGTCAGGGCTCACCAGGAGCTAGACAAGTCGGTCGAAGCTGCCTATGGGGTTGAATTCTCTCATTTGGATGACGCGGAGCGTGAGCAGGAGATTGTTGCCCACTTGTTTAGGCTCTACGCTGAAGCAATCGAACTGGAAAATAAGTAGTAGAAGCTGAGGCCGGTTTACTTTACCAGGAGGGTAAAACTCCGTGGGCCGGGCCTGCTGTGGTAGACACTATTGGCGTCTAGCCCGCATGAGAGGATTCACTGGAGAGCCTATAAGAGTCCGTATAGCAGGCTTGGGATTATGCTAGATCACTGTCGCCTATCGGCGTAATGGAAGGGGCTGAAGGGCGCGACAGTCCCAGACGCGGTGGTTGGTATGTTGGCTACGCCGGGTCTGTTGGCGTAGCTTTAGTTGAAGATACAGGGGCATCATCGTTGCGGAGGGTTACCTTATCGATCATGCTTGGGTCGTTGGCGTTGTAGGTGGTAAACGTCAGTTCGTCGCTGGAGACGTCCACGCGCATGTAATCCTCGGTGTAATCCTGGCGCCAGAAGGCGGTGGAGTCATGCTCTAGGGATTTATCGATGTGTTCGTAGCGGGCGTTGGGGTATTCCTTGCCGTTTGCATCGGCGAAGTCATAGAACTTGCCGCCGCCGGCGGAGGTGGTGGTGATGTAGAGGACCTCGCCTTCTTGCGGGGAAAGTGCATCGCCGCGCTGGGGTGCGGCCTCGGGCTCAACCGGGGTGAGACCATTCATTAGGTGCGTGCGGGTATAGATATGGTCATGGCCGGAAAGCACCGCGTCCACGCCCAATTCAGACATCACCGGGGCTAGGGACTCGCGGAGTGCCGTAACGTCGCGGTCGAGGTAGTGATCGCCCTGGGAGAAGAATGAGTGGTGCATGCCCACAATCACCCAGTCATTATCGGCGGCGTGCGCGGCGACCGTATCGCGCAGGAACCGCTCATGGGCGGCGATGTCCGCGGCAGAGGACGCCGTGGTATTTAGGCCGATAAAAAGGACGTTGTTGCGCTCAAAGAAGAAGTCCCTGTTGGCCTGGGCGTTAGGGTTGATGAAGTGTTCGTCATAATGCGCCAATTCCAGGGCGGAGGCGTAGGTCTCATGGTTGCCCGGCAGCGCGTTGATGGGCACGCGGCGAAGCTCGGGCGCGGAAAAGAAGCGTTCATATTGGCCGGTCGGTGCGCCCCAGCCCTCAACTTGGTCGCCAAGGGACCAGATCATCTCCGCATCGGGCACGTCGGCAATAGCGTTGCCAATGGTGCTCCGCCACTGCTCAGCCTGTTCGTTAAGGCCCAAGTTGACGCCAATCTGAGCGTCGGCGACGGTGACGAAGGACCACTCGGAATCGAAGTTGCCGGTGCGGTAGGTCTCCGGCGCAGACCAACCCCCTTCATCGGAGCCCACACGGTAGGTGTATTCCGTATCGGGCTTGAGGCCAGTGGCGGTGGCGAACTGGGATTTGTACAGGATTTTGCCCGCATCCTTTTCCTGGGCGGGGAAGACGGTCGTGGTGCCGTCGGCCGCAGTGAGCTCTAGAACCTCTGGCGCCGAGGTGGCAGACGTGCGCCAGGTGGCAATCAGCTGGGTTTCATCCTGGCCGGGCTGAATGGCAGCGCGGTAGATGGGCGCGGCCTGGGCCACCGCGGTGCCGGGGGTGCTAATTCCACCGCCTACGGTCAACACGGCGGCGGTGGCGGCAGCGGCAAGTTTTACTGAAGAGCGCATGGGTCCCTTTTCTCAAAGCGTCGTTGAACTGCAACTCGAACAGGAAACCATTACTTTGTGAACTAACAGTTAACTCCAATAGAACTCTTCTATGATTGGAGTTTAAATAGGCGTATTCGCGAAGCGAGGCCCCAGCGGCCGCGTTATGTTGCCAGTCATGGTTAACATCGCTGACATCTCACTCGACCGCCGCACCGCTTTGAGCTGGGGCGCGGCCGGCGCCGCAGCCGCAGGATTGTCCGCCACCGGTGTCGCCCACGCCCAACTCAGCAGCGGCCGCACGGCGCAGCAGCCTAGCAAGTACCAGCCCATCGACGCCGAGCTGCCCTTCCTGCACGGCGTTGCTTCGGGCGACCCGCTCCCCAGTTCCGTGGTGCTGTGGACGCGGGTGACCCCGGACCGCGACGCGCTGCCGGGATCCGGGTTGGGCGTTGACGTCCGGGTGCGGTGGGAGATTGCGCGTGATCCAGATTTCGCCGACGTGGTGGCCTCCGGCGAGGCGGTGGCCAGCGCAGCCCACGACCACACCGTGCACGTAGATCCGCACGGCTTGGAGGCGGCGACGGTCTACTACTACCGCTTTACCGTAGCTGACGGGTCCCATGCGGGGGCCACGTCCCCTGTGGGGCGCACCAAAACCGCCCCGGCCGCCGACGCGGAGGTTGAACAGGTAAACTTCGCGATCGCCTCCTGCGCCAATTGGGAGTCCGGCTATTTTGCGGCGTACAAGGACATGGCGGCCCAAGGGCAGGCGGATGCGTTCGATTGTGTAGTCTTCCTTGGCGATTACATCTACGAGTACGGCACCGGCGAATACGTTGGCAAAAGTGGTGTGGTTCGCCCGCACCATCCCAGCTGGGAGATTGTCACCGTAGAGGATTACCGCATGCGCTACGGCCGCTACCGCACGGATGCACACCTGCAGGCGGCCCATGCGGCGGCCCCGTGGGTGGTTATCTGGGATGACCACGAGACCGCCAATAACTCCTGGCGGCACGGCGCGGAAAACCATACGGACGGATACGCAGAGGGGACGTGGCCGGTGCGGTTCAACGCGGCCATGCAGGCGTACTACGAGTGGATGCCGTTGCGCCAGACCCGCCCGTCCAAGGAGGGGCACCTCTACCGCAACATGCGCTTTGGCACGTTGGTGGAGCTGACCATGATGGACCTGCGATCCTATCGCGACGCTGAGACCACCCTGGCCCGCTACTCGGCACCAGACCGCACCATGATGGGCTCGGAGCAGTACCAATGGCTAGAGCGCACGGTAACCAATTCCCAGGCGCGCTGGATGGTAATGGGCAATTCCGTCATGATGGCGCCGATGCGCCTTTTGACCATCCCGGGCAACCCTGACGCTGACGCCGCCCTCCAGCACGTCAAGGCCACCACCTCCGGCTTTCCCCTCAATTCGGATCAGTGGGACGGCTACACCGCGGACCGTGACCGCTTGCTTACACTTTTGGCCCAGCGTGGTGGGCGGAACCTGTTCCTCACCGGCGATATCCACAGCGAGTGGGCAAACAGCATCTTCCACCAGGGCAAGGAGGTGGCGTGTGAAATGGTGACCACGTCCATTTCCGCCCCCAACATTGACGATTTGCTCACCCAGTACACCGGCATCCCGCACAATGAAGATAATCCCACCACCATTCTCGTGGAGAACACCCTGCGCGGGGCCAATCCATGGGTCCGCCACGTGGATTTCGACGCGCACGGCTACGGCATCGCTCGCATCAGCTCAGACAGGGTGGACATGGAGTTTCGCCGCGTGAGCTCCTTGGCGGACAACAATGCCTCGGTGGCCCCCGCGGTGAGCGTGTCCTGGGCGCCGGGCAGCGGATTCGGTAGTTAGCGCCTTTATGGCAATGGTAAATCCCGCAAGCCGGTGGGTCCGGCGGGATTCATGCCACAACCACCGTGGTTTATGGAGGGCCGGGTGGTCGCGCGGGCAAGGCACATGTCAAGCAATCATGATCTATCTCAGGCGTAAACCTCGGGCATGGAAGGGGCGCGCAAACTCATCCACGACAAGCCGGAGTTGGTCCGTCAACACCCTGGCACCGCCCCATACCGTCGCGGTAATTTTGGACGCTACCGCCGGGCCTGGCCCCGCAATATTGGCCCCAAGGCAGCCCCTTCGGTAATCGAAGGAAAATGCCGGCTATTTACAAGCTCAATTGGCCTCCACGCCGTGCCCATTGTTACGGGCGTGCGAGATAAGGCCGCCCTGACCGCCCCCTTTATCGGAGGCAATCGCCTGGAATTGGATTCCAGCATTCCTCAAGGCTTAGCCCCGCGGGTCTCCCGGCCGTATCCACCGCCGAGGCGGAGGCCGCGAGCAGGAGCTGGGCGCGCTTGACCCCTGCCGTCACTTGGGAAGGCCAACCCATTACCGCGAACACAATTACCAAGTCTTTCACTGCGTCGCCGGTGGTTGACCGCCCCCTCCAAACGGGGCTACGGGGCGGTAGCAAACTGGGGCTTTTGCGTCCTTTGGGTATCGGCTTGGTAACAGTCACACGAGTCTCTTCACCCGCAAAATCAGCCGTGAGAGTATGGGTGGCGTTGGTCAAAAGGTACGTGTTAGAAAGGCTCTTTTATGCTCCGCTTTTCGCACCTCAAGAAGGTCCTTGTGGGCTCGGCCTTCGCGGGTGCGTTTCTCTTTGCAGCGCCAGCTGCATCCGCCCAGGATTTACCGGACTTTTCACTCGATTCCGCGCAGATTGTCGATCAGGTGCGTGGCGAACTGAGCAGGTTTGGCATTGAGACCGCTCCGGTTGATGAGCAGGTTACGGATGCGGTGGATGCCGCAGCTGACCAGCTCAACCAGCACGTCTCACGCGCCGCTAAGGCAGCAGCTCAGGCTGTGCCGGAAGCAGCGCCACTGATTGAACAGGCAACGCAGGCTACCCAGCACTATGCCGATATGCCCGCCACGAACCCCAACCCCTTGGGGATCGAGGACGAGCTTGAGCAAGCTACCCAGCCTGAGTTCAAGCCCCAAGTTAGTGACCCAAACTACGTGTGGAAAAATGACCTGTTTTCCAAGGTGATGGCCGCAAAGCCCACCGCGGATTACGTCCTCCACCGGGTTCCGGGCTCCTATTTCGATGCGCCGCGCATGCCAAAGGAGTCCAACCAGGCACTAGCCCAGGGCAAGTCCCTATACGGGCCGGGAACGCCAATCTACGTGGGTGGGGACACCATGTGCACGCTGACCGTGGCTGGCTATGACGCCCAGGGGCACAAGGTGGGAATCACGGCCGGGCACTGCGGTGACGTTGGGGAATCCGTTGCCTCCGCCGATTCGTGGCAGGTCGGCGATACCGGCACCGTGGTGCACAAGGATGAGGCCCTGGATTATTCCGTGATTGAACTGGGCTCTGATGCAGAGGTGTCCCGCACCTATAACGGCGTCACGGCCTACCGGTTCGGCGGTGACGTCAATCCCGGTGACATCATGTGCAAGCGTGGCGTGGCTTCAGGTACCACCTGCGGCATGACCTTTTTGGTGACTGACCAGCTCCAGTTCAACCAGGTCTGCGCCATGGTCGGGGACTCCGGCGCGCCGGTATTTAACCGCGGCCGGGTGGTAGGCGTTATCTCCGCCGGCCTGACCGCGGGCGGCAACACCCTTCCATGCGTCACCCCGCTGCAGGGCGGGATTCACGTACCAACGGTTACCAGCGACGCCGATGCGATCAAGGCGTCCATGGACCGCCGTGGGGGAGTGGGGGCAGGCTTCTATCTCCCCAAGGATTAACTGGGGGACACCCCTACAGGGGCCGACCTGAAGGGGCCTGGCCGCTGCTCGTTGAGACAGCGGTCAGGCCCCCCTTTTTTGCTACCCCTCTGAAACGGGGGTAGGGGTAACTTAGGCCCCTAGTTAGCCTCGGTGATGGGGTAGCCGGTTACGGGCCCTGCGGTGTTTGGCTCCCACCCCAGTTCGGGTGCCACGTGGGTGGCGAAGTTATCCAGGATGCGTACGTTGACGTCCACTCCCATGCCGGTGGGCACCGTAAGCATCAGGGTGTCCGCGGCCATTACGGCGGGGTCAGCCTTGAGCTGCTCGATGAGTTTATCCGGCTCGGCCGCGTAGGTCCGCCCAAAGGTGGTGGCGCCCACATCGGGCAGCATGCCCACTTGATCGGAGCTCGATGCCTGCATGCCAAAGCGCTGCATATCGGCACCGTCCACGATGGGGAAAATGGAACGGGACACGGACACGCGCGGCGCCCAGCCATGCCCGGTATCCCGCCAGGCTGCGCGGTAGCGGGAAATTTGTTCGGCTTGAATCTCACCCAGAGTGGATGAGGAGGTCTCCGAAACGAGGGTTGAAGACATTAGGTTGACCCCATCGCGCGCGGCCTGCTCGGCGGTGGCGTGGGTACCAGAACCGTAGAATACGCAGCGGCGCAACTCCGGCGCGTGGGGAAATACCGGCAGCGGCGAACCGGGCTGGAACATCTGTGGGTATTGCCGCTCCAGCGGGGCAGCGGTGGCAAAACCGTGGCCGTCTATCGCGGCCATGAACTTCTCAAAGTGCTCGCGCGCTAGATCAGCCCCATTGCCCTTCTCCGCCGTGTAACCAAAGGCCTCCCAGCCGCGTTCCGCCACCTCGGGTGCCCCGCGGGAAAGGCCCAGGGCCACGCGGCCGCCGGAGAGCTGGTACAAGGAGGCCGCTTCCTCGGCCAAGTAAAGCGGATTCTCATAGCGCAGGTCAATGACCCCGGTGCCCACCTCGATTCGCTTGGTGGCCCCGGCTACAGCGCCCAGCAGCGGCATGGGTGCGGACGCCTGCGGGACGAAATGGTGGACGCGGAAGGAGGCATTATTTACCCCTATATCGTCCGCGGCCTTGGCCAGCTCCAGGTGAATCTGGGCCATTGTGGTAGCGCTCGGTCCACGCGTGCCGCCAAAGGCGTAGTGGCCGAATGAGAGGAATCCAAAAGCTTTCATTGGGGTCTATCACCTGCTCCTTTTGCAGCGCGTAACCGCGCGATCTCCGCAGCGGCGGGGGCGTAAGAACTATGAGTGGCCAGTTTAGTTGGATTCGGCCGGCGCGTCCGGAGCCAAGGCTTCTATCACCGCGCGGTGCAGGTGGCCATTGGAGGCCACCGCGTTGCCGCCCGCTGGGCCGGGTTCGCCGGTGAGGGAGGTAAAGACGCCGCCGGCCTCGGTGACCAGTAACGCGGGCGCCGCCAGATCCCACAGGGAGACCTCTGGCTCCGCGGCAATGTCCACGGCGCCTTCCGCAACGAGGCAGTAATTCCAAAAATCACCGTATCCGCGCAGGCGCCAGGTGGATTCGGTTAGCCCAATGAACTTGTCCTGCAGCCCCAGTTCCTTCCAGCCGGCGAGGGAGCTCATGGCCAAGGACGCGTCCTCGAGCTTCGTGACGCCGGAGACATGGAGTTCCCTGGCCTCGCCGTTGACTACACGGAAAGCGCCGCAATCCCTGGACGCATACCAACGGCGGCGCATCGCCGGTGCGGAGATGACAGACACAACCGGCTCACCGTCCTCAAGCAGGGCGATGAGGGTTGCCCATACCGGGACGTTGCGCACGTAGTTCTTAGTCCCGTCGATCGGGTCGATGACCCACTGGCGGCCCTCAATGGTGGACTCGCCGCCAAATTCCTCGCCCAGAACCTCGTCATCGGGGCGGGCCTCCGAGAGCTTGTCGCGGATGGCCTTCTCACACGCCAGGTCGGCATCCGAGACGGGGGTCATGTCCGGCTTGGACTTAACGTGCAGGCTGTCCGACTCGAAGCGATGCATGGTGATGGCATCTGCCACGCCGGCCAACTCAAGGGCCAAGGCCAAGTCCTCTGAATACTTACCCACGGAACAACTCCTCAATTTCGGCAACAACCTGCTTATTTCCTGCAACGCACCACTCTACGCCGCCGGCTTCCACCTTGATGGCCTTTCCGCCGGCGGCTTCCACCAGAGCCTTGCCCGGAAGCCAATCCCAATCGGCCACGGAGTGTTGAACCCAGGCGCCCCACGTGCCGTCCGCAACGCTAGCCAGGTCGATGGAACCGGCGCCCAGCATGCGCAGGGTGGCAAAGTTTTCCGCCACGTGCTGCCAAGCCTCGCGGATCTCCGGGATGGCCATGGACGTTGGGTGCAGGTACGTGGCCAGGCTGCTGCGGGAGGCCGGGCTGTCCGCAAGCGGGGTTACTTCCTTACCGTCGCGCGAGGTTGGGAAATCGCGGCCGCCGAACCAGGTATAACCCATCGCCGGGCGATGCACCGCCCCCATGATGACGCCCTCGGCATCGGACAGGGATAGGGCGGAACAGAAGTAGTCAGAACCCGAGGCAAAGTTGTACGTGCCGTCAACCGGGTCGATGTGCCAGATACGCCCTGATTCGGAATGCCGGGCCGCGCCTTCCTCGCCCACGATTCCATCTTCCGGGCGGACGGCCTCAAGTACTCCTGAAACGAATTGCTCGGCGGCGCGATCCGCATCGGTCACCACGTCAGACACGGAAGTCTTGGCCTCGGTGGTGATGCCCTGCTCCCGCAGGCGCCAGGCCAGCCGGCCGGCGTTGTAGACCAATGCCTGCGCCAAGTGGGCGTCAGTATCATCGGCATGGGCCACGATGAAGGTCTTGGTGACCGCGTCAATCATCTCAGTCAAGGACGGTTCTGAATTCATGCGTTCCATTGTGGTGCTTTTCAAGGGCGATCGCTAATTGAACGGGGATACTGGGTAGACTGGGGCGTTATGCGACCTGAAACATCCGCCGCCATCAACGAACTCTCCGCAACCCTGACCACTATTGAGAAGGTCATGGACCCGGACGCGCTCGCGGAGCGAGTCCGGGAGCTGGAGGCCCAAGCGGCGGATCCATCACTATGGGATGACCCGGATCACGCGCAGCAGGTCACCACGGAGCTATCCGCCACTCAGGCCAAGCTGCGTAAACTCTCCGGCCTGCGCGGGCGCATCGACGACCTTCCGGTGATGTATGAACTCGCGGAGGAAGAGGGGGATACCGCCCTCGCGGACTCCGAGCTGGAGGAACTTCGCGGTGAAATCGAAGCGCTGGAGGTTACCACCATGCTCTCCGGCGAGTATGACCAGCGCGAGGCCGTCATCAATATCCGCTCCGGCGCGGGCGGGGTGGATGCGGCGGACTGGGCCGAAATGCTCATGCGCATGTATGTGCGTTGGGCGGAGAAGAAGGGGCACAAGGTCGATGTCTATG
Source organism: Corynebacterium endometrii (assembly GCF_004795735.1). Taxonomy (NCBI): domain Bacteria; kingdom Bacillati; phylum Actinomycetota; class Actinomycetes; order Mycobacteriales; family Corynebacteriaceae; genus Corynebacterium; species Corynebacterium endometrii. Next base: position 676,028 of record NZ_CP039247.1, read on the forward strand.
ACATTTCCTACGCAGAAGAGGCCGGCATAAAGTCCGCGACCTTCGTGGTCCATGGTGAATATATGTACGGCACCCTATCGGTGGAACAAGGCGCACACCGCCTCGTGCGCATTTCGCCGTTCGATAACCAGGCCCGCCGCCAGACCTCCTTTGCCGAGGTGGAGGTCCTGCCCGTGGTTGAGCAGACGGATTCCATCGAGGTCCCCGACTCTGAGGTGCGCGTGGACGTGTACCGCTCCTCTGGGCCAGGCGGCCAGTCCGTCAACACCACTGATTCGGCCGTTCGCCTGACACACCTGCCGACGGGGATCGTGGTCACGTGCCAGAATGAGAAGTCTCAGATCCAGAATAAGGCCTCCGCCATGCGCGTGCTTCAGGCCAAGCTGCTTGAGCGCAAACGCCAGGAGGAGCGGGCGGAAATGGACGCGCTGGGTGCCGGGGGCAACGCCTCGTGGGGCAATCAGATGCGCTCATACGTGCTGCACCCCTACCAAATGGTTAAGGACCTGCGTAACAACTTCGAGGTGGGAGACCCGCAGAAGGTGCTCGACGGTGACATCGATGGATTGCTCGAGGCGGGCATCCGGTGGCGCATGTCCCAGGAGTCCCCTCAGGCATAACCCCGGCTCGCATGCGGGGTAGCGGCGAACAATCCCGGGCGCTAAATAGTGGCGCTAAATAGGGGGTGGTGTTTAAACCTCGCCCTATACCCGGGGGAAGACAAAAGCGGCGCCCCCTCTTCCGCGTTGGAAGGGAGGGCGCCGTAAGGAAAACGGGGGTGGCTTGGCGGAGCCTTAGCCAGCGGCTGGGTATTCCATGGACACGCCGGGGCCCAGAGGGAGGCCCAGGAGGTACCACGCCACGAAGAAGAGGAACCAGCCGGCGATCATTGTCAGGGAGTACGGGAGAGCCAGGGACATCAGGGTTCCCACGCCGGCCTTCTTGTAGTAGCGCTGCAGGAAGGTCAGCGCCAGCGCGAAGTAGGGGCTCATCGGGGTGATGATGTTAGTGGGGGAGTCGCCGATACGGAAAAGCATCTGGGTGACCTCGGGGGAGGTGCCCACGTACATCATCATAGGGACCACGATTGGGGCCATCAGCGCCCATTGCGCGGAACCGGAGGTGATGAACAGGTTGAGCAGCGCCACCATGATGACGAAGGCCGCGAACATGACCAACGGCGGCAGGTTCCAGGTCTGGAGTAGTTCGGAGCCCTTGATTGAGGTCCAGATGCCCAGGTTAGACCATTCGAACCAGGCGATGAACTGGGCCACTGCGAAGAATAGGACAATCATCGGCAGCATGGATTTGAGGCCGTCTGCCATGAATTCTGGAACATCCGCCGCGGAGGTGATGGACTTGGTGACCATGCCGTAAACGATGCCCACAGCCAAGAACATCAGGGTGATGGGAATCGCGATGGATTGGATGAGTGGGGACTGCATGAAGTCACCGTCGGGGCCGGAAAGCGGGGAGGCTGGGATCAACATGAGGGCAAAGTACCCGGCCAGGAAGGCCACTAGCGTGACGCCGGCGGCTTTAAGGCCCTTGGACTCGATAGAGTCCAGCGCCAAATCTTCCTTAGAGATGCCGCCCTCAGCGCTGATCTTGGTATCGGCTGGGGCAGAGTCCGCGTCCGCAATGACGTTGCCGTCCTCATCGGTGGCGGGAGCCTTTTCAAAGGACAGCTCGCTGAGATCCAGGTCGTCATGGTCCACCAGCTGGCGGGCCTTCTTATCGATGAAGAACTCCGTGACAACGGTGATGATGAGGGCCAGGACGATAGCGGATGGGATGACGAAGAAGATATTCGCCAGAGGGGAGACCTCATAGTTCTCATCGACAATCTGGGCGGCAGGGGTTGAGATGCCGGCCAGCAGGAGGTCCGTGATGTTGAGGATCAGGGAGGCGTTGAATCCGGCGGAGGACGCCGCGAACGCTACCATCGCGCCCACAATCGGGGAGCGGCCTAGGGCATGGAAGGCCATGGCGCCCAGTGGGATGAGGATAACGTAGATGGCGTCGGACGCGACGGAGCCGGTGACGCCCGCCAGGGCCACGACGAAGGTCAGGGATTTGGGGCCAACCTTGGAGACCATGGCGCGGACCAGGGCGGAGAGCAGGCCGGATTTTTCGGCGACGGCTACGCCCAGCATCACGGCGAGGATCACGCCGAGCGGCGGGAAGGAGGTGAAGTTCGTGATGGCCTCGGAGACCATGCGCGAGATTCCCTCCTTATTAAGGAGGGATTCTACGTAGACGGGTTCCCCCGATTCGGGATTCACAGCCTCGAGGCCGATCTTGGAGCCGATCCAGGAGCTGATGGCAACTACGCCGGCGAGGATGACGAAGAGCCAGAAAGGATCCGGTAGCTTGTTGCCCACCTTCTCGATGGCTCCAAGGAAACCGCCCGTTCCCTGCTTTGTCTGGGAATCGTCGGAGGAATCCTGCGGATTGATTCTCGGTGGTTGTTTATTCTTTTGACCAGTTGTTGACATTGGTCTCGGCGCTTTCTTTGTAGATCGGTCGTCGGGCCATGTGAGTTTTCAACGCTATGGCAATGAGATCCAAATAACAAGTTTAGGCCCAGGGTTAACCATGGCTCAATGGCAATTAAGATTCCGCTTGTTGACTGGAGTTGCTAGAGTTGCGCATGTGATTACCTTCGATAGAGTAACCAAAATTTATGACTCGTCCGGCCGGCCGGCCTTAGATGATGTCTCATTCACCATTGAAGATGGAGAGTTTGTTTTTCTTATCGGCCCATCCGGTTCAGGCAAGTCAACCTTCCTGCAGCTCATGGTCCGTGAAACCAATCTGACCAGCGGTGATATCCATTACGATGGTTTCCACGTCAATGCGCTTAAGGGCAAGGACGTCAACAGGCTTCGCCAGTCCATTGGTTACGTCTTCCAGGATTTCCGCCTGCTGCCCAAGCTGACGGTGGAGCAGAACGTGGCCTTTGCGCTGGAGGTTATCGGCAAGAAGAAATCCCGCATCGCCAAGCTAGTCCCGGAAACCCTGGAGATGGTGGGGCTGGGTTCCAAGGCGCACCGGTACCCGCATGAACTCTCCGGAGGTGAGCAGCAGCGAGTGGCTGTGGCCCGGGCCTTCGTCAACCGCCCCAAGCTGGTTCTGGCGGACGAACCCACCGGAAACCTGGACCCATCCACCGCCGCTGAGATTATGGGATTGTTGAACCAAATCAACCGCCGCGGCACCACTGTGGTCATGTCCACCCACAATGCCCGTGCTGTTAATGAGGCGCGTCAGCGCGTCATTGAGCTGCACAATGGCAAGCTCGTGCGCGATGAGCATAACGCTATCTACGGGGAGGCCCAGTAATGAATGCCAAGTTTGTGCTGCGAGAGGCCTTCAAGGGCCTGGGCCGCAACCTCACCATGACCATTGCCCTCATCATCACCACCGCTATTTCCGTTGGGTTGGTTGTGGCGGGCATCCTGGTCACCAACATGACCCAGGACACCAAGGACATCTACCTAGAACGCGTCGAGGTCATGATCCAGCTGGATGAGGATATCTCCGCCAATGACCAGAATTGCTCCTCGCCGGCCTGCCGAGAGGTCAAGGACACCTTGGAGGCCCACTCCGGCGTGGAGACGTTGACCTACCGCAATCGCGAGGAATCCTTCCAGCGTTTCACGGAGGTCTTCCAGGAAACGGATCCACTGCTGGTTGCGGAAACCTCCCCGGACGCCCTTCCGGCCGCGCTGCATGTGCGCCTGGTTGACCCAACGGATACCTCCGCCATCGATGAGGTCCGTGATCTGCCTCAGGTGGACACCATCGTTGACCAGGTCGAAGAGGTGCGCGGTGCCACGGACAACCTTGATTCCATCCGCAACGCCACGTTCGCGTTGGCCGCGGTCCAGGCCCTGGCCGCCATATTCTTGATCGCCAACATGGTGCAGATCGCGGCGTTTAACCGTTCCACTGAGATTTCCATCATGCGCATGGTGGGCGCCTCCCGCTGGATCACCCAGGCCCCGTTTATCCTTGAGGCCGTCCTGGCCACCCTGGTGGGCGCCGTCCTGGCGGGCATTGGCGTGTTTATCGCCAAGACAACGGTGGTCGATGACGCCCTGGAGGGGCTCTACCGGGCCCAGCTCATCGCCCCGATTCAAACGAGCGATATGTGGGTAGCGCTGCCTATCGCCGGAATCGCCGCCATGGTAGTAAGCGCGATTGTCGCCCAGGTAACGCTGCGCGCCTACGTCCGCAAGTAGCCACCCGTGGCCGTGGTGGAAAAATAGCTCACGATAAGCCCTTCGGGGACTCGCATCCCGCGGGGCCTTCGTGAGTTTTCCCAAGCTGGCGCTAGTACTATGGCCTGTCATGACGCATCTTGGATTGTCCTACACATCTGATCCCGCCGGCCCGGTCTTTGCCGCTGTGACCCAGGCCCCGGGGCGTGCCGAGGCCGCGCGCGTGGTGGGGCGTTACGCTTCGGCCGATGCAGCGCGTGCCGCGCATCCGGGCGCCGAGGTAGTTGAGGTCCATCCCGCCGGGCAGGCGGGCCTTACAGACCTTGAGGTTTTAGACCGCTCCATTCCGCGCGGGGTAGTGGTGGTGGATGTGGTGGAAAAGACTGTGTCTTCCTATCGGGCGGACGGTTCCCTTGCCGTTCGCCCGTTTTCGCGCGCGGCCTTGTCCGACGCCACCATCACCGCCCCCTTGCACTTCACCGTCTGCTTGGTGCACCCGGATAGGGAAGCGCTCACGGATGAATTCGTGGTGCTCAGCCAGGACTTCAACATTGCGCTGGTGGCGCGCTCTTCCATCGCGGCGTGGGCCCTAGATATTCATGGGATTCCCGCTGAACGCACCCTGGCCTCGTACGGCGCGGCATCCCCGCAGCGACGCGCGGCCGGTAGGCGGACGGGATTCCTCGGCAAATTGTTTGGCCGGTAGGGCAGTTCGCCGGTAGATTGGTAGGTTATGGCTAAGAAGGCAAAAAAGAAGAAGGCGGCGTCCGGCGAGGCAACTCTTGCGACGAACCGCCGAGCCCGCCATGATTACAAAATCCTGGAGGAGATCGAGTGCGGGATCGTGCTGCTCGGCACGGAGATCAAGTCCCTGCGGGAGGGCAAGATATCCCTCAACGACGCCTTCGCCACCATCGACAATGGTGAGGTATTCCTCCGTAACCTTCACATTCCGGAATACTCCATGGGGCACTGGACGAACCACACCCCGCGCCGAACCCGCAAGCTGCTGCTTCACCGCCGTGAGATTGACAAGCTCATGGGGCAGGTCCGAGACGGCAATAAGACGCTCATTCCCCTCAAGGTTTACCTGAAGAATGGGTATGCCAAGCTGCAGCTGGGCCTTGCGCAGGGCAAGCAGGCCTATGACAAGCGCGAGGACATCAAGCGCCGCGACCAGAACCGTGAGATCACCCGCGAGCTGGGCCGCCGCGTCAAGGGGATCAACGCCTAGAACCGGCGGATTTAACCCACCCCTTCACATTGACGCGCCGCATAACCTTCCCAGCTCGGGGCCGCCTTGCGGGAATGAACGGGGCTGGGCTAGTGTTGAACGCACTGTAGAGAAGATGCACATCCCGCTCTGCAAGCAATGGGGTTGATTTGGTTTCGACTTCGCTCATTGCGCCAGGGGAAGCGTGCCGGTGCAGGCTGGAGACCACCGTAAGCGTCGCAGCAACCAATAAACGCAGAGAAGAACTCTCAGCGTGACTACGCCCTCGCTGCCTAATTTCAGCGACGCGTGTCTGTCGGCCTAGGTTTCGTTCCTGACCTAGATCCCGGCATCGACTAAGGGACTCGCCGTTTGGCTGCGTTGCCAGGGCCAAACGGGACTTTCACTGGCAACTGGGCCCATCATCCGGAGCGTGTTTGCCCGAGCCGGAGGGTCGAGTAGAGATCCCGCGCAGACTGCGCACGGAGAAGCCCTGGCAAGGTGGCGAAGGACCCGGGTTCAATTCCCGGCAGCTCCACAAAATGGAAACTCCCTGTTCGATGTTGAGCAGGGAGTTTCTTTTATTTTCCCTGGTTGTGCCGTATTTCCCATCATGCCACAATAGGAACCAATACGCACGAATATGAACGTGTAACGTACCAGTTGCGTACCAGTTACGTACCGACAACGTACCAAGTAGGGCAGACACGATGGCAAGAAAACGCACCCGTTCCCGTTAGACGCCGCGAGTGAACTACTTCTTCCACGAGGGCAGGCGCTCACCTGGGTCGAAAGCCTCCCGCGCGGTAATCAGACCGTCGCGGTCGATGAGAGTGATGTGTTCGTCGCTGCCGCGATCGTGCGCGGAGACGTTCGCATCGAAATCGACGATGGCGTTGAGGAGATTGGCGCCAGACGGAATGGTGGCGCGGTTGAGAATCACACAATTGCGCACGCTGGCGCCCTCCTCGATGGTGACCTGGGGGCCGATCACCGAGTTAATGACCTCGCCGTGCACCTTCGCTCCGGGCGAGATAAGCGAGTTTTCGAGCTTGGCATTCGAGTCAACGTGGGCCGGCAGCAAGTGTGGCTCCGCAGACCATATCGGCCAGTGGGCATCGTCCAGGCGAATGCCCTCACCGGCAAGGATTTCCATGTGCGCCGCCCAGTAGGACTGGACGGTGCCCAGGTCTAGCCAATACCCGTTGTGCTTGTGCTGGGCTACGCGGTGGTTGTGCACAAAGTACGGAATGAGATCATCGCCGTAATCGGCCAGCTCATCTTTCTCCTTAAGCTCACGCAGCGCCGCCACGAGCTTTTTCGCATCGAACATGAAGATTTCGCAGCCAACCGTGTTGGAGATGGGCTCATCAGGCTTGTACTGGAATTCGGTGACTATCTGATCCTCGGCCTTAATAACGGAGTAGCGGCCTGGGTCATCATCGATCTCTGTGGTGACCATGGTCAGATCCGCCTCTAGGGACTGGTGGGTTTCCAAAACATCGAGGTAATCGACAAGGTATAAGTGGTCCGCGGATAGGACCAAGACAATGTCTGGATCGGCGCGTTCAATCTCGCGAACCTGGGAGAAAAGCGTCGCGGAATTCCCATCATTGAAGCCCTCGCCCTCCGCACCCTCGAAGGGAAAGGCGAGCTTCAGGCCGCCGTGCGAACGGTCCAAGTCCCAGGGACGCCCGCCGTCGATGTGGTGGTTGATGGAACTTGGCATGTACTGCAGCGCCATGAGCACATCGGTGATCTTAGAGTGGGCGAGGTTAGACAGGGATATATCGATCAGCCTGTATGTACCGGCAATGGGCAGGGAAGGCTTGGCCCGGTGTTCCGTCAAGGATCCAAGGCGGGAGCCCTTTCCACCGGCGAGGATAATGGCGAGAATCTTCGGCAATTTCATATTTATTAGCCTACTGAAACTCTTTGTGTTGCGGCTGTCATTTTGCCTTGCTAGCCAACCCACTGGAGTCGCAGGCAGCCCACGCGCCGGGAATTCGGTGCCGGTTGCGGGCGGTTACCCGGTATACGGCCTCGATCGGCACACGCAGCGGGAGGCGACTGAGCAGCCACGAGAGGGCTCGGCCGCCGGCACCCCAACTGCAAAGCAACCCGGTGATGGCCTGCCCGCCGCCGCGTACCTCAACACGGCCGGCGCCGCGAACGATTAAGTAGGCACGCTCGCGGACATCGTTGCGGCTTAGGCCAAACTTGGCATAATCCACCTCGCGCGATGCGCGGAATTCTACGCGCGGAAAGGCGCGGCTGAGCCGTGAAACCGCGGCCGTGCAGAAGCCGCAGTCTGCGTCATAGATGAACAGCATGCCTTACAGGTTACGCAACCACCACGCCTGCCGAGTAATGCGGCGAAGTGGCTTATGCTGGAGCCATGAGCTCTGACGCCACCGCCCACGGCCCACTGCGCATCCGGCGCGCGGCGGTCAAGGACGCGCAGGCACTGGTAGCGCTGTCAGCCGAGACATTTACCCAGACCTTCGGGCATTTGTACAAGCCGCAGGATCTAGCGGCTTTTCTCGATTCCGCTTACGATCTTGGTAAGCACGCACAACTCCTTGAGGATCCGGAATTCGCGGTGTGGTTGCTCGAGGCGGAAAACGGGCCCGTGGGCTACGCTTTAGCCGGGCCATGCGGGCTGCCGCATGAGGGGGTTGGCCCGGGAGACCGTGAGCTCAAGCGCCTCTATATCCTGTCCAACTACCAGGGCTTAGGATACGGCGCGCGCCTGATGGAGGTATTCCTTGACTGGTGCGGTGAGCACACGGCGTGGCTTGGGGTGTGGTCAGAAAACTTTGGTGCTCAGCGCTTCTACAGCCGTTATGGCTTTAAAAAGGCTGGAGACTACTACTTCGCAGTAGGCGAGCATCGCGATTACGAGTTCATCATGAGGAGGCCTGCAAGTGCTACAGCCTAGGACACTCAAACCCGGTGACAAGGTTGCCATACTTTCACCGGCGTGGGCCGCACCCGCGTATTTCCCGGCGGTGCATGAGCAGGCGATGGGCCGAGTGCGTGACGTGCTGGGGCTGGAACCTGTGGAATTTCCCACTACTTCGATGATGGGGGCCTCCGCCGAGGCTCGGGCGGCCGACGTGAACGCGGCCTTCGCAGACCCCGAAATCCGCGCGATCTTCTCCACGGTGGGCGGCGACGACCAGATTATGGTCACCAGGCACCTCGACGCGGAATTGGTGCGCGCGGACCCCAAGGCCTTCTTTGGCTACTCGGATAACACCAACATCTTGAATTGGCTATGGCGAAACGGCGCGGGCGGCTACTACGGCGGTTCCACCATGGTGCACCTGGGCCAGGCCCAGGTCGATGAGCTACATCTGGAGACCTTGCGCGCGGCCCTCTTTGGTGGTGGGGACGTAACGCTTTCCATGCCCACCCTGTCAGAGGATTACGGCCACGACTGGTCCGATCCGCAGGCCCTTACTGAGCCCGCCCCGCGTTATCCGGCCGCGCCCCTGGAATTCGTGGGGCCGGCGACTACCGTGCGCGGCCGCACGTGGGGAGGCTGCCTGGAAGTCATTGATCAGTTGGCCTTGGCCGGGAGGCTGCCCGCGGCCGAGGAACTTGAGGGAAGCATTCTCCTGTTTGAGACCTCTGAGGTAATCCCGCCGCCGGACTACGTGGGGCGTTGGGTCCGGGCCATGGGTGAGCGCGGCTACCTCGACGCGGCCGTCGGCGTGGCTTTTGCCCAGCCGGTGGTTTCTGATCGCGATCACCCGGTGCCGCCCGAGTATCTCGAGGCTCGCCGGCAAGCCTATTACGAGTACCTGCTGGTAAACATCGCGCGTTTTAACACCGAGCTCGTTGTGGCCCTGAATGCCCCATTCGGCCACACGCGGCCTCAGGCGGTATTACCGTACGGCGGGGAAATCACCCTGGACGCCGAGGCGGGCACGGTAACCGCTCACTATCCCCGGTAAGAGGTTTTCGCCCGGCGCCCACTACCCGGCGTTTCAACCAGTGCTCGAGGCTGCTGGCCCGGTCCGTATCCGCGGTGGAAGGGCGGAGCGAGGTGGGCGGTGGCGCCGAGCTGTGGAGGAAAACACAGTCTGCAAAGGGAAAGCCTGCCCCCATTCCAGGGCCAGAGTGGGGGCAGGCGGTACGGGAAGTTTGGCGCTATGCGTAGCGAGGCGAGTCCACGCCCGCGTCCTGGAGCATAGGCACGGTGGTAATCGCCTTTGGAACGTCAAAGGCATCGACCAGAACCTCGGCCCATGGGCCCAGCGAATCGACCAAGTCACGGATCGCTGCGCGAGCCACGCGGATGCGGGAGGACGGCAGCACATTGTGTTCCTGGTACCAGCCCGCGTGCTCAACGATGGTAGACAGTGCGTACAGATCGCGGACCTGCTCTAGGACCGGACGCGCCGGGGAATCTGCCGGCAGCTTCGCTTCGGCCTCGACCAGGTGCTGCAGGGCAAGGGAATCCATGCGGGCCCAACCCGCCGCGATCATGTGATCTTGAGCCTCATCCACGAGCTTGGCGGCCTCGGTGGGCTCCAGCTTGCGGGCGTTGCGCATGCGGCTGGCCAGGGACTTCAAGATGGACTGCGCGCGGTCCTCGAGGAGCTCGACCTGGTAGCCGGCGTCGAAGATGGAATTGTCGTTGCTCTTACGCGCCACGTCTATCGCGCTCTGGACAGTGCGCGAAAGGCCCGAACGGCGCCGGAGGAGATCGCCTACCTCGTCGATGCCGTAGCGCACCATATCGATTGGGGAGAGGTCAGCCATGTCGCGGCCGTAGGCGGTGAGCATCTCCTTGGCCACCATCTGGATGAGCACCGTGTTATCGCCCTCGAAGGTGGTGAACACGTCAGAGTCCGCCTTGAACACGGTCAAGAGGTTTTCCGCCATGTATCCGGCGCCGCCGCAGGCCTCGCGGCATTCCTGGATAGTCTTGGTGGCGTGCTGTGTAGCCATGACCTTAAGGCCGGCCGCCCAGGATTCCAGCTCGCGGGACTGGATGAGCTGCTCCTCGGTGGGGTTGGCCAGGTCCAGTACTTCCTCGTTAATCTGGCGCTGCTGGTTGTACAGGCGCCCGGTGACCTCATTGTGCAGCAGCATCAGAGCGTAGGACTTGGCCAATGGGATGAGCAGGCGCAGGCGGTGACTGCGGTGATCAATAATGCGCTTTTCCTGGGTATCTCCACCGGAATTGAACTGGCGGCGCCGCGTTGCGTAACGCACCGCGATATCCAGGGACGTGCGGGTTGCGGCGTTTGCCGCGCCGCCGACCGCGATGCGTCCACGAATCAGCGTGGACAACATGGTGAAGAAGCGGCGATTCTGCGACTCGATGGGGGAGTGGTAGTTGCCCTCTTCATCGACATCGGCGAATCGGTTAAGGAGGTTCTCCCGCGGGATGCGAACGTTATCGAACATCAGGGTGCCATTGTCCACACCGAGCAAGCCGCCCTTGTGGCCGTGATCTCCGATCGTTACGCCCGGCAGCGGCTCATGATTCTCGTCGCGGATTGGAACCACGAGGCAGTGCACGCCGTGGGATTCTTCTACGCCAGGGGTGTACAGCTGAGCGAAGACTGCCGCGATGGTGCCGTGCTTCGCCGCATTGCCCAGGTAAACCTTCTTGGCCGAAGGACTTGGGGAGTTAATGATGAACTCCTGAGTCTCGGGGTCATAGGTAGCGGTGGTCTCCAGCGCCTGCACGTTGGAGCCATGGCCTAACTCGGTCATGGCATAGACACCCAGCAGATCTAGGTCCATCGTGGGCTTGATGTAGCGGCGGTGACGCTCAGTGCCGAGGTTATCAATGGCGCCGCCCCACAGGCCCCACTGCACGCCGCCCTTAACCATCGCGCTGAGGTTTGCATGGGCGAGCGTCTCCAGTCCGATGACGGAGCGGTCAGCCTTTCCGGTGCCGCCATTAGCCTGCGAGAAGGAATCCCAGGAATATCCACCATCCCGGAAGCGCTCTAGGAGCGGTATGAGGGCGTCGCGGTTTTCATCCAGGGTGCCCTCGACTTGCGGCAGGAAGAACTCGTCGTCCAGCATGCGGCGGATCTCCTCGCGGATTTGTCCGAATTGCCCGTCCAGAATCATGCGAAGGTCCTTGGCCGCGGCCGGATCCGGTGTGGTTGGCAGGGTGTGTGGAATGCGCGCTTCGCGATTGTTGCCCTTGGATTCTGCCTTGGCTGACTCGTCATCTGGCTTGGAGTTGCGGTGAATGGTTGGGATAGCCATGGTGTGTGCCTTTCGGTAATCGAGAGGAAAGTTGGAAAAGAAATGAGGATTAGCGTTCGATAATCGCGGTGATTCCCTGTCCGCTTGCCGCGCAGATGGAAATGAGGGTGCGGCCGCCGCCGTTTTCGGCCAGCGTCTTGGCGGCGGTGGCAAGGACTCGAGCGCCGGTGGCGGCGAACGGGTGGCCCGCGGCAAGGGAGGAACCCTTGACATTGAGCTTCGACCGGTCGATGGCGCCTAGGGCACCGTCGAGGCCGAGGCGCGAGCGGCAGTAATCGTCAGACTCCCACGCGGCGAGGGTGGCCAGGACCTGGGAGGCAAACGCCTCGTGGATTTCGTAGTAATCGAAGTCCTGCAGCGTCAGTCCGTTGCGCTCGAGCAATCGTGGGACCGCGTACGTGGGCGCCATGAGCAGACCGTCACCTCCATGTAGGTAGTCCACGGCGGCGGTTTCTGAGTCCACCAGGTAGGCCAGCGGCTCGATGTTGTGGGCGGTGGCCCAGTCATCGGACGCGAGAAGCGCAACAGATGCGCCGTCAGTAAGCGGGGTGGAGTTGCCCGCGGTCATGGTGGCTTGTGCGCCGTGGTCTATGGCATCCTGCTTGCCGAATACAGGCTTGAGCTTGGCCATGGACTCCGCTGACGCATCCGGGCGCAGGTTGGTGTCCCGCGTCACGCCAAGGTAGGGCGTGACCAAGTCATCGAAGAACCCGGCGTCATACGCGGCGGCCAGGTTCCTATGAGAGATGACGGCCAGCTCATCCTGGTCCTCGCGGGTGATACCAAACTCACGCGCGGTGATGGCGGCATGTTCACCCATGGACAGGCCCGTACGAGGTTCGGAATTGGCGGGCATCTCCGGCGCCAGCTGACCCGGACGAATGGAACCGGCGAGTTTCACACGCTCGGCCGTGCTGCGAGCGGCCGCGAGTTTGAGCAGCGTGCGGCGCATTTTATCGCCAACGGCTAGGGGTGCATCGGAGATTGTATCGGTGCCGCCGGCTAGCGCCACGTCATAGCGGCCCGCGGCAATCCCGTCCGCAACGAGGATTGCCGCCGCTAAGCCGGTTCCACACGCCTGCTGTACGTCGATGGCGGGGGTGTATGGCGAAAGCGTGGAGCCCAGCACGGATTCGCGGGTCAAGTTGAAATCGCGGGAGTGCTTGAGCACGGCGCCGGCGGCCACCATCCCCAGTTGTTCATCTTGGAGTCCGTAACGGGCAACAAGTCCATCGATCGCGGCGGTCAGCATGTCCTGGTTAGAGGCATCCGCGTACTCGCGGTTCGAGCGGGCGAACGGGATGCGGTTGCCACCAAGGATTGCTACACGGCGTGGATTGCCAGCCGGTGAATTACTAGACATGGAAACTCCTTTTGTATTTAAAACTGTATGGCGTCCGTCACGTATGGGTGATAGTGTAGCGCACATCACGATTTTTTGAAGAAGGGACTATCGACACAATGTCCAACTCTGGATTGATTGAGAAATTCATCAACTCTGACCTCGCGGGAAAGCTCGGGGTGCCACAGGGGGTGGAGCTCCGCCGCCACGAACCTGGAAAGCCCGCTCTCGACGGTCCTGTGGCTATAGCTGGGGGTGGACGCTTCGGATCTAAACTTGAGGAAACCCTCAAAAATGAATACAAATTCATTCCAGTCGAGGCGGACACCCCACGCGCCGGAATTATCCTCGACGCCACTGGCATTACTAGGCCCGAAGAGCTTGAAACCCTCTACAAGTCCATGCACCCGCAAATGCGGAAGATTAGGAAGAATGCGCGCGTGGTGGTCATCGGCCACACGCCGGAGTTGGTGGGGGATATCGACGCCCGCATAGCGGCCCGTGCCCTTGAGGGCTTTTCCCGTTCGCTCGCTAAAGAGCTGCGATACGGTGCCACGGCGCAGCTGGTCTACGCCGCGCCGGAAGCGGGGGTGGAAGATGTTGAATCCACGCTGCGCTTCCTGTTGTCAGGAAAGTCCGCATTCGTCAACGGGCAGGTGATCCGCGTGGGTGCCGAGGGGGCTGCGGCTGACGTGGATTGGTCCAAGCCGCTTGCGGGCCGCGTCGCCGTGGTAACCGGTTGCGCCCGTGGTATTGGCAAGACTATGGCTGAGGTGCTGGCTCGTGACGGCGCATCGGTCATCTGTGTGGATGTGCCGGCGGCGGGGGAGGCGCTGGTAGAGACCGCGAACGCGGTCAAGGGCACCGCACTGCCGCTCGATGTGACGGACAGCAACGCCGCCGAAGCGCTGGCGAGCCACGCGGACGCGCGTTACGGCAGGAAGATAGACATCCTTGTTCACAACGCCGGCGTGACCCGGGACAAGCTCCTAGTCAACATGGATGAGGGGCAATGGAAGATGGTTCAAAACATCAACCTGGTTGCGCCGGTGCGGATTACCGAGGCGCTCCTTGAGGCTGACGCGCTGGGCGAGAATCCAGCGGTCATCGGGGTTTCTTCGATCGCGGGCCTGGCGGGCAACCGCGGTCAGACCAATTACGCCACCACCAAAGCCGGGATCGTGGGAATGGTCGACGCGCTGGCCGGCCCGCTCGCGGAGCGTGGCGGCACCATCAATGCCGTGGCCCCCGGGTTCATCGAAACCGCCATGACCGCGGCTATGCCCACGGTGCCGCGTGAGGTGGGGCGGCGCTCCAGCACCCTGAACCAGGGCGGACGGACGGTGGACGTAGCGGAAACCGTGGCCTACCTGGCCGCTCGCGCATCCGGTGGGGTCAATGGGAACGTGATTCGCGTCTGTGGCCAATCCATCTTGGGGGCGTAAGCGATATGGACTTCAAGACTCTCGACAAGATTCCTGACCTCGGAGTGGAGTTCCGCAAAATAGTTGCCGATAAGCTGCCTGGAGTAGGAGTAAAGCGCGTAGCGGATAAGGATCCAGCAACCGGCGTAGAGGTCAATGGCGTGACCGTAGACCCCCGTCATCTTGCCGCCTACAATCAGGCGGTTGGATTAAGGACGGGCTCAGAGCTACCCGTGACCTACCCCTTTGTGTTGAGCTTTCCATTGGTCATGCGCGTAATGCGCTCCGGAGACTTCCCGTATTCGCCCATGGGGGCCGTCCATATCTCGAACCAGATTGAACAAACGCGCGCCTTGCGGCTGGGCGAAGAGTTCAAGCTCAGGGTTCACGCCAGGAACGTTCGTGAACACCGTCGCGGTCTACTTGTGGACTTGGTTACGGAAGTCATCGTTGGGGCGGAAACGGTATGGGCTCAGACCTCGACCTTCCTGGGCATGGGGGCCAGACTGGATTCGGCGGCACCTCAGGAGATAAAGGACCGCGGACAAGAGCGCGGAACGTGCCTTCCGGCGGCCGGGGAGGAGCCGGATGTGGCCCAAACGGCGCTGTGGAGGGTGACTGCGGAAGATATCAAGCAGTATGCGGAAGCCTCCGGTGATAAGAATCCCGTCCATGTCAGCGGAATTGGCGCGAGGGCGTTTGGCTTCCCGAACGTCATCGCCCACGGCATGTGGACCGCAGCCAGGATGCTGGCCCCGCTAGAGGGGCGCATCGGTGGGGCGCTGCGCTACACCGTCGATTTTGCCAAACCCGTTGTCCTACCCGCCCGCGTTGCCTTCTGGGCCCGGAGGGATCCGGATGGTGGTGCCTGGAAGCTTGAGGTGCGCAAAGCCAAAAAGCCGGAAAGTGTGCACGCGGTGGCAGAGGTTGTAGAGCTATAGCCCGCCGGCTTCTCTGGACACGCGGTTGTCTTCCCGCCTGGAAGCTCGCTTTCCAGGCGGGCCCCGCACGGGCCGAAATGTGGGCCGATTTTCAACGCCTGGAAATTCCTTGGCCCGCCATCGGGGCCAGTTCCTTGGAACCCGGATTTCCGTGGGGCCACATTCCCTTTGGAAAGCGAGCAAAGTGGGCTTTGCGGCCCTACTGCATCTTGGTGTGGCCGGACTCTGTTCCGCCGCTCGCGCCGTTTGGTCAGTTGAACGGGCCGGGTGCATAACGGTTCTTAAACAATTTTCGGGCGGAAAACCGCAATACCTTGCCGTAGTTAAAGCGATCTCCTAGGGTATAGCCATCTAGTGTGAACTAGGTAACATCCTGTGTTTTTCATGGCACAGGCCAATAAAAGCTGCGCCATCCCGGCCACCATTCGAATTTAGGGCGGTAGGGCAGAGATGGCGCCCCAACGGAAAGGCTTGGCCATGAGTTCAGAGGCTAAGGGCAACGCGGTTACCGTGAACGGAACCGGGCACGGCTCGGATGCACAGGGCGCTTCAAAGTCAGGCGCCCTCGATAAATTTCTTAACGCAGTTGAGACTGTAGGCAACAAACTGCCGCAGCCATTCACGCTGTTTCTCATTCTTTTTCTTATCACGGGCGTGTTTTCATCCATCATGGCGTGGATGGGGACCACAGTCGTTGTTCCCGGGACCAACGAGGAACAGGCCGTTAAGGGCCTGTTCACAGGCGAGGGATTGACTTGGCTCACCACCACCCTGGGCGAAAACTACCTAGGCTTCCCGCCACTAGTTACCGTCCTCCCCATTCTCTTGGCGGTGGGCGTGGCGGAGCGCTCCGGCATGCTTGCCGCGCTCATTCGTAAGCTTTTTGGCTCCGCAAAGCCGGCCGTCCTGCCATACGCTGTGGGAGTTATTGGTGTGACCGGCTCCATCATGGCGGATTCCGCATTCGTGGTCATCCCACCGCTGGCGGCCATGGTGTTCAAGGCGGCGGGCCGCCACCCCGTCGCGGGGCTTATCGGAGGTTTCGCGGCGGTGGGCGCCGGTTATTCCACGGCACTGGTGCCCACGTCCTTGGACGCCCTGTTCGCCGGAATCACCAACGCGGTCATGGAGACCCTGCCCAACTTCGAATTCGCCGATGTTAACGCGGTCTCCAACTATTTCTTCAACATCGCCTCGTCCATCGTGTTGGGTATTCTGGCTGGCTTTATAACTGACAAGATCATTGAGCCGCGCATGTGGAAACAAGATGTCCCCACCGAGCAATCCATGGATGAGGCTGAAGCCGGGTCCAGGGGTGACGTGGACGCCGAAGGCAACCCATTGACCGCCGAGCTGAACAAGGCAGAAAGCAAGGGATTGGTATGGAGCGGCATTGTCGCCGTGCTCCTTACCGCAATCATTTTGGCGGCGACCCTGGTTCCCAATTCGCCGTGGCGCAATGAGGATGGCGGCTTCCTGCCGCAGTCCCCACTGCTGAGCTCCATCGTTTTCATCATCTTCCTCTACTTTATTGTCCTGGGCTTGGTCTATGGCCGCTGTGTGGGCACCGTCAAAGGGGTCAAGGACATGGTGGAGATGATGATGGGCGCCCTAAAGGATATGCTCCCCTTCTTAGTCTTGGCTTTCATCCTGGGCCAGTTTGTGGCGCTGTTTTCCTGGACGGGCATTGGAACCTGGACCGCGGTCAAGGGCGCGGCATTCCTGGAGGCCATTGGGCTTACGGGCTTCCCGGCGATTTTGGCCTTCATTGCCCTCGCGTCCCTGCTGAACCTGCTCATTATCTCCGGCTCTTCGATGTGGACGCTGATGGCCGCGGTATTCGTTCCAATGTTCGCGTTGCTGGGTTACGAGCCGGCATTCATTCAGGCGGCGTTCCGCGTGGGTGACTCCGCCACCCAAATCATCACCCCACTGAATCCATACATGATCGTGATCCTTGGGCTGCTGCAGCGCTACGAACCAAAGGCGGGCATAGGAACCTTGATGTCACGCATGATTCCATTCGTGATCCCGTTCTTCGTCGCGTGGGCGGCGCTTTTGGCAATCTGGTTCTACGCAGACCTGCCGCTTGGACCAGGAAACGCCATTATGATTGGGGGCTAATGATGAATTCTCCAGAACCGCCCCAGTATCCGTCCACCCCTTCGACTGCCTATCTAGACTCAATGCAGGCCGATATCGATGCCGGTATAGCCGCCGCAACGGTTGACCAGCCCGCTGATCGCGAGCAGGAAGCCTACGAAGGGCAACGCCAGCTATGGGAGGTGGTGACTGGCGTGGGGGAGAGCCTCACGGATACCTTGACCCACATCGTCAAGGATTTGCACGCCCACCCCGAGGTTGCGTTCAAAGAAGTGCGCTCCATGAATGAGCTGGCAAACATAGTCGAAGATGCCGGCCATCCGGTCACCCGCGGGGTCTACGGGGTAGACACCGCCTTTGAGGCCGTATGGGCCTCTGATGGCTTTGACCCCCACAGCCATCCGACTATCTCCATCATGGCGGAATACGATGCGCTTCCTGGCCTGGGCCACGCGTGCGGCCATAATGTGATCGCGGCAGCGGGGGTTGGGGCCTTCCTGGCGGCGTCGGAAGTGTTGAAGGGCTCGGGCTTGCAGGGGCGGGTGCTGCTGCAAGGCACGCCGGCGGAAGAGGGGCACACCGGCAAGGAGTACATGATTCGCGGCGGCGCGCTCGAGGGGGTCGATGCCGCGGTCATGGTCCACGGGTTCGGCTACGACGTTGGCTCTCACGCATGGGTGGGCCGCCGAAGCGTGAGCGTGACGTTTAAGGGAGTCGCCGCTCATGCCAGCTCGCAGCCGTTTATGGGGCGAAACGCTCTAGATGCCGCCACCCTGGCCTACCAGGCGATGGGTCTTTTGCGCCAGCAGATGCCGCCTAGCGATCGCCTTCACGCCATTATCACTGAGGGCGGAGACCGGCCCTCCATCGTTCCGCCGGAAGCGAAGATGGATATCTATGTGCGTTCCCTGGGCAACCGCACTTTGATGGATTTGTCTGAGCGGATTGATGACATTATTGCTGGTGCCGCACAGATGACCGGTTGCGGTGTCGAGGCTCGCTGGGATCCTCACCCTATGAGCCTTCCGGTGCGCAATTCCGCCACGCTGGTTGAGCGTTGGACCGCGACTCAGGCCGCGCGCGGGCGCGTCGCGTTACCCGCCGGTACGGTGCCGGATACCCTGGCCGCATCTACGGATTTTGGCAATGTGTCTAATCTTGTCCCGGGTCTGCACCCAATGGTGAAGGTTTCCCCGCCTGAGGTGGCATTGCATACCGAGGCGTTTGCTCATTGGGCGCAGACGGATGACGCGGTGAAGGCGGCCGTGGATAGCGCCATTGGCCTGGCGCAGGTAGCCGTTGACCTGCTTGCCGATGGGGCATTCCTCGAAGCGGCTAAACAGGAGTTCGAGGAAACCGGTGGGGCGGTGTCCGTGACGGAGCTGCTGGCCCAACCCTAAGGGGGTAGAGATCACCCCCGCCCCTCTTTCCAGCAACGGGACTGGAAAGAGGGGCTTTTTGGGTTACGGGAAGGTTTATACAATAAAAATGTTGCGAAAACCTTGTGAGGTTAACCTTACCTAGGTTAGGGTTGCCTTGTTCGAAAATTTCAATGAGCTTGAAAGGCTGTCCATCCTAATGAAGATCCGTCACACGATCGTTGCATCAGCTGCTGCTTTCTCCCTAATCCTCACTGGCTGCTCCGCATCCGAGGGCGGAGAGTCCACCACTGCTTCCTCCGCCGACGCGGCTGCCTCCGCCGAGGGGGTAATCACCGTTGAGGACAACTTTGGCACCAAGGAGATTCCTCAGCCGCTGGAGCGTGTTGCCGCTACGGATAACCGCTCCTTCGAGATCCTGGCGGATTGGGGTATCGAGCTGGTCGCAGCTCCGGTGAACCTGATTCCAAAGACCGTGGATGCATACTCCGAGGAGACCGTGGGGGTTAACTTGGGCTCCCACCGCGAGCCTGACCTCGAGGCACTGGTTGCTGCCGAGCCTCAGGTAGTCATCAACGGCCAGCGCTTCTCCCAGTACCAGGAGGATATTGAGACCCTGGTACCTGACGCGGCGGTAGTGGACTTCGAGCCACGCGACGATAAGGATTTCTTCGCTGAGCTCATCCGCCAGACTGAGGGCCTGGGTACCGTCTTCGGTAAGGAAGAGGAAGCCGCAAAGCTGGTAGAGGATTTCAATGCCGCCCTCGAGCGCGCCAAGGCTGCCTACAACGGTGAATCCACCGTCATGGCGCTGAACGCTTCCGGCGGCGAGCTGGGATACATCGCCCCAGGCGAAGGCCGCTTCTACGGCCCAATCTTCGACGCCCTGGGCCTGAAGCCTGCGCTCGAGGTGGACAACTCTTCCGATGACCACGAGGGCGATGACATCTCCGTTGAGGCGGTTGCTGAGTCCAACCCGGATTGGATCTTGGTTCTGGACCGCGACGGCGGCACCAGCGCGGCCGATGAAGAGGGCTACGTGCCGGCGGAGACCCTCATTAAGGACAACGCGGCGCTGAAGAACGTTACCGCAGTCCAGGATTCCCAGCTGGTCTTCGCTCCCGCCGATACCTACACCAACGAGAACATCATCACCTACACCGAGGTGCTCAACGCCATTGCTGATGCATTCGAGGCACAGCAGTAGTTTCCCTCACTAGAGAGAAAATAAGCCCGGCATATGCAGTGCCGCGCATACAGTATGTCTAGGAATACCCCCTAAAACCGAAAGTCCCCGCTGGTTAACGCCGTGCGGGTGCACTTTCGGTTTTCGGCATGATGGAATGATTTTATGACTGCACTCAACACCACGGCGGGCAATGGGCCCAGCGGTGCACCCAGCGGCAAGGCCACGCCTGCCCGCGTGTCTCGAGGGAAGCTGGTCAACTGGAAGCTAGCCCTAGGCGCGATACCGGTAGTAGCGCTGCTGGTGGTGTCCTTGTTCATCGGCGAGTTTGATATCTTCAACGACGAATTTGGCCGGGAAATGTTCGGAATAACCCGCATTCCCCGAACCATCGCCCTGGTTCTAGCCGGCGCCGCGATGGCCATGTGCGGCCTTGTCATGCAGCTGCTGACCCAGAACCGCTTCGTCGAACCAACCACCACGGGTACCACCGAGTGGGCCGGCTTGGGCCTGCTAGTGGCACTTGTAATGTTCCCGCAATCGACCGTGCTGGAAAAGATGATCTGCGCGGTGGTCTTCTCCTTCGTGGGAACCATGATCTTCTTCACGTTCCTCCGCCGAGTGACCCTTAAATCCTCCCTGATCGTGCCGATTATCGGCATCATGCTTGGCTCCGTTGTCTCCGCGGTATCGTCTTTCTTTGCCCTGGCCACGGATACCCTGCAGCAGCTTGGCATCTGGTTTATGGGATCCTTTACCTCGGTCTACTCCGGCCAGTATGAGGTCCTCTGGGTCGTGCTCATTGTCCTTGTGGCCGTCTTCTTCTTTGCCGATAAGATCACCGTGGCCGGTCTAGGCGAGGACGTTGCTACCAACGTGGGCCTGAACTATAACCGAATCCTGCTCATCGGCACCGGGCTAATTGCTGTGGCCACCGGCGTGGTGACCGTGGTGGTGGGCTCTCTGCCGTTCTTGGGCCTCATCGTGCCAAACATTGTATCCATGTTCCGGGGCGATGACCTGCGCTCCAATCTCCCATGGGTCTGCCTGCTAGGCATCGCCATCGTGACCATCTGTGACATTATTGGCCGCCTGATTATCTCCCCGTTCGAGATTCCAGTATCGGTAATCCTGGGCCTTGTCGGCGCAGTGGTGTTCGTAGTGCTGATTGTGAGGTCCACTCGTGACAAGTAAACCTACCTTCACCACCCCCACCGCATCCGAGATCCCCGATGCGGATCGCAACGTGGGCGCCTTCCAGTCAAAGAGGGCGGCCCGCAAGTATTGGATTCTGCTTATCACCATGGTGGTCCTCGGCGCGCTGTCTGCCTTTGGATTGCTGGCTTATGACAACCCTCTGGAGTACGGCACCCGCGGTTTCTGGCTCATCGCTCAGCGCCGGGCGGATTCGGTTACCGCCATGGCGATTGTGGCGGTGTGCCAGGCCATGGCCACGGTTGCGTTCCATACGGTGACCAACAACCGTATCCTGACGCCGTCAATCATGGGTTTTGAATCCCTCTACGTGGCCATTAACACCGCGACCATCTTTTTCCTTGGCGCGGTGGGGCTCAACGAGGCGCGCAACCTGGGCACCTTCCTGATGCAGATGGCCATCATGATTGCCCTGTCGCTGCTGCTGTATTCCTGGCTGCTCACGAACCGCACCAACAACATGCACGCCATGCTGTTGGTGGGCGTGGTTATCGGCGGCGGATTAGGATCACTGTCCACATTCATGCAACGCATGCTCACGCCTTCGGAGTTTGACGTGCTCACCGCCCGTCTCTTCGGCTCCGTTAACAACGCGGAGACGGAGTATTACCCGTTCGCGATTCCTATCGTGGTGCTGGCTACGCTGGCTCTATTCCTTAACTCCCGCCGCCTCAACGTCATCTCTTTGGGCCGCGATGCGTCCACCAATCTGGGCGTAAACCACAAAACCAATGCCATCTTCACCCTGGTTCTGGTCTCTCTGCTCATGGCCACCACCACCGCGTTGGTGGGCCCCATGACCTTCCTTGGATTCCTGGTGGCAACCTTGGCCTATCAGTTCGCGGAAACCTACGACCACCGCTTCATTTTCCCGATGGCCGTGGCCACCGCCTTCTTCGTGCTCACTAGTGCATACTTCCTCATGCAGCACGTCTTCTACGCGCAGGGCGTAGTATCCATCATCATTGAGCTTGTTGGTGGTTCCGTATTCCTGTTCGTCATCTTGCGAAAGGGTCGCTTGTGATTACTCTGTCAGACGTCACCAAGGCGTATTCATCTGAAACGAACATTGGTCCAGTTAACCTGGAGATTCCTGCGGGCGGTATTACCGCCTTGGTGGGGCCAAACGGTGCTGGCAAGTCCACTCTTCTTACCATGATTGGCCGCCTGCTCGGCATGGACCAGGGTGAGATCAAGGTGGCGGAATACGACGTTTCCACCACCAAGTCGAAGGACCTGGCCAAAATTATTTCCGTGTTGCGCCAGGAAAACCACTTCATCACCAAGCTGACCGTGCGCCAGCTCGTGGGCTTTGGCCGATTCCCGTATTCGCAGGGCCGGCTGACGGAAGAGGATGAGGCGATCATCACCAAGTACATCGACTTCCTGCACCTTGGCCCGCTCGAGGACAGGTACTTGGATCAGCTCTCCGGCGGCCAGCGCCAGCGCGCATACGTGGCCATGGTCCTATGCCAGGAGACGGATTACGTGTTGCTAGATGAGCCACTCAACAACCTTGACATTGCGCATTCGGTGGAAATGATGCGCCACCTCAAAGACGCCGCGCGTCAATTCGGCCGGACCATCATCGTGGTGCTGCATGACATCAACTTCGCCGCACGTTACGCGGACTACATCTGCGCGGTAAAGGACGGGCAGATTGTCGCCTTTGGTTCCCCGCAGGAAATCATGCGTGATGAGATTTTGACCCCGATCTTCAACACGGAGATCAAGGTCATTGAGGGCCCAGAGGGCCTCTTAGCCTGCTACCACTAGCGAGAATGCACAGGGCGTCACCGGTTTATATCGGTGGCGCCTTTTATGCATCTTGCAATCCGGTGCCCCTCTGCGCGGCAGTAGCGGTAAATGCGTTGTTTAACTACAGTTAACCCGCGTAAAAAGCCGCTTTTACCAGGCGATTTTGTAAAGGTGATGGGGAGTGTGTAACTTAGTTCAAGTCGCCAAGAGCGGTTCGGACAAAGAACACCTCAGGGGATGACAACAAAAATTAAACAAGAAGTTGACACCAATCAAACGATTGTGTAACTTTGATTGAGCGCCGCAAAGTGGAGAGTGCTTCTAAAAATTCTCAAAGCTTGTGTGCCAATGATGTTTGAGAACTCAATAGTGTGCCAATGTACTTAATTTTTTCTGCAATGGTTTGTGTTGTGGTTGGTTTGTTTGTGCTGGCTGGGCTTGTGTGGTCTGGTTGGTTGGTGTGTGCCGGGTGGCGTGTTTCGATATGTGCGTCACTGTAAATAATGAATATTGTTTATCGGCTATCACTTGGATGAATCGCTGCAATCTTCGATTGCATGGCCAAGCCTGCTGTGACCCCGTCGGGTAGGGGGTTTGGTTGATTTTTCTTTAGTTATAGTAATTTTGGTCAGCTTTTCAATGAGCGTGAGCTTGTTGAGTAAGTTTGTCTTTATTTTTTGTTAGGTATTGGGCTTTTCACGGCCTTTGGTCTTTATTTTTCTTATAGAGATTTTTGTGGAGAGTTTGATCCTGGCTCAGGACGAACGCTGGCGGCGTGCTTAACACATGCAAGTCGAACGGAAAGGCTTCTAGCTTGCTAGAGGTACTCGAGTGGCGAACGGGTGAGTAACACGTGGGTGATCTGCCCCTAACTTCGGGATAAGCTTGGGAAACTGGGTCTAATACCGGATAGGACCATGCTTTAGTGTGTGTGGTGGAAAGTTTTTTCGGTTAGGGATGAGCCCGCGGCCTATCAGCTTGTTGGTGGGGTAATGGCCTACCAAGGCGTCGACGGGTAGCCGGCCTGAGAGGGTGTACGGCCACATTGGGACTGAGATACGGCCCAGACTCCTACGGGAGGCAGCAGTGGGGAATATTGCACAATGGGCGGAAGCCTGATGCAGCGACGCCGCGTGGGGGATGACGGCCTTCGGGTTGTAAACTCCTTTCGCCAGGGACGAAGCGTTATGTGACGGTACCTGGATAAGAAGCACCGGCTAACTACGTGCCAGCAGCCGCGGTAATACGTAGGGTGCGAGCGTTGTCCGGAATTACTGGGCGTAAAGAGCTCGTAGGTGGTTTGTCGCGTCGTCTGTGAAATTCCGGGGCTTAACTCCGGGCGTGCAGGCGATACGGGCATAACTTGAGTGCTGTAGGGGAGACTGGAATTCCTGGTGTAGCGGTGAAATGCGCAGATATCAGGAGGAACACCGATGGCGAAGGCAGGTCTCTGGGCAGTAACTGACGCTGAGGAGCGAAAGCATGGGTAGCGAACAGGATTAGATACCCTGGTAGTCCATGCCGTAAACGGTGGGCGCTAGGTGTAGGGGGCTTCCACGTCTTCTGTGCCGTAGCTAACGCATTAAGCGCCCCGCCTGGGGAGTACGGCCGCAAGGCTAAAACTCAAAGGAATTGACGGGGGCCCGCACAAGCGGCGGAGCATGTGGATTAATTCGATGCAACGCGAAGAACCTTACCTGGGCTTGACATATACAGGACTGGTGCAGAGATGTATCTTCCCTTGTGGTCTGTATACAGGTGGTGCATGGTTGTCGTCAGCTCGTGTCGTGAGATGTTGGGTTAAGTCCCGCAACGAGCGCAACCCTTGTCTTATGTTGCCAGCACGTTATGGTGGGGACTCATGAGAGACTGCCGGGGTTAACTCGGAGGAAGGTGGGGATGACGTCAAATCATCATGCCCCTTATGTCCAGGGCTTCACACATGCTACAATGGTCGGTACAACGCGTTGCGACATCGTGAGGTGGAGCTAATCGCTGAAAGCCGGCCTTAGTTCGGATTGGGGTCTGCAACTCGACCCCATGAAGTCGGAGTCGCTAGTAATCGCAGATCAGCAACGCTGCGGTGAATACGTTCCCGGGCCTTGTACACACCGCCCGTCACGTCATGAAAGTTGGTAACACCCGAAGCCAGTGGCTCAAACTCGTTAGGGAGCTGTCGAAGGTGGGATCGGCGATTGGGACGAAGTCGTAACAAGGTAGCCGTACCGGAAGGTGCGGCTGGATCACCTCCTTTCTAAGGAGCATTTATTTTTTGCCTGCAGTTGCAGGTCCCGCACAGTGATGTGTGGGTGCGTATTGAGTAGGCGAGTGTTCTACTGTGCGCTTTATTTTTTTAATCGGGTGGAGACACACCACACGATGAACATGTCAATGGTTATGCGGCATGAAGTGTTGTGGAAAAGATTGTTGTGGGTATGTTGGTGCATTGTTGGGTGTCTGGGGCATTATTGTTCCTGGTTTAACCCCGCTAGAGTGATGCTGCAGATAGCACGTGTGTGTTGTGTGTGGTTGATGGTTGGTGGGGGTGTTGTGTGAGAACTGTATAGTGGACGCGAGCATCCATCACGCTGATGCATTGTTGTGTGTTGGTGTGGTGAGTGTATATTTCTTTATTCTTTTTGTGTTTTGTGTAGTTCACCGTGCATTACATGGTCTTCTTTCGCTTTTTGTGTAGGGGTTGTGTGGTGTGCGTTGTGTGTTCGTTATGAAGGGCGCATGGTGGATGCCTTGGCATGCTAAGCCGATGAAGGACGTGAAAGGCTGCGTTAAGCCTCGGGGAGTTGTCAATTAAGCGTTGATCCGAGGATGTCCGAATGGGGAAACCTACTTGTCGTTATGGGCAGGTACCTGCAAGTGAATTCATAGCTTGTGTGGGGGTAACGCGGGGAAGTGAAACATCTCAGTACCCGTAGGAAGAGAAAATAATAATGATTCTGCTAGTAGTGGCGAACGAACGTGGATGAGGCTAAACCGTGTGTGTGTGATACTTGACAGGGGTTGCGCATGCGGTGTTGTGGGCCTAGGCGTATCACAGCTGTTGATGTGGTGCCGCAAGTGATGATTGTTAGTTGAAGTGGTTTGGAATGACCCGCCGGAGAAGGTGAGAGCCCTGTAGGTGAAGGTGATTGTCGTGTGGTTGTCTAGTTGCCCGAGTAGCAGCGGGCTCGTGGAATCTGCTGTGAATCTGCCGGGACCACCCGGTAAGCCTAAATACTTAGCGTGACCGATAGTGGATAGTACCGTGAGGGAATGGTGAAAAGTACCCCGGGAGGGGAGTGAAATAGTTCCTGAAACCATGTGCTTACAATCCGTCAGAGACCGTGAGTGTGGTTGATGGCGTGCCTTTTGAAGAATGAGCCTGCGAGTCAGCGGCATGTCGCGAGGTTAACCCGTGTGGGGTAGCCGTAGGGAAACCGAATCCTAATAAGGGTGATTTTTAGTGGCATGTCCTGGACCCGAAGCGGGGTGATCTACCCATGGCCAGTGTGAAGCGATGGTAAGACGTCGTGGAGGCGCGAACCCACGTAGGTTGAAAACTGCGGGGATGAGCTGTGGGTAGGGGTGAAAGGCCAATCAAACTCCGTGATAGCTGGTTCTCCCCGAAATGCATTTAGGTGCAGCGTCGTATTAGCTTGTTGGAGGTAGAGCTACTGGTTGATTGAGCGGGACTACAATCTTAGCAATGTCAGCCAAACTCCGAATGCCAGCAATGTGGTGTACGGCAGTGAGACTGTGGGGGATAAGCTTCATAGTCGAAAGGGAAACAGCCCAGATCGCCGGTTAAGGCCCCTAAGGGTGTGCTAAGTGGAAAAGGATGTGGGATCGCGAAGACAGCCAGGAGGTTGGCTTAGAAGCAGCCATCCTTGAAAGAGTGCGTAATAGCTCACTGGTCGAGTGGTTCCGCGCCGACAATGTAGTGGGGCTCAAGCACACCGCCGAAGCCGCGGCAATATTTTTATATTGGGTAGGGGAGCGTCGTGTACTGCGTTGAAGCGTTACCGTAAGGCGGCGTGGAGTGTATACGAGTGAGAATGCAGGCATGAGTAACGAATTGAACAGTGAGAATCTGTTCCGCCGGATGACTAAGGGTTCCTGGGTCAAGTTCGTCTTCCCAGGGTGAGTCGGGACCTAAGGCGAGGCCGACAGGCGTAGTCGATGGACAACCAGTTGATATTCTGGTACCCGTAAACACGCGCCCATGGTAAAGCAGTGATACTAACCACCCACAATGTTTCCCGCCTTACTCTTTGAGTAGGTGGGTTACTGCGTGCGTGGGGCCTAAACTGTGGTCCAAGCGATGGGGTGACACAGGAGGGTAGCCAAGCCACTTATTGGATTGTTGGTGTAAGCGTGTAGCCGATGGTGTAGGCAAATCCGCACCTGGTAGGTCAGACGTGACGCATAGCCCTAAACAGGGTGAAGTTGGTGATCCCATGCTGTCGAGAAAAGCCTCTAGCGATGTGTGTTTATGGCCCGTACCCCAAACCGACACAGGTAGTCAGGTTGAAAATACTAAGGCGTTCGGGTGAACTGTGGTTAAGGAACTCGGCAAAATGCCCCCGTAACTTCGGGAGAAGGGGGACCACACGAGGTGACAACCCATGCGGTTGAAAGCGTTGTGTGGTCGCAGAGAATAGAGGGAAGCGACTGTTTATCAAAAACACAGGTCCATGCGAAGACGTTAAGTTGATGTATATGGACTGACGCCTGCCCGGTGCTGGAAGGTTAAGAGGACCGGTTAGAAACCTTTGGTTTCGAAGCTGAGAATTTAAGCCCCAGTAAACGGCGGTGGTAACTATAACCATCCTAAGGTAGCGAAATTCCTTGTCGGGTAAGTTCCGACCTGCACGAATGGCGTAACGACTTCCCTGCTGTCTCAACCACAGGCCCGGTGAAATTGCACTACGAGTAAAGATGCTCGTTACGCGCGGCAGGACGAAAAGACCCCGGGACCTTCACTATAGCTTGGTATTGGTATTCGGTTCGGTTTGTGTAGGATAGGTGGGAGACTATGAAACCGTCACGCCAGTGATGGCGGAGTCGTTGTTGAAATACCACTCTGATCGGATTGGATACCTTAACCTTGGCCCATGATCTGGGTTGGGGACAGTGCCTGGTGGGTAGTTTAACTGGGGCGGTTGCCTCCCAAAAAGTAACGGAGGCGCCCAAAGGTTCCCTCAGCCTGGTTGGCAATCAGGTGGTGAGTGTAAGTGCACAAGGGAGCTTGACTGTGAGAGAGACATCTCGAGCAGGGACGAAAGTCGGGACTAGTGATCCGGCACCAACTTGTGGATGTGGTGTCGCTCAACGGATAAAAGGTACCCCGGGGATAACAGGCTGATCTTCCCCAAGAGTCCATATCGACGGGATGGTTTGGCACCTCGATGTCGGCTCGTCGCATCCTGGGGCTGGAGTAGGTCCCAAGGGTTGGGCTGTTCGCCCATTAAAGCGGCACGCGAGCTGGGTTCAGAACGTCGTGAGACAGTTCGGTCTCTATCCGCCGCGCGCGTTGAAACTTGAAAAAGGCTGTCCCTAGTACGAGAGGACCGGGACGGACGTACCTCTAGTGTGCCAGTTGTTCCGCCAGGAGCACCGCTGGTTGGCTACGTACGGAAGGGATAACCGCTGAAAGCATCTAAGCGGGAAGCCTGTTTTAAGATGAGGTTTCATTCGAGGTCCCCTAAAGACTATGGGGTTGATAGGCCAGACATGGAAGCATCGCAAGATGTGAAGTCTACTGGTACTAATAGACCAAAACAAACACTTATAAACAACACAAACACCAAAAACTAGAAACACGCACGCCGTGCACGCGTCCACTATGCAGTATCTGACACAACACCAGGCCAGCACACACATGTGCCCCGGTGACTTGTCGGTGGTCAATAGCGGCAGGGAAACGCCCGGACCCATTCCGAACCCGGAAGCTAAGCCTGCCCGCGCTGATGGTACTGCAACCGGGAGGTTGTGGGAGAGTAAGTTACCGCCGACACCAAACATAAACAACTACATAAACAACGAGAAAGCGCCGGTAGCCATCATGGCTACCGGCGCTTTCTTCGATCTTGAAACAAAGCCGCGGTTCGGGAAGCCCTGGCTTCTTGCGATCGTTCGGGCCTTTTCTCCCTAATCGCGTTCTTATTCGGTCCTAGCTGGCTTATCACAGGCTCATCACGTCCGCTGCTGGGATAATTTTCGAGGGCCTATCTTTGGTCCGCGTGTGAGCCGCTAGGCAATCGTTGCTAGTCCTTGTAGCATCTAGCCCTAATTACGCTTTTGGCTGGGCAGGGCTTCATTCTTACTAGATGTAGTGGCGAGGTTAGTGGGTTTGATTCTTTCCGGGGTCGCGCGTCTTGCGGTCGCCGCGGTACCCACATTTGGCCAAGGGCTCGGGGCGTGGAGGCGTCACTTACGCCTATGCGAAAGGGCCGTTGCGTTAACTGCGTTGTGTTAGGGCAACGGCCCTAGAGCGGACTCGGGGGAGTGGCGGTCTATATAGAACGCTTCTCAGCGAAAATCTTGAGGCGATTTACTGCCTCCGCGATGACCTCGGGCTTTTTGCAGAAGGCGAAGCGTACCTTGGTGCTCCATTGTTCGGGATGGTCGGTAAAGACCTCCACGGGGATTGCGGCTACCCCGGCTAACTCGGGCAGATCCATGCAGAAGTCAATTCCGCTGGTGTATCCCATCGTCGCGATATCAACGACAATGAAATAAGTCCCGTGGGTGTCGTAGACATCGAAACCGGCGTCTTTAAGGCCCCTGGCCAAGATTTCGCGGCACTGGTCCAGGCCGGCAACCATGCCGGAGAGCCATTCGGACTCCTCGTTGAGAGCGTGGGCCACGGCGGGTTGGAACGGGGTGGCCCCAACGTATGACATGAACTGCTTCGCTTTGACCACGCCATCGAGTAGCTCGGTGGGTGCAATAGCCCATCCGGTCTTCCAGCCCGTTGCGTTGAAGCTCTTTGCCGCGGAGGAAACAGTCACGGTGAGCTCCCACATGCCGGGCAATTCAGCCAATCGGGTATGCTGCGCATCCCCGTAGCGGAGGTTTTCATAGACCTCGTCGGAAAGAACGTAGAGGTCATGCTCAATGGCTAGGCGCGCTAATTCCTCCAGGGATTCACGGCTGAAGACGGAGCCGGTGGGATTATGCGGGGAATTGACCACAATCATGGACGTCTTGTTCGTTATAGCGGCCCTCACGGCTTCCACGTCCACATCCCATGTCCTGCCTACCTCTTTGAGGGGCACCGCGATGCGGGTCGCGTTGGCGAGAGCGATGGCCGCAGCGTAAGAGTCGTAATAGGGTTCCAGCACGATGACTTCGGAGCCGGGTTCTACCAGCCCCAGAACCGTTGCCGCAATCGCCTCGGTAGCGCCCACGGTGATAAGAACGTTGTCCGCCTCCACCCCGCGGTAGGCGGCTACGGCGTCGCGGAGTACCTGCATGCCCATGCCTGGGCCGTATTGGTTGTTGCCGCCGGCGATTTCCTGTTGGGCTATTTCCAGCATCCGGTCTGGGCCGTCAGAATCGGGGAAGCCCTGGCCTAGGTTGATAGCGCCGTATTCCACCGCCCGGGCGGTCATGGTGGCAAAAATAGTTTCAGCGAAAGGCTGCAGGCGTTTGACTACCATTTACAACACCAACAAATCGTATTTAGTGGCCTTGACATCGTTAAGGCGCTTGCGGGATCGCTCGAGGCGCTGCCACTGATCCTGCGGGATGGACTTGCGGGCCACGTTGACCACTTCCTCGTCCGGGGTGCCCCACGCGATTGGCATGGGGGAAATCTGCTGCCAGTGGCCCTGATCGCTTGACGAGTGGTGGCCGCATACGGCAGCCACGGGAACCTTAGTACCAACCACGCGCTTGACGCCGGGAATCTGGTTAATGCGGCGCAGCGCCAAGCCCCAGCGAGGGGTCAGATCCGGATCCACGTTCGTATTGACCAAGGCTAGCAGCACCATGTCGCGGTCCGTGACCTCGGCGATGACTGCCGGGGCTAGCGGGTAAGAATCGTAGAGCTCTTGAGCACCGCCTACCTTGTTGGCCGCTACCACACCGATGATGATGGTTAAGATGCCAAAGACCGTCAGGCCCAGACCAATGGTCAGGTGCCAATCGGACTCAATGAGGAAGAAAGCCGCTATGCCCGCGGCGATGAGCAGGCTGCCCAATAGTATTCCTGAGAGTCGCAACCGGCCCGAATCCCGGAGTAGTTCGTTGTGTTTCTTTGCGAAGGTCTCATCGACCTGGAACTTGAAAATTTTCATTGTTACAAGTCTACTGCGTCAACGAGCCTGTAGGCATAGCCTTGCTCTGCAAGGAATCGCTGGCGGTGGACGGCGTACTCTGCGTCGATGGAATCCCTGGTCACTAGCGTGTAGAAGAAGGCCTCGCGGCCATCGGCCTTGGGGCGCAGGAGGCGGCCCAAGCGCTGCGCTTCTTCCTGCCGGGAGCCGAAGGTGCCGGAGACTTGGATGGCCAGGGCGGCCTCCGGCAGGTCGATGGAAAAATTGGCCACCTTGGAGACCACCAGCGTGGTCAATTCGCCATCGCGAAAGGCCTGGAAGAGCTTCTCGCGCTTGGAGTTGGAGGTCTTTCCATCAATGACGGGGGCACCGATGCGCGCACCTATTTCCTCTAGCTGATCCAGGTAGCCGCCGATGATCAGCGCCTGTTGGCCCTTATGTTGCGAGAGGATCTTGTCCACTACCCGTGGTTTCGCCGATGCACAGGCGGCGATGCGGTAGCGGTCCCGGGAGGAGGCGGTGGCGTAGAGCATGCGTTCATCGGCGTCCATGTTGCAGCGGACCTCCACGCATTCGGCGGTGGCTATGTAACCCTCGGCCTCGAGCTCCTTCCACGGAGCGTCATAGCGTTTGGGCCCGATGAGGGAGAATACGTCGCCCTCCATACCGTCCTCGCGCACCAACGTGGCCGTAAGCCCCAGGCGGCGCCGCGACTGCAAATCGGAGGTCATGCGGAAGACGGGCGCGGGCAGCAAGTGCACCTCGTCGTAGATGATAAGGCCCCAATCCCGGGAGTCGAAGAGCTCCAATGCGCGGTACTCACCCTTGGTCTTGCGCGTGACCACCTGGTAGGTGGCGATGGTGACCGGCTTGATCTCCTTTTTCTCACCGGAGTATTCACCAATCTCATTTTCCGTCAGCGTAGTGCGCCGCAGCAGCTCGTCCCGCCACTGGCGCCCGGCCACGGTGTTGGTTACCAGGATCAGCGTGGTGGCCTTGGCCTTCGCCATGGAAGCCGCGCCCACAATAGTCTTGCCGGCGCCGCAGGGCAGGACCACAACCCCGGAGCCGCCGGACCAGAAGGACTCGGTGGCGTACTGCTGATAATCACGGATCTGCCATCCGGTTTCGTCTAGATCTATGGGGTGGGATTCGCCGTCCACATAGCCGGCTAGGTCTTCTGCGGGCCAGCCCGCCTTGAGCAACTCCTGTTTGAGCCTGCCGCGTTCGGACGGGGGCACGGCGAAGGTCTCATCGTCAATGCGGGCGCCCAGCATGGAGCCGATTTTCTTATGCCGGGACAGCTCCTCAAGTATGGGGGCCTCGGTGGATTCCAGGATGAGTCCGTGGGCCGGGTGGGAGTGGATTCGCACGCGGCCGTAGCGGGACATGGTCTCAGCCACGTCGATCAGCAGCGGTTGGGGGACGGGGAAACGCGAATACGTTTCTAAAACGTCAACTACCTGCTCCGCGTCGTGGCCGGCCGCGCGGGCATTCCACAGGGCCAGCGGGGTGATCCGGTAGGTGTGAATGTGTTCCGGGGCGCGCTCTAGTTCGGCAAACGGGGCCAGCGCGGCGCGGGCCTTGGCCGCGGAGGGATGGTCAACCTCAAGCAAAACCGTTTTGTCAGATTGAACAATTAATGGCCCATTACCCAATGCCATTCCGGCTCCTTGCTTGTCTCCTCATTCGTGCGGCTTCTTTCGCGCCGTATAGCGCCGCGCTCCCCGCGATTATTCCATGTGGGGTGGGCAGGCCCTCACATTAGGCCAGCTCCACGGACGTAATGCGGTGGAGCGGGAATCGAACTGGGCGTCCCCCGACGCTGGCGTCTACCTGGCCACCGGCCACGGAGAGCGGCACGGCGGTGACCTCTTTCAAGGAGCCGTTTTTATCCGCGTAGCCAATCGCTACGGTGCGCCCGCTCCTGGCCGCCGAGTGGAGCAGATCCAGGTCCGGTTCGCTCGCCGCGTTCGGGGAGTTGGCTTCCTCTTGTCCATCCGCCGCACGCACGGCGGCCACGGCGGCGCTGACGCGGTTAGCCGTGACGGCGGGTTCCCGGGGCGCCTTGGCCCGCGGGGTGGGTAGCACCGCGGGTTGCGGGCGCGCGTCAATGGAAACCCCGTGTTCGTCCTCGGCCGCTGGCGCAAAACCCGCGGCGCGCAAGGCTTCTAACACGCTGGCTACCGGCACGGTGGCAATCGCTACGGTGGGCGCCAGTAACCGCAGCTCGGCGACGCTGGCCGCTGCCTGAGCGATGAGGCTTTCATCGTCGCTGCGAACATAAGCCAGCGCGGGACCAGACCGCAATGTGCCGTGCCGGCGAGCTACGTCATCGATGAGGAAGTCGATGGTCTGCGGGACCTCACCCATGTTGTGCTCGCGGAAGAAGTCGTGGATTTCTTGGCCGCTTAGCCCACCGTCCATGCCGCGGCGGATGGAGGCGTCCGTCACGCGGTAGACGCTCGCCAGGCCGGGGGATTCCAGGTCCGCCACCATCTCCACGAGGCGCTGGAGCTCCGGGGTCAGGGGGCCTGGGGCTAGTATCGTCATGTCCGCCTGGGAGATGAATTTATCCACGGTAGGCGGGGTCAGCGCAGGGGCGCACCCTGCGTCCGACGCCACCCCGCTGGCCCGCCCCATCGCCACCACGCCCAGCCACTGCGCCTCATAGCGAAGCTGGTCGATAGTCTCCGTGCGGGTGCGGGAGGCGAAGATGGGGTGGCTAAACCGGAGGTCCTCCCAGAAGTCTTCTTCAGACAAAGCCACCGTGGCGCGGCGGTAGACGTCGATGACCTGGCGGCGCTGCAGGGGCAGGCGCTCGTGAGCGGTATCCGGGTCGAGGCCGCGGGCGGATTCCCATGTGGCCCACGGGGAGCTGAGCCACGTTTCAATCAGCACCTGCCAGCGCTCGCCCAGTGGCTGGTCGTGCCAGGCATAAAACAGCTCGGTGGGGGCTAAGAAGTTGCCTTCCGGCCCGCCCTTTGGTTCACCGCGCCCCAGCAGGCGGGCGTGGAAACCCAAGCCGATGAGCCGCGCGGTTTCCTCTGCGCTCAGATCTATCTGCTTCGCTAACGCGCCGAGTGGCCGGATGCCTACGGTTTTGTCTTTTAGGAGGGCGATGGGGTGGTGGCCAAGCTCCTCGCCCAAGCGGGTCATCGCGCGAACCACATCGAGGCCCGCCGCGGCGCCCGCGTGGTTTACCGATTCATCCTCGACGCCCGTCAGGGGTTCGTCCGCCAGCCGCCCGGAGGGCGTCAGCGGAATGGCGGCGGCGGTGTGGCCGCTTAACGCGGCACGCACGGAGCGCGGCATGCGCACGGTGTGCGTATCGATACGGTGCAGCATCCCCGCCGCGATGAGCTGGGGGACTGGCCGCGACGGATCGGCATCAGGAGCGGCATCCTTGGTTGCTCCTACGCCCCCGCCGGTGAGCAGCGTCTCCAGGATGGCCCGTTGGTCGGAAGGGAGGTCACGAACGTCGTCCGGGGTAAAAGTCGTGGTATCGAGCAACGACCAATCGCCGGGCAGGGCGGGCATGACCTCGAGCGGCACGCGCACCTGGTTCCCGGGCTCTGGGGTATACACAAGGGCTTTGGCGGATAAAGACTCGACCAGCTCCGGGGTGGCGTGCTGCGGCAGCGAGTCCAGCCCTACGGGGTTAATTTCCGCGCCGGCGATCACCAGCGCCTCGAGGGCCGCGAGCTCCGCAGCGGTGCACGAGGTGAGCGCCTGGGCGATGGAGGCGCGCAGCAGGAGGCGGGTGGCTAGGGAGGCGATGCCTGGGGGTAGGGGGAATGCGGCATCCGGGCGCTGGTTCAGGATGGACTCCAATGCGGAATCATCGAGCGAGGCAAGCCACCGGCGGAATTCGGCGGCGGAGGATGGAGAGGTATGTGTGGCTTTCATTGTGGGGTTAATTTTAACGCCGATTCGAGTTACTTTTTCGGCCGGGGTTTGGCAGAATGAAGGGTATGTCGAATGTAGAGAAGAAGGGCCACGTTTCCCCGTCTTGGCCTAAGAACATGGAAGACCGTCACCACGCCGTAACCGAGCTTGTTGCGCCGTTCGCTGGAGCTTCCAGCCCGTGGGGTGATGACACCGTTTTGCCTATGGATCCGGCAAAGCTCAACTACGTTCACCCTTACACCCGCATCAACCGCTAGCCAAAGCGGCGGCGCGGAGCTAGCGTCGGCGGATTTAAAAGGCAGCCCCCACACCCAGGCGGTGTGACGGGGCTACTTTTCGTATCCAGATCCGGAGCGCGCTGTATGTTCGCGGCCCCAAGGAACGCGCAAGGGGATACCGGCTGCATAGCCGGTATCCCCTTGTCTTTTGCGAAGCGAGATTACTTCAGGTCAGCAACCACTGGATCGATGTAGGCGCGGTTAGCCGAGTAGAAGGCGTTGAAATCGTGGCGGTTGGCCTTGTAGAAATTGGTGATCTCTACGGGAACCTTGACGCCGTACCGGGCCAGGGAATCAACGATAGCCGCATACAGGGTGTCCACTGCGAGCTCGTTGGAGGAGGCGGCCGCGGACTGCTTGACTATTGCTGGGGCGTCAGCCGGAGCCTGCGGGGCGGGGGCATTGGGGTGCGGGCGGTCGGTGTTAGCGGCGGAGTTCAGGCCCAGCTTCGCGGAGCATGCGGGCCATGCGCCCCAACCCTGGCCGGCCAGGGTGCGCTCGGCGATGAAGATCTGCTGCTCGCGGGTTGCCTGGTCCGCGGTGGGGGCAAACTCGCCGCCGCCGTATGCCTGCCAGGTGGATGCGGAGAACTGCAGGCCGCCATGGTATCCGTTGCCGGTGTTGATGGCCCAGTTTCCGCCGGACTCGCACTGGGCTAGGCGGTCCCAATCGGAATCCGGGGCTGCGGAAGCGGTTGGAGCCAAAATGGCTGCCGCTGCGCCCACGGCAACGGTGGAGGCGGCAAACTTGGTGGCAATGGAGTTGTTCTTAGCGGAGTGGCGTCCCATAAATAGTTATCCTCTCTAAGCCCGCATAAGTGTCAAAGTTCTCTACGTGTGATGCACGTGAATGCGCTGGATGTGAAGAGTTCATGCCTTGCGGGTGAAAGACTTCTTCGTGAACCGGCTACCAGTTCCATCCCCGAAAATGCGTTTTCGGCGGCGCGAAGTGCTTGTTGGACACTGTAACGGTTTATAACGAAATAGTCACGTTATGAACGCGGTTTTGTTTCGATTGTGATTTCAGGGGTTGGAGTGGCTGGGGGAGACCGGTTAAAAGCACTGGACAATAGGGGGTTTTGGAATCTATCGCGCTGGTAAGTGATTTGGGTCACTTGATGGTGGCATGTTGCGGGTTGAAGGCGGGGAGGGGGCTAACTATTGAAAAATGCTCCGACACGATACACTCATCCTTTCCCTGCCCTTGAGTAAGGATGAAATCTCCTAGAATGGTGACCATGTCCTGCTGAAAGTCATGCAGGACATTGATACGTATTCCATCAACGAGAAAGTGGTGAGCCCCGTGCCAATCGGCAAGGTGAAGTGGTTTGACGCTGAGAAGGGGTTTGGTTTTGCATCCAACCCTGGAAACGAGGATGTCTTCGTTGGTCGAGCTGTGCTGCCTGAAGGTGTAGATGAGCTCCACCCCGGCCAACGCATAGAGTTTGATTTCGCCGCCGGACGCCGCGGCCCACAGGCGCTGCGGGTCAAGGTGCTAGATAGCCCCCGCCGCAAGCATGGGCCCAGCCGGAAGCCGGAGGAATTGGGCAGCATGCTCGCAGACGTGATGACTATGCTGGAAACGCACGTGCAGCCGGCGCTGGATGCCGGCCGCTATCCGGAACGCAAGACCGGCCGCCAGGTGGCCGAGATCCTGCGCGCCATCGCTAAGGATCTTGACGCCTAGGCCGGTTAAACCACGAGAAAAGCCCTTCTGCGCACCACCTGAATTTGAGTGGCGTGCGGAAGGGCTTTTTGGCACTGGGGGAATTTAACGAGCTTCTTGTTCGCCGTTTTGCGGGGCGTTTTGCTCCGCGGCCAATTCCTCATCGGTCATGGTGGACAGGGACCACACGGTGGTAAAGGGCGCCTCTTCGCCGTTGGCGTCAGTGCCGATCATGACCGAGGTGATCTCCACAACCTTAAGCTGCGGGCGCTGGCCAGTCTCCCCGGAGGTGGAAATGTCAATCACGTCCACGGATCCCGGGACCTCTACCTCTGAGGTCTCATTGGCACCGTGGAGTTTTTCATCGTTGGCGGCCACATCATCGTAGATGGTGAGAATCTTCCATTGGTGGTTGGAAACCTCCTCGGGGATCTCGATCTTTAACGTCTCATCCGGCCCCACGGTCAGGTTAGGGACCTCACCCTCCGGGCATTCGAGTCCGGGCTCGCAGGCGATGTAAGGGAAAACCTCCATCGAGTTATCGCCCACCGTGGCGGTGATGGCCACGTCCTTAGGCTCCGCCCCTGGGCGGTTGTTTATCCAGCTCTGGAACAAGACCACGCCCACGACAATGACTACTACGGCAATAATCAGTGCCAAGATCTGGAGTAGGGACTTGCGTTGCGCCTCTTTACGTGTAGCCATGTCAGAAATCCTATCAATTACTCAAATCAATTACTCAAAGGTAACGGTGTACAGGTCCGGCCACCGCTTACCGGTGAGGTAAAAGGCGTCCGTATCGGGGATGTGGGCTATTCCGTTGAGCACGTTATCCGGGTCCGGTTCCGCATTGTTAGCCACCTCGGTGGTATCGATGACCTCGGTCACCGCGCCCGTGGTTGGGTCGATGCGGATAATCTCTTTCTCCATCCAGACGTTGGCGTAGATCTGGCCATCCACGCATTCAAGTTCGTTGATATTGCCTACCGGCTTGCCCTCGAGGGTCACGGTGACCCGGGAGATTTCCTCAAAGGTGGCGGGGTTGAGCAAACGCAGCTCGGGGGAGCCGTCGGACAAGGCAAGCTCATTGCCGAGGTTGCACAGGCCCCAGCCCTCGCCCTCGTAGGACGCCCGGGAGATTTCCTTTAACGTGGACGCGTCGCGCTGGATGGCCTCGCCGGCCTTCCAGGACAGCTGCCAGATAGTGTCATCCACGCGGGTAATGCCCTCGCCGAAAAGGTCCGGCTCCATATCCGCTTGCTGCCTGACCTCCATGGTGGCTGGGTCCACTCGATAGATGGCGGACTCGCCATACTGGCCCGTGCCGATGAGCAGGCTGCCATCCGCGTCCACCTCAAGGCCTTGGGTGAAATACTCCGGGTTAAACGCGCCTACGGACTGCACCTTCGCCGTGAGGCGCTCCGGTGCCTGTGCCTGCCGTCCGGATTGACTGCCCGTTGGGGCGGGCGTGGGGCCGGCAGAGGGGCCACCGCTCGAACAGCCCGCTACCAGCGCGATAACAAGGCCCATGGCCGGCAACGCAAGGACCCCGGTGGCCGGCGAGAGGGGCTGAGATATGCCATTTGGTGTGCGCATGTTATCTATTCTGCCCCACTAAGACATAATGGTGGACGTGTCCCCATCAACTAATCACTCCCGGAACAGAAAACGCCGCAAAGCGGGGCGTAACCCACTCATCGACTCGCGGGCGGTAGCCATTGCCCGCGAGGCCCTAGAGGAATTGGGCGAAGGCGATATTGGCGCCCACATCGGTGTGGGTGGCCTAGGGCCCAACGTGGCTACCCATCGGTTTGCGGCCAGCGTGCCCGGATACGCGGGGTGGGAATGGCAGGCGGTGGTGGCCTGCGCGGAGGGCTCGCGCTACGTCACCGTTAACGAGGTGGCCCTGGTGCCGGGCGAGGACCGGGACGCCCTGAAAGCCCCGGACTGGGTGCCGTATGCGGACCGCGTCCTGCCCGGCGACCTAGGCCCGGGTGACCTGATGCCGCCGGAACCGGACGACCCGCGCCTCGATGGCGAAGGTAATCTAACGGAATTCGCCATTAGGGAAGCGGAAAAACGGTGGCGCACGGGCGAATTCGGGCCGGGCTCTGAGATGGCCTCCAAGGCGCCGATGCAGTGCAAAACCTGCGCCTTCTACGCCCCGTTCAGGCCAAACTTCGGCGTCTGTGTCAATGAATACAGCGCGGACCAAAATGTGGTGCATGCCACTTATGGCTGCGGCGCGCACTCAAAAACCAAGGTCAAGGACATGGAGTCCCAGCCGGTGGCCGAGGCCTTCGACGATGAGCGGCCGATATACTAGCCCCATTGCGGGGGTAGGAGTCTCTTCCTATTCGGGGCGGCGGCCTGCGAAGATGAATCGGTAATTTAATCCTCCTGGCACTAGGTAAAGGGGCTACATCTATGACCGATGTTCTCGACCGATATTTCAAACTAAAAGAACGCGGCACCTCAGTAGGCACCGAGGTCCGCGCGGGCATTGTTTCCTTCTTCGCAATGGCCTACATCCTTCTCCTCAACCCACTCATTCTGGGCACGGTCGAGGACTCGAACGGTGACGTCCTAGGCATTCCACAGGTGGCCGCCGCAACCGCCCTGGTCGCCGGCGTGATGACCATCCTGTTCGGCGCAATCACCAACTACCCGTTCGCCATCGCAGCGGGCCTGGGAATGAATACCTTCGTCGCGGTCACCCTGGTAATGGGGGAGGGGTTGACCTGGCCAGAGGCTATGGGGCTCGTGGTCATTGACGGCATAGTCATCGTGCTGCTGGCCGTCTCCGGCTTCCGCTCCGCGGTCTTCAAGGCCATCCCGGCCTCCATGAAGTCCGCAATGGGCGTGGGCATCGGCCTGTTCATCGCCATGATTGGGTTTGTGGACGCGGGCTTTGTCAAGCGAATTCCTGACGCGGCGGGTACCACCGTCCCCGTTTCCCTGGGCGATAACGGCCACATCAGCGCGTGGCCCACCGCCATCTTCGTGGTTGGCCTCATCATCTGCGGTTTCATGGTGATCCGCAACATTCCCGGCGGCCTGTTCCTAGGCATTGTGATCACCACCATCCTGGCCGTTATCACCGAGTCAATCGTGGGCGCGGGTTCTTCCGCCGACAATCCAAAGGGATGGAACCTGGCCGTGCCGCAGCTGCCAGAATCCCTTGGGGGTATGCCTGACCTGTCCATCGTGGGCGCCGTGGATCTAGCGGGCGCATTCGTGCGCGGGGGCGTGCTGGCTACCTCCCTGCTGGTGTTCGCATTGGTCCTGACCAATTTCTTCGACGCGATGGGCACCATGACCGCCCTGGGCAAGCAGGCCAACCTGGCCGATGAGGAGGGCAACCTGCCGGACATGAAGAAGGCCCTGATTGTTGAGGGTATAGGTGCGGTTGCCGGCGGCGCGGGTTCCGTCTCTTCCAACACCGTCTACGTCGACTCTTCCGCGGGCATCGCGGATGGCGCGCGCACCGGCCTGGCGAACATCGTCACCGGCGTGCTCTTCCTGCTCGCAATGTTTTTGACCCCGCTCTACGAGGTGGTGCCAATCGAGGCCGCGGCGCCCGTCCTAGTCATCGTGGGCGTGCTCATGGCCACGCAGATCACCCAGATCGATTGGAACGAGCTCCACATCGCGATCCCCGCATTTTTGACCATCGTGGTTATGCCGTTTACGTATTCCATCGCGCACGGCATTGGCGTGGGTTTCATCGCCTACGCGTTGATGACCACCTTTGCCGGCAAGGCGAAGCAGGTGCACTGGCTGATGTGGCTGATCGCGGCCCTGTTCGTGGTCTACTTCGCCATGGACCCAATTCTGGCCCTGGTGAGCTAGCCCGGTAATCTTGAGCGCATGACGCGCATCGTGATTGACAACCCTGAAGACCCTCGCCTAGATGACGTTCGCGACCTGAACAGGTCCGATTCCTCAGGCGAGGGTCTTGTCATAGCCGAAGGGCCCTTGGTGGTCTCCCGCCTGGCGCAATCCCGGTTTCCGCTCCGCTGCCTGGTGGGTTTTGCCCCGAAACTGGATGCGTACATCGAAGAGTACGGCGCGCCGGGATGCCCGGTTTACGAGGTGACCCGCGAGACGCTCAAGGCCGTGGCCGGCTTCGATATGCACCGCGGGCTCGTGGCGGCGGCGGACAGGGCGGAGCCGCTGGACCTGGAAGACGTCATCGCCTCCTCCAAGACGGTGGTGATCATGGAGGGCGTTGGCGATCACGAGAACATCGGCTCCATATTCCGCAACGCCGCGGGGATGGACGTAGACGCGGTGCTTTTGGGATCCGGTGCTGCTGACCCGCTCTACCGCAGGAGCGTGCGAGTGTCCATGGGGCATGTGCTGCGCCTGCCTTTCGCCCGCTTCGATGGCGGGTTCACCACGTGGCAGCGCGGACTGCAGCAGCTCGCCCAAAAAGGGTTCCGCTTGGTCTCCCTGACCCCTCATGAGGATGCGGTCCATCTGGCGGACGCCATGGACGGGGCGGAAAAGGTCGCGTTGCTTGTCGGCGCCGAAGGACCGGGGCTTACCGAACACGCAATGAGGGCAACGCACGTGCGCGCCCGCATCCCGATGGCGCCCGGAACTGACTCCCTCAACGTGGCGACGTCCGCCGCGATTGCCTTCTACGAACGTCAACGTTCCTTGCGCGGTTAAGACTGCGCGCCCGCACGCTACTTGTTGCGGTTGTGAAGCCTTTCGGCGAGTGATTCAGACGCGTGGGTCAGCCCGCGGCCGAGCTTCTTTAACAGGACCTTGCCCTCGCGGCCCACGCGGCGGGCCGCATCCGTCGAGGCGGCCTTAAGGCGGGCGAATTCATCACCGGTGGCCGGCTCTGGGGCATCCACGTGCGATTCATAATCGTCATAATCCGAATGGGCGGAGCCCAAGCCAAGCTTGGAAGCGGAGGCGCTGGCTACCTCGGTTACGGTCTTAGGGCTAGGCTTTGGCTCGTCCACCTTTGGCTCGGGGCGTCCGTCTACGGCGTAGCCCACTACCTGGAGGTCCGGGCCGTCCTCGCCAACCTCGACTCCCAGCCAGTGGCGCTGGGCGGACTCCATGAGATCCTGCGGCTGAAATGGCAGCGCGATCCCTCCCTCGGTGGTGGATTTCTCACCCGCCCAATAGGGCCCCTCGAAGGGCTCAGGGAGGCCTTCATCCTCGAAGATTTCGTAGCGGGTGCCGCAGAAGGAGCGCTTCAGCGTGCTGCGATGCCAATGGGCAAAGCCCGCGTAGTCCTCATTCTCATTTGATGCGAAGACAAACACGTCCCTCGCCGGGACCGCAAACAACAGGAGAGGGGACAGCTTGGATAGGCAGAGGCCATCATCCATGATGACGGTCTGAACCACGGTCACGCCGGGGTAGCCGCCGATGTAAAACTCGCCCACGTCGGCCTGGGCGGAACGGTTCAGCGGAAACTGGCCGATTGGGGTCACCGGGAACGCCGGATTGAGCTGGGCCAAGTACTTGCGGCCAAACCCGCGATCAGCCTTGGGCTCCGCTTTCAACACAGCAGCGGGGTCAGCAGCGTTGATGTACCACAGGGTGACAACTGCGCGGGACACATTCACTGGGGCGCTCCTTATGAGTTTGTGAAATTAGATAGCGAATAAGGGTTAGGGTTAATCGCGTGGGCGCTTGGTGTTAGCACGCACGCCCAGAAGAACGTCTTCCCAGTGCGGGGTGACTGCCTTGCGGCGGC
This sequence comes from Corynebacterium endometrii, assembly GCF_004795735.1. Taxonomy (NCBI): domain Bacteria; kingdom Bacillati; phylum Actinomycetota; class Actinomycetes; order Mycobacteriales; family Corynebacteriaceae; genus Corynebacterium; species Corynebacterium endometrii. The sequence continues at coordinate 718,914 of NZ_CP039247.1, forward strand.
GATTCTTTGGCTTTGGTTGTGGGTCGGGATTCTGCAGGAAGTCCTCACCTGCTGCCGAATCCTCAGGCGCCCCGGCCTCCTTCGACTCTCCGCGCTGCCCGCCACGGCCCTTGCCGTCCTTGCGGCGGGCGGCGCGGCGGGACTCAACGGTTGGGATGTCATCGCGGGTGATTTCAGTAGGGGACTGCGCCGAGTTATCGGCGAAATCCTTGTCCTCTGTGGCAAAGCCCGCCGTGTACTCCGCATCAGCGGCATCGTGAGGGGCGTCCTCGAACTCGTCGTAGTACGAGTCATGGCCATCGATGGCCTTGTCGTAGCGGGAACCGCGGCCCACGGAGGTCAGGGAGCGAACCGGCTGAACGAAATCCGGATCGGTCAGGTCTGCGGCCACGGAGTTGCGTGCCACCACGGTTGCCGGGGAGGTCATGGACTGCTTGAAGGTCCACACTGCCTCATTCTCGGACAAGCCAGCCCGCCACGTCACCTTGACCACCCAGGGCTCGCCCTTTTCACGCACGGCGTCCCAGGTTGCCTCGCTCAAGGAATGCCCGCGGGCGGCAAAAGCGGTGGCGAGAATCTCCCATAGGGTCAGCTTGGCGGGGCCATCCTCACGCACCGGGTGCGCCTGCTTTGCCAGCTCGGAGATGCGCTCGCGCTCCAGCATGACCGGATGGGCGAAGGACTCCACGCGGGATTCCACAACTCCCATTTCTTCCGCCAATTCCGCCGCGGTTGCGCCTGCGCGGATGCGGTGCTGGACCTCGGCGGGGCTCATGGTGAGATGTTCAGAGCGCCGCGGCTCAGAATCCGCAGCGGGCTGTGAGCCCGCAACGCGCAGGCCCGTGGGGCCCGCCGAGCCCTCAGCCGCCGCACCCGTGGGCTCGGTGGTCCGCTGAGTTTCTTCCGTGGTACCGCCCTCATTGGTCTCAGAAGGGTTGCCCGCGCCCGCTTCACCATTGCCTGGAACGAGGAGCTCTTTGAGATCATCGGTGACGGCGAAGAAGAACTCTTCGCCCGTATCTGCATTATCGGCACGGAAAACTAAAGAAGTCTCAGTGGACTCGTGACGAGCGAGGAACAACTCGCGCATGGGCACTCCTTTATTAGGGGCATGTGACTAGTCCCACCTTAACGCACAATGCGCCCTCCCCTTCGATGGGTCAGGCGCATGTTGGCGGGGTTGAAACCCCTGTGGCTGTTGTGATTTACGCGTTGGCCGCACCAGCGTCAACGATAAAATCGATTGCCTTAGTTAATTTCACGATGTCAGACGGGTCAATCGCGGGGAACATGCCGATGCGTAGCTGGTTCCGGCCCAGCTTTCGGTAGGGTTCCACGTCCACGATGCCGTGCGCGCGCAGGATCTTCGCAAGTTTGGCCGCGTCAATGGAATCCTCGAAGTCAATGGTGCCCACGACCAGGGAGCGCTTGGCCGGGTCCGCGACGAAGGGCGTTGCCCCGGCCCGGCCCTCGGCCCAGTCATACAACGCGGAGGAAGACTCTGTGGTGCGGGCCACCATGCCATCAAGGCCGCCATTCTCGTTCATCCAGCGAATCTGGTCCTCAAGCATGAGCAGGGTGCCCACGGCCGGGGTGTTGTACGTCTGGTTCTTGCGGGAGTTATCGACCGCGGTCTTAAGGTCCAGGAATGCTGGAATGAAGCGGCCGGAAGCCTTAATCTTCTCGATGCGCTCAATGGCGGCGGGGGACATGGCTGCAAGCCACAGGCCGCCATCCGAGGCGAAGCACTTCTGTGGGGAGAAATAATAGACGTCGGCGTCCGCCATGTTGACGGGGAGCCCGCCCGCGCCGGAGGTGGCGTCTATGACTACGAGCTGCTCCTTATTATCTGGGTTGGGGCGGAGCACCGGCACCATAGCGCCGGTGGACGTTTCATTGTGCGCCCATGCAATAACATCCGCGCCCTCGGCTTCTGCCTCGCGCGGATCGGGGGCATCGCCGGCCGGCGCCTCGGTGATGAGCGGGTCTTCAAGCCACGGTGCCGCACTGGCTGCCTTGGCAAACTTCGAGGAAAACTCCCCATATGTAAGGTGAGCGGACCGGCTTTCTATCAGGCCGAAGGTTGCGGCGTCCCAGAACGCGGTGGCGCCCCCGAGGGAGAGGACAATTTCGTAGCCCTCAGGCAGGCCGTACAGGCAGCTCAATCCCTCACGGATGGAACCTACAACGTCCTTGACCGCCGCCTGGCGGTGAGAAGTACCAATGATAGAGGTCGCGCCGTTGACAATTGCATCAATCTGGGAGGGGCGTACCTTGGACGGGCCGCAGCCGAAGCGGCCGTCTGCTGGGATGAGCTCTGGGGGGAGCTGAAGCTGTTCGTTAGTCATGGGGGAAGTGTACTTACTGGCCCCGGCCTGAGAGGGGTTAATGTCAAAATCACCTAAAACGGGTGTACGCGCCCAACGCCGCAAAACATGCGACGGTTCCGCTCTGCCTAAAAGTAACGTTTGCGTCGATTTGTAGGCGATATCACAAGTTATTGGTAAAGTGGTCGGCGGTGTGCGGTCTGGTACTCTAGACCCATAAAAATCCAATTAAACAGGGCGCTAATAGGCATGCGTACCAATCTCAGACTACGATTGCTGCCGTTAGTGTTCGAAAGTTGTTTTAATAAGAAAGGAATTGCACGTGGCTTCTGAAGACAACAAGGTTGTCCTCCAATACCCTGGTGGCGAATATGAAATGAACATCAAGGAGTCCACCGAAGGTGATTCCGGCTTCGATATTGGCAAACTCCGCAACGAGACTGGCCTAGTTACCTTCGACCCGGGCTACGCCGCCACCGGCTCCACCGAGTCAAAGATCACCTTCATCAATGGTGAAGAGGGCATCCTCCGTCACCGCGGCTACGACATCGCAGACCTGGCGGAAAACGCGACCTTCAATGAGGTTTCCTACCTGCTGATTAAGGGCGAACTGCCAACCCAGGAGCAGCTCACCAAGTTCAACGATGAGATCCGTCACCACACGTTGCTGGATGAGGATTTCAAGGCGCAGTTCTCCATCTTCCCGCGCAACGCGCACCCAATGGCGGTACTGGCTTCCTCCGTTAACATTTTGTCCACCTACTACCAGGATGAGCTCAACCCACTGGACGAGGCTCAGCTGGACAAGGCAACCGTTCGCCTGCTGGCGAAGGTTCCAATGCTCGCCGCATACGCTTACCGCGCGTCCCAGGGCAAGCCCTACATGTACCCAGACAACAAGCTGAATGCGCGTGAGAACTTCCTGCGCATGATGTTCGGTTACCCAACCGAGGAGTACGAGGTAGATCCGGTTGTCACCAAGGCTCTGGACAAGCTGCTTATCCTGCACGCTGACCACGAGCAGAACTGCTCCACCTCCACCGTCCGCATGATTGGTTCCGCACAGGCCAACCTGTTCGTCTCCATCGCTGGCGGCATCAACGCCCTGTCCGGCCCGCTGCACGGCGGCGCTAACCAGGCGGTTCTCGAGATGCTGGATGACATCCAGGCAAACAACGGCGGTGACGCTACTGACTTCATGAACCGCGTGAAGAACAAGGAAAAGGGCGTCCGCCTGATGGGCTTCGGCCACCGCGTGTACAAGAACTACGATCCACGCGCGGCCATCGTCAAGGAGACTGCACACGAGATCCTCGAGCACCTCGGCGGCGACCCAATGCTGGATCTGGCCATGGACCTCGAGAAGATCGCTCTGGAAGACGAGTACTTCGTGTCCCGCAAGCTGTACCCGAACGTGGACTTCTACACGGGCCTGATCTACCGCGCGATGGGCTTCCCAACGGACTTCTTCACCGTGCTGTTCGCCATTGGTCGCCTCCCGGGCTGGATCGCTCAGTACCGCGAGCAGCTTGAGATCAACACCAAGATCAACCGCCCTCGCCAGATCTACACCGGCGAGACCCTGCGCAAGGTAACCCCTCGCTCGGAGCGTTAATTTCACGGTAATTTATGCCTTAAGATTCAGGAAAAATGAATCTTTTTGCAGGGCCGAACTTCGCCTTGTGAGAATACCCAGGTAGAATCACAAGACGGAGGTTCGGCCCTGAGCCGTTTGCATACCTCTTTATAAACTTTGTGGAAACACGAGATGTAAATCGAGAAACTCTAGAAAGAGGGTTCCCATGGAAAAGCCAATCATTGAGCCAAAGTCCGGGCCAGCTCCTGTAGACGTAACTATCGAGGACATCGTTGTTGGTGACGGCGCCGAGGCACAGCCGGGTGGCGTAGTGGAGGTTCACTACGTAGGCGCTGACTACGAGACCAACGAAGAATTTGATTCCTCCTGGGACCGTGGCGATTCCATCGAGTTTCCACTCTCCGGCCTTATCGCCGGTTGGCAGGAGGGCATCCCCGGCATGAAGGTTGGCGGCCGCCGCGAGCTGATCATCCCTCCAGAGGCCGCTTACGGCCCCGCAGGCGGCGGCCACCCGCTGTCCGGCCGTACCCTGGTCTTCGTCATTGACCTGCTGCGCGCCTAATTCATTCCGGGGTCCATAGCGCGCGCCACCCTAGCCTCCTTCGCGGCATCCATCAAGGATGTGGCGGGGGAGGCTTTAGTTTTTCTGCGCGCGGGGGCCGAAACGGGCACAATGGAGCCTATGGCTGACCTATCACAAATCAATGTCCCGACCGTAACGCTTAATGACGACCGAGAAATGCCGTTGTTGGGCCTTGGCACGTATAAGCTCCGTGGGGCCGAGGGGGAGAAAATCGTCCGCCAGGCCATCGAGCTGGGCTATCGCAAATTTGATACCGCGTCAATGTATGCCAATGAGGACATCGTGGGAAAGGCCATTAATGACGCCGTCGCGGCCGGTGACGTGAGCCGTGATGAAATCTTTGTCACTACCAAGTTGTGGAATGATGACCAGGGCCGGGACAACGTGGCCCCGGCGTTCCATAAGTCCCTGACAAACCTGGGTCTTGACTACGTGGATCTATACCTGGTGCACTGGCCGTGCCCGGCGAAGGGGCTGTATGCGGAGACCTTCGATGAAATAGCCCGGATGCAGGGGATGGGGCAGATCGCCTCCATCGGCGTAGCGAACTTCTATGAAGAGACCTTGCGTGATTTGGCTTCTAAGACCGGTGTGGTTCCGGTCTCCAACCAGGTTGAGCTGCATCCGGGTTTCACGCAGCCAGAGCTGCGAAAGGTGCATGAAGAACTGGGCGTGGTGACCGAAGCCTGGGCGCCTATCGCCCGCGGTGCCGTGCTGGATAACCCTGAGCTCAAGCAGGTGGCGGGCGAATTGGGCGCCACCGAGGGGCAGGTGGCCCTGGCTTACCTCATGCAGCTTGGAATTTCCGTGATTCCAAAGACCGCCACGCCGTCACGCCTGGAGGAGAACCTTGGGGCGGCGGGCGTCACGCTCTCCAGCGCACAGATGGATGCCATCGCCGGCCTCGAGGGGCGGGAGGGCTTTGGCCGCATGTTTAACGATCCGCGCCAGTGGCCAGAGGATTAGGCGCACCTTCCGTCAGTATCCGCATACCGCGGGATAAAGCACTGAGGGTGCATAACCTAGATTGATTTAGCCGCTTCCTTAACCCGTAAGGGTAGGGGGCGGCTCTTGCTTGCCTTGGGGCTTGCGGCGCATTTCGGGGGCCCGGTGAAGCGCATGGCCTTGTTAAGGCGGCGAAGGGGTGTGATTCTTGCAACTTTCTAGTTCGCTAAATTCGCAAAATTTTTATGTATGCAAGTCGGGGGTACTTCGCAAGGGGACAAAACGCGACGAAAATTGGCGTAAAGGGGGTAGTTACATCTTGTTAATGTGAATGTTGTAATGGTTGTTTACAACGTTGCAATGTGAGGAAGGTAACTTAACTGGTAGCAAAAATTGTGACGGACTGCACTGTCTAAGTGGAGTGTGACGCAAGTGCTCGAGAATCTAGCCCAAACCAAGCACAGTAAAGGAGATACCGATGTCTGCAACGCCAGCGACCCCATCGCATAAGCGTGAGCCTGCGGCCGAGGATTTCATCGCGATGCGCGATAGCCAACAGTTCGGCGAACTGCGCGGCTCGTATCGCAAATTCGCCTTCCCCATGACCGTGGCTTTCTTCGTCTGGTACGTGGTCTACGTGGTGGCGGCGGTGTTCGCACCGGATTTCATGGCCGTCAAGGTTGGCGATACCTGGAATGTGGCCCTCATCTTTGGCCTCCTCCAGTTCGCTACCACGTTCCTCATCACGTGGATTTACGTGAAGTATGCAAACAAGAATATCGAGCCGCGCGCGGCCGCAATCCGTGAAGAATTGGAGGGCTAAAACATGAATTCTGTGATTCTCGCTCAAGAAGAAACCGCGGCGGGTAACCCAATCCTTAACATCGCGGTCTTCGGCGCCTTCTTGGTCATCACCATGTGGATGGTGCTGCGCGCCGGCAAGACCACCAAAGAAGCCTCCGACTTCTACACCGGCGGCGGCTCCTTCTCGGGCCGCCAGAACGGCCTTGCGATTTCCGGTGACTACCTCTCCGCGGCCTCCTTCCTGGGCATCGTCGGCGCGGTAGCGCTCCAGGGCTATGACGGCTTCCTTTACTCCGTTGGCTTCTTCGTGGCCTGGTTGGTTGCATTGATGCTGGTGGCAGAGCCGCTGCGCAACGTCGGCCGCTTCACCATGGCGGACGTCTTGTCCTTCCGCCTCAAGCAGAAGCCGGTCCGCGTGGCCGCGGCCATCGCGACCCTGTTCGTGTCCCTGTTCTACCTCATCGCCCAGATGGCCGGCGCCGGTTCCCTGGTGTCCGTCCTGCTCAACATCCATGACTTTGTCTGGCAGGCAGTAGTGGTGGGCGTAGTGGGCATCATCATGATCATCTACGTCCTCATCGGCGGCATGAAGGGCACTACCTACGTGCAGATGATCAAGGCCGTCCTTTTGTGCACCGGCATCGTCGTTATGTGCGTCCTGGTATTCTTCGCGGTCAAGGGCGGCTTTGGCACCCTGTTCCAGTCCGCTATCGATATGCACGCAAACTCTGACTACATCAAGGAGGAGGGCTACGCGGCCGAGGCCATCATGGAGCCCGGACTGAAGTACGGCGCGACCACCACCACCAAGATTGACTTCATCTCCCTGGGTATTTCCCTGGTTCTGGGCGTGGGCGGCCTGCCGCACGTGCTGATGCGCTTCTACACGGTTCCTACCGCCACCGAGGCGCGCCGCTCCGTCACCTGGGCGATTGTCATCATCGGTTCCTTCTACCTGCTGACCCTGATCCTGGGCTACGGCGCGGCCGCCCTGGTTGGTCCTGACCGCATCCTCGCGGCGCCGGGTGGCGCAAACTCCGCGGCGCCGCTGCTGGCCCTCGAATTGGGCGGCTCCGTCTTCATGGCCGTTATTTCCGCGGTGGCCTTCGCTACGGTTCTCGCCGTGGTCGCAGGCCTGGCGATTACCGCATCCGCATCCATCGCTCACGATGTGTACCACGCGGTCATCCGGAACGGTGAGTCCACCGAGGCCGAGCAGGTGAAGGTCTCCCAGATAACCGTGGTCATCCTGGGCATCGTGTCCATCATCCTGGGCATCCTGGCCATGACCCAAAACGTTGCATTCCTGGTGTCCCTGGCGTTTGCCATGGCGGCGTCCGCAAACCTGCCAACCATCCTTTACTCCCTGTACTGGCGCAAGTTCAACACCACCGGCGCTGTAGCCTCCATCTACACCGGTGTGGTTGCAACCCTGCTGCTCATCTTCTTCTCCCCAGCGGTCTCCGGTTCCGCAACCGCTATGTTCCCGAACGCCGACTGGGCTATCTTCCCGCTGTCCTCCCCAGGTATCGTCTCCATTCCTTTGGCCTTCCTGGCCGGCTGGATTGGCACCCTGGTGGGCAAGCCGGACAACCTTGAGCACCTGGCCGCCGAGATGGAAGTTCGTTCCCTGACCGGTGTTGGAGTCGAAGCCCCGGTTGACCACTAAAATCCCGCTCTCAGCGTGAATAATTCAGCGCCGCCTCGCCTTTTTATAAAAGTGCGGGGCGGCGTTAGTAATATGATCCTTCGTGTCTAGCCAAACCCCATCCCACAAGCCGGTCCGGCGCGTTATCGCGATCGTGGCAGCGGCCGTTGCGCTGATGGGATTTTCGTTTTATGTGGGTCGGGTCAGCGCTCCGGAGGACCAGGCCCCACGGCCGCTGCCGGCGGTGCAGCCCCTAAAGGCCGGGCCGGGTAGCCCTAGCAATCCCGCACTAAAGAAGTTTGTGGACAATCCCACGGCCTCCCAGCTGAGCTACCTTCGCCTTTCGGACGGTATGCGCATCGGTACCGCCACGGAGCGCTACGCCCGGCCGGCGTTGAGCCTCATCAAGCTCTACATTGCGGAATACGTGATTGAACACGGCACGGAGGAAGAGAAGTTCGAGGCGCTGGCCATGGTGAGCAATTCTTCCGATTCCTCCGCGGAGGCTTTATTCGAAAAGTACCCGGACTCCATCGATGATGTGGCGAAACGCTACGGATTACATTCCACGCGCTCCGATGAACGCTGGGGCTATTCCGTTACCTCCACCTATGACGTGGTGAACTTCATCGCTCAGCTCAAAGAGAAAAACCCAACGCACCCCATCCTCGTGGCCATGAGCCGGGCGGATTCCGTTGCGGCGGACGGCTACCGGCAGAATTTCGGCACGGCGAAGCTGCAAAACGTCATTGGCTCAAAGTTCGGCTGGTCGGACGACTTTGACCTGCATTCCTCCGTCTCGTTCGGTGAGAACTTCGTGGTGGCCGCCGCGGTCAACGGCAGCGCCGATGACCTGACCAGCTTCGTCAAGACCCAAATCACCGGCGAAAAGCTGCGTGAGGCAAGCCTGTACCACGTCAACAGGAGCCGCGCGCAGCGGGGGCTGCCGCCGCTTGAGGGGGATAGGGACGCCGCCGCTACTACCTCACGGCGTTCCGGAGATTCGAAGCAAGATTAGCTATCTGGTTAATCTGGTCCGCGCTCACGGAGGATCCGCCGTAGCTTATTCCGCCGTTGGTTACGCGCGGCAGATTGGGCACGCCGGGCAGGGACTCGACCTGGGAGCTGAGCTGGTTGAGCAGGTCGGCGGTGGCCGGGGTGGTGCTCGGAGCGGCTGGAGCAGCCGGAGCTGCCGGGGTGGTGCTCGGGGTGGCCGCCCCGCCTGGGGTCCACTGGCCCCAGTCGCGGGCGTAGACGTTATTAATGTCCACGGTAATGCCGTCGATGACCCGCTGGCGGCTTTGCGGCAGCTGGTGGATGGTGGTGCGCGGGTGGATCCTGCCGCCCGAGCCCCAGTCATGCATCCAGAAGTAGGTTCCAATGCCATCGGCGATGGCCCAGTCGATCACGTTGTAATTGCCGTACACGCCGGTGGAGTAGCCCGCGGCGGAGAGGGCCGCGGAGAACGCGCGCAGGTACGGGCGGATCTGGTTGTCATACTGGGCGCGGGAGGGGTTGTCATCGATGGCGATGTAGATTGGGCGTCCGGTGGGCCCGCCCGCGGCCCTGTGGAGGGCGATTGCCTGCGGCGCGTGGACCGCGGCACCGGCAGCGCCCTGCAGCCAGTCGGCGGTGTTGGCGCGTCCGTACTGGTAAACGGACGCGGTGGCCAGGCCGGATGCGGCGAAGGACTTGGTCTCGCCGAGCGTGACCGGCTTGCCCGCCATCCACTGGGCATCGGGGCGGCGCTGGGAGACGTAGCGCACGGCGCCCAAGTGCCCCGCGTTTCTTACCGACGCCGCCGAGGGAACGCCCGCCGAATAATCAATAACCGTGCCCAGGATTGGGCCTAGGGCGTGTGCGTGTGCCGCGTTGGCGTTCGCCGCCAGGCCGGTTGCCCCGGCGGCAATGGCGAACGCGCTGGCCTTGAGGAAGCCGCGGCGGTTGAGCGCGGAGGGTGATGTGGTCATAGGGGCTCCTGTTTCCATGATCGCAATCATGAACTCAAATCACTTGAGTCACGGCGGTTAACAGGCGTAACTCTAACACGGCCCGGCGCCGCGCGCATCGATCCACGCGCGCCGCCTAGAGGGTGTTGATCACCAGATTGCGTGTGTCGGCTTCCCAATCGCGGTCGATGACGGTTGCAATAAGCCCCGCCCGGCCCATTGCCTCGCCAAACCGGGCGTTGCCCGCGATGAGTTCATCCCCGCAGAGGCATAGATCATGTGGCCTTCGCTCGGCGGAGTGCGCATGGTCCCGGATTGCCTCGATGTGCTCCCGGATATACCCCTCCGTCATGACGAGGCACACCAGGCGAGTGCCCGGTGGGAGGGCATGCAGGTCGCCGAAGTCCACATAGCAGCCCTCTATGATGACGGACTGGCCATTTTCGTGGCAGGTCAGCGCCATTTCCCGGATGACGGGCCATAGCCACGCCGTGATGGAGGCGTCTGGATCGGTGGGCGAGGCGCCTACCAGGCCGGCCCGGATGAGCCCCATCTTGATGTGGTCCATGGAGACTACTGACACCCCGGTCTCCCGCATCATGCGCTGGCCCAGCGTGGTTTTGCCGGTGTGGGTATCCCCGGTGATGATGGTGATCAACGCCTAACCCCCAATGGCGCTCATGGTCCGGTCGGGCTGCACAAAGCTCGGGGAGCCCAGGGAGGTGACTTTGTTCGAACCGTAGGCCCTTGGCTTGGCCCACATTGCCTCACGCCAGCGGCGGGCTATGGCTTCGTCGGAACTGCCATCGCGCAGCAGCTCGAGCAGGGAGGTCTCCTCGTGGGAGAACAGGCAGGAACGGATGGTGCCCTCCGCGGTGATGCGGGTGCGGGAGCACTGCGCACAGAAGGACTCGGTGACGGAGGCGATGATGCCCACTTGGCCCAGGATTGGACCGCCATCAGCGCCGCGCACGTCCCACAGCTGGGCGGGGGAGGAACCGCGCGGCGCCGCATGCTCGGTGAGTAGGAAGCGCTCACCCAGGCGCGCGCGGAGTTCCGCGCCGCTTACCAGGTTCTCCTTGGCCCAATTGTGGTCCGCGTCCAGCGGCATCTGCTCAATAAACCGCAGCTGCAATCCGCGCCTTAAGCACCATTCCAATAGCTCGGGTGCGTGAGCGTCGTTTATCCCGCGCATCATCACGGCATTGACCTTGACCGGTTCCAGGCCCGCATCCTTGGCCGCCTCAATCCCGCGAATGACATCACCGAGCCGGTCTCGCCGCGTCACGGCGGCGAAATCCTCCCGGTTGACCGTATCCAGGCTGACATTTATCCGGCTAAGACCGGCCGCCTTGAGCCCCTCCACGCGCGCCTCGAGGCCTATGGCGTTGGTAGTAATCGCCACGGGGATCTCCGGATGCAACGCGCGCACCCCGGCGATGATCTCCTCTAGGTCCCGACGTATCAGGGGCTCGCCGCCGGTAAACCGGATGTCAGTAATCCCTAGGCGGCTGACTCCAATATCGGCAAGCCTGATGGCCTCCGCGGCGGTGAGCAGGCTGGACTTTTTCAGCCAGACCATCCCGGCCTCCGGCATGCAGTAGGTGCAGCGGAGATTGCATTTGTCCACCAGGGAAATGCGCAGGTCAGAAGCTATGCGGCCGAAGGAATCCTGCAACGGGCCTTCCGTGACCATGCCAGCCTCCTTCACATGGAACAATGGGATAGAAACGGTGAGTTGGCGTAGAGTTACAAGCCAGACTACAGGGTAGGCCACAAGGAGGGTTGCGTGAGAAAAGCGGCTGTCATCGCTGCGGCCTTCCTCGTCTCATCCTGCGGCGCGGGCCAGCAGGAAGCGGTGGTTTTCGCGGCTTCGTCCCTCAACGGTGTGGGGGAAGAACTCGAGGAGGCCTTTGAACTTGCTAATCCCGGCACTGAAATCACCATGAGTTACGCGGGCTCCGCCGAGCTGGTGCGCCACCTTGCCGCCGGTGCACCCGCGGACGTGCTAATTACGGCCGATGAGATAAGCGCCGAAGAATCGGGGCTCGACGCCCGCCCCGTGGCCACCGGCCGCCTGGTGCTCGCCCTGGCGCAAGGGAATCCGGCGGGCCTGACGGACCCGCGGGATGTGGGCTCGGCCCGCTTGGCGCTGTGCGCCCCCGAGGTCCCCTGCGGCCGGCTAGCCCGCCAGTTTCTCGAGGGCCCCGCGGCAGGCCAAGAACTTGCCCTTGAACCGAGTATGGAATCCAGCGTGACGGACGTGGCCACCAAGGTCACCACCGGCGCGGTCGATGCAGGTTTTATCTACGAGGCTAACGCGAAGGCTCTGGGCCTTACCTACCTGCCCTTGGACGGGGTGGCGGCGAATGTCTACCCCGCGGCCCTTACCAGTCGGGGCGCTGACAACGAAGCGGCCCAGGCCTTCTACCATTGGCTTACCGGCCCCGAGGCGCAGGAGATATTCAACCGGCACGGATTCGAAACGGTGGGCGGCGGTGAGTAGGGGAGCAAAGAACTACTCCACGCCTACCGGCTCCGGGGGCCTCGTAGCCGCCGCCCTGGCGTTTATCCTCAGCCCGCTCATAGCTTTCGTCGCGGCCGTACCGTGGGGCGGATTGGGCACCGTGCTCGGACAGGAGGCATGGGCGGCCCTAGGGTTATCGGCCGGCACCTCGGCGTTAAGCACCGGACTATGCGTGCTCTTCGGCCTGCCCGTGGCCCTGTGGTTGCGCCAGGTTGGCCTGCGCCGGCCCGTCCTGGCGGGGGCAGTCAATCTCGCGGTTCTAATACCGTTGGTGCTCTCCCCGGTGCTCACAGGCCTATCCCTCACCCTGCTGTGGGGGCGAACCGGGGTAGTAGGAGGGGCCCTCGACGCGCTAGGGCTTCCCGTGGCCTTTAGCCCCGCCGCCGTGGTGATAGTGCAGGTGTTTGTGTCCCTGCCATTCTTCGTGGCGGCCGTAGGGGCCGCGCTGCGCGCGGTAGACCGCGAATGGGAAGAGGCCGCCGCGCTGGATGGAGCCACGAGAAGCCAAACGCTGCGCTACGTGGTCATTCCGGCCGCCGCGCCGGGCATCATCACCGGTGCGGTACTAAGCTTTGCCCGTGCGCTGAGCGAATATGGCGCCACGCTCACCTTTGCCGGAAATATCGCCGGCAAGACCCAAACCATTCCCTTGCTGGTCGCACTGGGGCTGGGCGCCAACGATATGGATGCGGCCCTAGGCGCCGCCGTGCTGCTGCTGGGGCTGTACGTCCTGGTGATCGCCGTTATCGTAGCCATATGGCTGTCACGAAAGGACTAACCGTCATGGGACAATCGCGCACTCCTGAACAACACGTGGACGCCGTTAAAGCCCTGGTGGGGCGGCGCCCGCAAGTGAGCCTATCCCCAGTCGAGGCACTGGGCAGGGCGTTGAGCAGGGACGTGGTGAGCCCGGGGGATTCGCCGGCCTTTGATAACTCCCAAATGGACGGGTACGCGCTGGGTGAAGCGCACCTGGCCGGCGGCTCCTTTACCGTGGGCCCCTCAGTGGCCGCGGGGGCAGACCCTGACGCGGCGGTCCCGGAGGGCATCGGGCAGCAGATCATAGCGATCATGACCGGGGCCAAGCTGCCTCGCGGAACGCGGGCAGTGGTGCCGGTGGAGCGGTGCCGGCCGCCGGAGTTTATCGAGGAAGGCCCGGTGATGGTGCCGGCCACCCAGCGGGGACAGTTTGTACGCCGGCGCGGTAGCGACATCCGCGAGGGCGCCGTCCTGTTCGAGGCAGGCCACGTGGTTAACGCGCGCACGGTTGCCGCCTGCGCGTTGCTGGGCGTAGACGTCCTGCCCGTTGAGCGCCCGGCGTCTATTGTGGTCTGTACCGGCGGCGATGAAGTGGGCGGTGCCGGTGCGGCCTCGATCCCGGACGCCAACGGACCGCTCATTGAGTCCATGGCGGCCGATGCGCGAATAGAGGTAACGGCACGCATTTCGACTCCGGATGATCCCAGCACCTTGCGCGCGCGCCTAGAAGAGGCGGTGGCTAAACACAGCCCCGACGCGGTAGTGACATCCGGGGGAATCAGCCACGGAAAGCGGGAGGTGGTCCGCCAGGTGCTGGAGCCAACCGGTGGATGGTTCGGCCATGTCTCGCAGCAACCCGGCGGTCCACAAGGTTTGAGCAGTTTCAAAGGGACACCGGTGATAAGCCTGCCCGGCAATCCCGTCTCCACCGCCGTAAGCTTCCGGCTGTTCGTGGCCCCGGTCCTTGGCCACGCGCCAGGCACCATCCGCGCCGAACTAGCAGCGCCGGTCCGCGGGATTGAGGGTCGCGATTGCTTTTACCGCGGGGTCCTTGAGTTTGACAAGGCGCGCGCGGTGGCGCGCGTCCTAGAGGGCGCGGGGTCACATCTGATCGCCCAGTCGGCCGCGGCGACGTGCCTTATCCGAATTCCCGCCTCCGCCGACTACCAGGCCGGAGAAAGCGTCGCGGTCTACCCCTGGTGAAGCGGCAGATAGTTGACTAAATCACCGGCCTTCGCACCGGCGGGGTCAATGACTAGCAGGCAATCCGCGTTGGCATAACCGCTGAGCATGTGGGAATTAGTATTGGCCATGGGGGTGGCCCTGCCGCCGCCGAGGCTGGCCGGGATGAGGCGGACCCTGTCGCGGTGAAGCGCATGGAACTCGCCGTCAAGCGTGCAGGTGCGTACCGCCGGGAATCCTTGGCCGCGGGCGCCGGCAAACGCGGGAGCGGCAAAAGAATGCAAAGCAACGTGGGCGGCCAGGGGGTTGCCCGGCACCCCGATAACCAACTGTAAGCGTCCCCGCACACCGCGGCTGGCTATCAAGGTGGGGTGTCCGGGCTGGCAATGGATGGAATCGGCGAGGATTTCATCGGCGAGTTCGGTGATGCACGTCCGCGCGAAATCCTGGCCGGAACGTCCCGAACCACCGGTGACCAACACCACGTCCGCGGTGGAGGATGCCAGCCACTCCCTGACCTCATCCGGCGAATCCGGCAGGCGGTCCATGCGGCCGACCCGCGCCCCCATTTCAGAAATCAGCGTGGGGAAGGAGGAGCTGAAAGCATCACGGACCTCCCCCGGGCCGGGGATACCGGAGGTGATGACCTCGTTGCCGGTAAAGGCGCAGTCCACCGTCAGCGGCCTATCCGCCACCACGCTGTCCACACCGCACGCGGCGAGCAACGGCAGGTGGCGCGCGTGCAGCACCGTGCCAGCCTCAATTATGACGTCTCCCTGGGCTAGCTCCTCGCCAGCGTGGCGGACATCCGCGCCGGGGCTTATGGCGTGGCCATCGAGCAGTTCCACGCCCTCGCCTACCATTCGGGCGTGCTCGGCGCGGACGATTGCCTCGGTCCCATCGGGCAGGACGGAACCGGTCAGGATCGGCAGAGCCTGCCCGGGGCGCAACCGGCCGGATTTGCGGTGAATATTGCGGCCCTGTGCGCCTGTGGCCGCGGGCTCTAGCAGGCGCCACGGGCCGGGACCGGCAACGGCGAATCCGTCCATGGCGCTAGAGGAGTAATGGGGGACGGGGATGGGAGTGCACGCAGGTTGGGCGAGCCGGAGCCCAACCGCGGGGACCTGCTCCTCCGCACGATTTAGCCCTATTGACCGCCCGGCGTCATAGACCCGCTGGCGCGCAACAACCCAGCGCGCAGCCCCTGGGGCCACCCCGAAGCCGGCGTTCGTCGCGTCATCCCACGTGTCCACGTCCCGAGCGGCATCGTCACCCAGGGCAATCTCGCGCAGGTCGAGCCCGTCAAGGCAGCGTTTTACGGATCCGCCGCGTACCCCGTCGAACGCGGTGCGCGCGGCATCGAGGCGTAGCCGGCATAGCAGCGGCTGGGGATACCCGCCCGCGACGGCGATGAGCCCGTCCCCGTGAAGTTCGGCCTCGAGGAGGCCAGCAACCTCCGGGGAGGGCATGTCCGCGGCGAGGATCAGCACGGAATCTTCAGGGCCGCCGCCAATCGTGGCCAGCCCCGCGGCGATGGCCGATGCCGGCCCGCTTTGCGGGGGAGCCTCCCGCACTCGCCTCACCCCGGCCGGCAGATCCATCGCGGGGCCCACTACCACGCGCCGGGCGCAGCCCGCGGTGACTCTAAGCGCCACATCGATCAGGCGCTCGCCGCCGTCCATACGCTGGAGAAAAGGCTTGTCAGGCACCATGATGGGGGCGGACCGGTGGACGCGCGAGCTGCGGCCGCCGGCCAGGATGATTGCGTAGGTAACCATGTCTGCAACTATATAGATACTCTGGAGATACTCTGGTGAGGACAAGAGAGAGAAAGGTTGCGCATGTCTGATTCGCTCACGCACGTTCGCGCGGATGGTTCCGCCCATATGGTTGACGTCACCGCCAAGGCGGAGACCTCCCGTACCGCCGTGGCCACCGGCACGGTGCACATGCAGCCCGAGGTCCTCTCCATGCTCTTCGATGCCCAGCTTCCCAAGGGCGACGCCCTGCCCGTGGCCCGCGTCGCCGGAATCATGGGAGCTAAGAAAACCCCGGAGATCATTCCGCTGTGTCACCCGTTGCCGCTGGGGAAGGTCACGGTGGATTTCGAGCGGGGTGACGGCTGCGTGGTCATTACGGCGAGTGTGAAGACCCGTGGGGTAACAGGCGTGGAAATGGAGGCGCTTACGGCCGTGTCCACGGCGGCGCTGACCGTCTATGACATGATCAAGGCCGTAGACAAACACGCGGTCATTAGCGGCATTCGCGTGCTGTCAAAGTCAGGCGGCAAATCCGGTGACTGGAGCGTTAAATAGTGGCACGCGCTCTCGTTGTCGTGGCGTCCACGCGCGCGGCGCGCGGCGAGTACCGGGACCGCTCCGGCGCCCTGCTAGTCGATTGGCTGCGCGACCAGGGCTTTGAGGTTGGGGAGCCCCTCATAGTCGCCGACTCCGATATGCCCTCCGCTATGCAAACCCTTTTTGCCGGCGACCCGCCGCGCGTGGTGCTCACCACGGGAGGAACGGGAATAACCTCCGATGATCACACGGTAGCGGCCGTGCGCCCCTACCTCGATAAGGAATTGCCCGGCATCATGACGGAGTTTTTCCGCCGGGGAGTAGAAAAAGTCCCCACCGCGATTCTCAGCGGTGGGGTAGCGGGGATCGCCGGGCGCACGTTCGTCATGACGCTGCCGGGCTCTACCGGGGGCGTCAAAGATGGAATCGCCGTGCTTGAGCCGGTCCTAGACCACATAGTTGCGCTGCTTGAGGGAACGCCCGGGCACTAGGGCTAAAATCCGCAGCTGTTAAGGCCTGGATTCAAGTACAACCTCGAATTCCAACAAATCCGCGCCTGTGGCCACGGGCTTCTTGCCGCCGGTGTGGGCTCCGCCGTGGGAGGCGCGATTGCGCTCTACGGCTTCCTCGCCGGACTCGCCCGGCTTGCGGGTGTGCGGGTCTGAATCGCGCCACGCGGCGAAAGATTCTTCATCGGCCCAGCGGGTTACCACGAAGTAGCGGTCATCGCCGGCGACAGGGCGCAGGAGTTCAAACCCCTCAAAGCCAGGGGCGGAATCCACTGCATTCTTGCGGGCGGCAAAGCGCTTCTCAAGTTCCTCACCAGCGCCCGCCGGGACGGAAATGGCGTTAATCTTTACGATAGACATGGTCCCAGCTTAGCCGAGGAATCTTTCCATCGGGCGGCCCCGGGCAATTCCCATCAACCCGCGCGCCATGCATAGATAACGCCCCGCCTTCTAAGCGGTGAAGGCAGGGCGCTTGCTTCGGTGGGCGGGGCACTAGGCCATCGCCTTAACCGATGTACATGGTGTGGTCAGGGTCATGGGCCTTCTCACGCAGTTCGGCCTGGCGCTTGCGGAGTTTATTGACGGCCGGGGCGATCAGCGAGATAGCGATGAGCATGACGATTGCCAGGAACAGCGGGCGCTCCAGGAAAGTGCCAAGGTCGCCCTCGGATACCAGCATCGTGCGGCGGAACTCCACCTCAAGGATTGGGCCGAGGATGAAGCCCAGGATGAATGGGCCCAGCTCAAAGTTCGCCTTACGCAGGATGTAGCCAATCACGCCGAAGATAATCGCGGTGATGACATCGAACAGGGAATTCCGGACGGAAAATACGCCGCAGATTGCCACGATGATAATGATCGGCGCCATGATGGAGCCGCGGATGCGCAGCATCTGAACGAACACGCCCACGAGCGGCAGGTTGAGCGCCAATAGGAGCACATTGCCGATGTACATGGAGGCAATCACGCCCCAGAATAGCTGCGGGTGATCGTTGATCAGCGTGGGGCCCGGGGTGATGTTTTGCAGCAAAAGCGCGCCGAAGATCAGCGCCAGCACGGGGTTCGGCGGAACACCCAGGGTTAGCAGCGGAATGAAGGCGGAGTTCGACGAGGCGTTATCGGCCGTCTCAGTGGCCGCCAATCCCTCGATGGCGCCCTTACCAAATTTTTCCGGGCGCTTGGAGACCTTCTTCTCCACGCCGTAGGAGACCACGGAGGCCACGGGTCCGCCGCCGCCAGGAATCATGCCAATAATCGTGCCAACCACGGCCGCGCGGAGGATGGCGAAGCGGGCGAATACCCAGTCCATCTTTGACGGCAGCTTAGGCTTGACGGGGAGGTCCTTGGTGCCGGTGTAGAAACCGTGCTCCGCGTTGTAGATGAGCTCGCCGATGCCGAACAAGCCCACGGCCACGGCGACGATGTTGATGCCGCCGAGCAGCTCGAGGGATCCAAACGTCAGGCGGGCGTTACCGTCGATTGGGTCGATGCCGATCATCGAGACGACGATGCCCAGGCTGCCGATGATGAGGGCCTTGGCCTTGGAGCCCGATCCGAGCATCACAATCATGAACAAGCCGAGCGCGGCCAGGATGAACATATCCGCGGAAGTGATGGAACCGGCGATGTTCGCCATCGTTGGCGCCATCAAGGTCAAGGTCAAAATGGCGATGGTGGAACCGATGAACGAACCGAAGCCGGTGAGGGACAGAGCCTCGGAGGCGCGGCCCTGCTTCGCAAGCGGGTATCCATCGAATGTCGTTACCACCGCGGCGGCGTCACCGGGCAGGCGGAGCAAAATTGCGGGGATGCGCCCGCCATACATGGAACCGTAGTAAATACCGGCCAGCATCATGATCGCGGTAGTCGCATCGAGCTCGTAGGTGAGCGGCAACAGCAGAGCGATGGCGGTAACCGGGCCCAGGCCCGGAATCAGGCCGATGACGGTACCGACGACTACGCCGATGGTGACAAACAGGAGGTTCGTCGGGCTAAAAGCCACCTCGAACCCACTAAAGAGGTTCATTATAGAATCCATAATCGAAGGCCGTCCTTTCTAGAGCCAGCCCGGGGCCGGGTTCAAAGAAACCTGGAAGCCCAAGACGAAGATGAGGTAGCACGCAGCCGGAACCGCGATGGATAAAATGATCACGTTTCGCCACGACTCCTCGGAAGACCAGCGAGAAATGATCAAGGTGGCAATGACCGCCGCCACGAAGAATCCGCCTGCCCAATACAGCACCACGAATGCGGCCAGGCCCAGCATCATGGCGCCGGAATGGCTGACTCGGTGCGGGTTGAAGATCTCAAACTTTTCCTTCAACAACCAGGTAAAAGGCAGGCAGATGGCGATGATTATGCCGGCAGCCAGCAGCAACAATCCCGAGCCTGGGGCCGCCAGCGTGCCGGTTCCCAGCCGGAATGAGTAGGCAATCAAGAAGGCGGCCACCGCGGCCAAACCCAACATGATTATGAGAAACATCGGCGTGTTGCCCTCGCGCATGCCGGACGTGTCGATGCCTAGGCCTTCCATCTCCTGGATGTCAGCCCCTGCGTCGGCCGCCCCGGCCGTTGTCTGCCGCACGTCTTCTGCGGGGGTGAGACGCGGATCTGAGCCCAGCTTAGGGGTGCGTTCAATGCTCATCGTTTCTCAATTCCTAACTCGGCATAGTCGGCAGAAAGACGGTTCTGTTCCTCAGGAACGTATACGTTCATCCAGTCGGGGCCTTCAATTTGGGGAAGCTCGTAATGATTGGCCTCGAGGAACTCCTGGTAGCTTTCCGAATTGATGGCCTGTTCGGCGACCTTCGTCAGTTCCTCCAGGCGCTGGGGATCCATGCCGTCCGGCACGGCTAGGGCTTGGGAACCGAGGTACTCCGAGCCGGGAAGACCCAGTTCTTCAACGGTAGGAACGTCGGGGAGGGCCTCCAGGCGCTTTTCACCGGTCACGGCCAGAATCCGGGTCTCGCCGCCCTTGGCGCGGGACATGGCGGTGGAAACGTCCGTAACCGCGAAGTCCGTTTCCCCCGACACTGTGGACTGAATGACGTTGCCCGAGCCGTCGAAAGGAACCGCGCGGCCGGTCACGCCCTGCTGCTTGAGGATCATTCCCAGTAGAGCCTGGCTGGCATGGCCCACTCCCAGGGTGGCGTAGGACGCCGAGCCGCCTAGGGCATCGAGCTGCGTCAAATCGGTAATCGGGGAGTCAGCCTTGACGGAAATGGCGAAGGGGGTTTGGCTCAGGCCCACTACCGTTTCGAAGTCCTGCGGTGAGAATTCCACATCCTGCAGCAGCTGGGCGGAGGTGAAGGCCGCTACCGGGGCGAAATAAAGGTTGTAGCCGTCCGCCTCTTTGAGCATGGCTTCGGTAGAGCCCACGATTCCGCCGGCGCCCGGGCGGTTGACTACCAGGACGTTGGCGCCGGTGATTTGCTCGAAGCTTTCGGCGAAGGCGCGGGCGACCACGTCATTGCCACTGCCGGCGCCGTATGCAACTAGTAGCTCTACCTTGCGGGAGGGGTATTCGCCATCTTCCTGTGCGCAGGCGCTCAAACCGCCTGCCGCGACCAGGCACATGAGCCCAGCTAGTACTTTCTTCCTTGTCATGAGTGTTTACCTTTGTGCTTACGCGGACATCACGTCTAGAGCGGGATGATGTCCATGTCATTGGGAATAAGGAGTTTTCCGCTATACGTAGAGGTGGCACGCTCCCACACTTGGTTCGGCGAGGTACCCGGAACCAGGTGGTGGAGGGCGAGGGTGCCCACGGAGGCGTCTGCGGCAACGCGCCCCGCATCCTCTGGCAGCGTGTGTGATTTTTTATGGTGGTCGATCGCTGCGCGGCCCATCTCGGTGTTGACATCGTTGAACCGGTAAATCCAATCCACGTCAATAGCCTCGTGCAGGAGCACGTCCGAGCCCTCGGAAAGACGAGTGAGGTTCTCGCTGTGGCGGGTATCGCCGGAGATCACCACGGACTTGCCATCGCGAGTATCAAACCGGAAGGCGAAGGACGGGGCAATGGGCGGGTGAACCACCAGCGTGGCGGTGACGGTAACCCAGTCATCCTCGTGGATCACGAAGGGGGCCATGTCCGGGTGCGGATTGTCATTTGCGTCGAAGCCGCAATCCTCCGGTAGCTCAATGTCCACGCCGCGCCAGATTTCCAGCGGGTTGGGCCGCAGATTATCGAGCACTCGGTCGTTGATGTCCGTGGCATGCGAGCGCAGCGTGTAATCAACGATTTGCTTCATACCCGGGGTGGGGTCATCCGCGAATACCGGTTCCACGTTCTCGGTGGCGCGCGGGGAAACCGGTGGCAGCGCCCCGCGATTGCCCGGACCGTAGACCGGCACCTGCGGAAGCGGGCGGGTGAAATTGGGGAAGGAGAGGGCCAAGACGTTGACCAGGTCAATCGTGTGATCAGAATGCAGGTGAGTGATGAAGATGCCGCCGAGGTTGTTGATGTTGAGCCCGGCCTTCATGATCTGGCGGTAGACCGATTGGCCGCAATCGACCAAGTACCAGCGGTCACCGACCACCACCGCGGTGGCGATTCCGCAGCGCGGCTCCGCCCCATCCGCGGGGGTCCACACGCGTGGGCCGCCTGCCGTGCCCAGCGTGATGATAGAAGACTCCATGTTTCACCTGCCCTTTCACATTTATCTACTGATTAATAGATATATAATAATTTGTCTGAAGAGCAAGGAAAACGTGTTAATATTGTGCTTCCAACAAACCTGGGGTTTAGATATGGGTAACAACATCACGCTGCGCCAGCTCGAATATTTCGTAGCGGTAGCAGAGCACGGGTCTATTGCCGCGGCCGCCGAGGTTGTCCATGTCTCTGCGGTCGCGGTAGGAGCGGCGCTAACGGAATTAGAACGCAGTTTTCCGTACCCCTTCTGGTGCGCGAGCGCTCAAAGGGGGTGCAGCTTACGGACGAGGGGCGGGCCGCGCTGGTTCAGGCGCGCGACATTCTTCGGCGGGTGACCACGCTGCCGGCCCTCGCCGGGTTCCATGCCCAACGGCCCACGACGCTACGTTTGGGCATCTTTGGGGCCTCGTCCGCCCTCGTGTTGCCCGCGGTGGCCCGCTATTTCGCTGAATTGACGCCGCCCGTCCCGGTGGAGTTCAAGGATGGCTCCCTGGACGAGCTTGCCGAACTGATGAACCAAGGCGAACTGGACGTCGTGGTGGGCTTTCTAAATCAGCTCGCCCCCGGCCTCAAGGCGCTTCCAATCATGCACGTGACCCCGGGCCTCATTGTTCCGCCGGGGCATCCGCTTGCCCAACGCAGCCGAATCCGCCTCGCGGATCTTGCCGACGAAAAATTGGTGTTGCTCAGGCTTGAGCCCGCCTACACCATCATCAAGCGCCTGCTGGATTCCCGAGGGGTGGGGCATACGGTTAGGGCGGCGTACCGCAGCGTGGAAAACATCAAGTCCGCCGTGGCCGCGGGGCAGGCCGTGGGTTTGCTGTATTCAATAGGCCCGGACTTGCGCAATGCTGAAGGGCAGCCGCTATCAGTCATAGCCATCGAGGACCTCGAACTGGATAACGCGCTGAGCATCATGATCCCCGATTTCATGGAACCTGCGCCGGTGCTCGACAATCTGGCCGAGGCTGTGCGGACTATCACCCTAGGCTCGCCCCACACCCGATTGGTTGACCCGAGCGAATACCAGTGGGTCAGGCGCCCGTTGGAGTAAGGTCAATGAGACCGCGCGCGACAGGGCGGATCTAAGATTTTAGTTTGTTTCTAGACAGTTTTAACCATGGTGACACGTGGTAGCGAGCGGGTTAAACTCTGGGCTTATGAGTAGTACGCCTCCCACCTCCCAGAACGCCGCTGTGGGCGATTCCGAGACGGACGATGGCCGCTCCGCGCTGACGCGGGCATTCTTCCCGGACGGTTCCGAGCCCGATCCGCGTTTTACCCTCGCTAATGAGCGCACCTTCCTGGCTTGGACCCGCACCTCTCTGGCGTTTCTCGCCGCCGGCGTGGCCCTGGAGGCCTTCCCGATTAACGGGCTCTCCGAGGTGCTGCGAACCGCCCTTGCCATTGTGGTGCTCGTGGTGGGCGTCTTCATCGCCGGTGGCGCCGCCGTGCGTTGGCTGCGGGTGGAGCGCGCCATGCGCCGCAGCCAGCCGCTGCCGGCCCCGGCGATCGTGCCCTTCCTCTCCGCGGCCGCTCTGGGGGCCGGAGTCACCGCCATCATCATTTTCTTGGGCTTTTAGATGGCAAAGATCCCATACTCCTACGCCGCACGGAGGCGGCCTCTGGATGTGCCTTGGCATGAGGACGTGGGCGTGCAGCCCGAGCGCACCGCGCTCGCCTGGACTCGCACCGCGATTTCGCTAGCCGTGGTCTCCAGCGTCTTCCTGCGCTGGGCGCGCGAGTTTGGCCCGTGGATGCTCCTTATCATCTG
Organism: Corynebacterium endometrii; assembly: GCF_004795735.1. Lineage (NCBI taxonomy): Bacteria > Bacillati > Actinomycetota > Actinomycetes > Mycobacteriales > Corynebacteriaceae > Corynebacterium > Corynebacterium endometrii. The sequence goes on from NZ_CP039247.1 coordinate 742,472, forward strand.
CGGCTATATGATTTCCGCCGCGCTTATCGTGGTTACCTCGCGGCGGCGTTATTCGTTAGGGGTCCACGGGATCATCAAGGAAAAGGTCCAGCCCAACACCCTGGCGGTGGTTATGATGACGGCCTCCAGCATCATCATGGGGCTGCTGACGCTCATCCTGGTGATCACTCACTAACGGTCCGTGGGCCCTAGGCCGCGGGCTCTCAGTGGCGGGTCTATTACCTCGACTGGAGCGACGGAGCATTTCGCGCTGTGTAAAAGAGTGAACTACGTAAGCTAGTCGATTCTGGAGCGCCTAACAGGGAGTTCAAATTCGTAGTTAGGGATTGCAGAAGACTCCTAGGCGTAAATCTGATTTCCTAAGACAGTCTCGCTACACGAAGTCCACCATGCAAAAGTGCCCCATTTCTTGAAGCGTCGCCACAGATGGCTAAAAGAAACGGGGCATCAAGGAGGCAAGCTCGGAGCCTTTTGGGCTTAAGCTACCTAGAATTGCGTTGAACTAAAGCCAACGCGGAGGTGAAGGCACCTTGCCCTGCGGCGATTCTACGCCGGCGTCACCGCGTCCTGAGGCCCACCGAGCTAAGCCGGCTAGGGTTCCGTGAATCTCAATCGATGCGGTCTCGCTAGCTTCGTAGCTATTGCCGGAATCGGAGTCGATCAAGACTAGTCCTGCTCCATCACCGTTGCTGCGCCACTTTTGTACGATTTCTGGAACCAGCGTCTCTAATATTACTCGTGGGACATCAGAGAAATTGCCAGTCTTATTCAAATCGATAGCATGAAGCCAGACTTCACGGGTGCGCATCCACAGTGTCTCAGAAGCCTGTACAGTTCGTCCCTGAGCGGTACGAACCTCGCTTGACCATGCTGCATCGTCGGCATCGCGCCATGCTACATCGAGGCGCACGAGTGTGTGGTCGTGCAAGTTGCGAATTGCATCTGGGATAAGGGTAGAACCAAACTCAATTTCCCGATTTCGTGCCTCCGGAGAGGAGTACATGGGGGTTTCCTCACCAGTGCTAGCCCAGTGCATGAGGTTGCACAACGCGTTAGCGTTGTAGGCGACGTGCGCGGCTAGGTGTGCTACGTCCCAGTCCTCTAAGAGAGTGGGATCGCCGAACTCGTGGTTGCCGATTAAAGCTAGCTGGCCAGAGTAGAAGGCGGTGCCCCGGCGTGTGAGGGTAAGCCTTTCACTTATCGGTAGATTGTGGAAGTTAACCATCGGTTTACTCGAATACAGTCTTGTTGGCTACTTCGCCTAGGCCCTCAATGGTCACGCGGGTGACGTTGCCATCCTGGATGTACTTCTTGGGGTCGCGTGCGTGGCCCACGCCTCCCGGAGTACCCGTAATGATCACGTCGCCGGCATCCAGTGGGTAAATATGAGAAATGTACTCGATCAGCTTGGCTGGGGTGAAGACTAGATCATCGGTCGGGGTAGACTGAACTTTTTCGTCTTCGAGGTAGGTAGCCAACTCACCGCCAAATTCGAAGGAGTCCTTGGTAGTCATCCAAGGGCCAAAGCCTGCAGACTTCTCCAAGGACTTGCCTTGATGCCATTGCAGGGTGCGGTACTGGTAGTCGCGGGTGGTGTAGTCATTCATTACTGCGTAACCAGCGATGTATTCCTCAGCTTCGGATTCAGCTACGCGGCGGGCACGCTTACCCACGATGACTGCCAACTCGCCTTCCCAGTCAAGCGCACTGTTAGCGTAGTCAGGAACGTTAACATCATCGTAGGGGCCGACGAGTGCGTCGGGGAATTTTACAAACAGGGTTGGGAACTCTGGCAATTCGCGGCCCATTTCCTTGATGTGGTTTGCGTAGTTTAAGCCTACACAAACAATCTTCTTTGGAGCTGGGACTACGGGCGCAAGATCGGTTTTAGTAAAGGTGATTTCTTCGCCGGCAGCGTCCGCAGCAATCTGCTCCCACTTTTCCTCTTGGAGCAGGGCGCCTAAGTCCGGATAGCCATCGATTACAATCGCGGTGGTCTCGGACTCGACGCGAGCGGCGACGGTCAAATCGTTACGACGAATAGTTGCAAGACGCATTATTTAGATACCTTTCGGAATGAATACTCGAGCCAAGTCGAGCTTTTCAAAAATTGGGAAATCGGAGAAACAGAACAGATCTAGGCCATCGGTGTCGGCCTGAACTGACCACTTTTGCCAGGATGGAATATTTACAACGTCACCCTTGGCTACTTCGAAGGACTTTTCTCCAACGTTGATAGTACCGGTGCCCTCGAAGACCTGGAACACGCGATTGCCCACCTCGTGGGTCGGCTCGGTCTCTGCAGAAGGCCGGAGGCGGTGAAACTCGCATCGAATCGTGCTCATTACGTCGCCACCGGTGGTGGGGTTGGTGTAGCGGATTGCAGCATGGCCAGGGCCTGCAACGCCGGGGAACCCAGCATCCTCGAGTGCAAGTTGGTCATTAAGTGCGGCGTCCGTATGCGCCCAAGAATAGCGGCCGATTGGGGAGGAAGAGGTCTGGCCAGGGAATGCCAATGGGCGTAAGCCTGGGTGGGCCCATAGCTTTTCCGAGCGTGAGAACTCAGGTGTGGACTCGTCAGTCAAGGCCTCAGAGCCATACTCGAAAAATCCGGTGTCCATTTGGTGCTGGAAGGGGATATCTAGTCCGTCGAGCCAGGCCATTGGTTCGGTGGCGATATTATGATGGCCGTGGAAGTTCCAGCCAGGAGTCAGTAGGAGATCGCCTCGTTTCATCGGCACTGCATCACCGTTGACCACCGTCCATACGCCCTCGCCTTCGATGACGAAGCGGAAAGCATTCTGGGAATGGCGGTGCTCTGGAGCATTCTCTCCAGGTGCAAGGTACTGGATCGCGGCCCACAGAGTCGGGGAGATATAGGTATTCCCACCTAGGCCGGGGTTGGCAAAGCCCAGTGCCCTACGCTCGCCGCCACGTCCTACAGGGACTAGTTCGCCGGAGCGCCGCGCGAGTTTGATGAGGTCCGCCCAGACCCACTTGTGGGCTACTGCGGCAGGCTCTGGGGTATTAGGCATGAGACCGCCAATCTGGCGCCATAAAGGCTTGAGGTAGGTCTCATCCATCTTTTGGTACATGGTTTCCAGTTCTGCAGCCTCTTCAGGGGTGGGCTCGGGAACCTTGAATTCCACATGTTTGTTGGAATAATCGCTATCTGCCATGTTGTCCTCCATGCAATTCTCGTGCGATTTATTTCTGTGAGCGCCACCATATTCCGCACCACACGTGCTCTCAACAACTTTCCGTAATGCGGAATAAAGGGGGTAAGCTAGTGTTTGAAAGCTGGGAAACATTCGACTTAGGCGCGATATATGTTTGGTTTTAACCCTGGTTGGGTGTGGTGGTGGGGGAAGTAGGGTGTACAAAATCCGCCAGTTGGAGATTGAGTTCGGTGGCATAAGTTCGTAGCGTTTCAGAAGCTAGCGCTGACATTTCGGAGAAACGTATGCTGGGCATCGATATGGTGACTGCTCCTAACACGTCCCCCATATCATTGACGAGCGCGGCACCGACGGCGGATACGTCTTTCTCTGCCATCTGGTTGTTGACTGAGAAACCGCGTTCGCGTACGCGGCGTAGTTTCCGCCGTAATTGCTTAAAGTCCTCCAAAGTCCAGTCTTTGTATAACTCCCGTTGCTCACGGGAGGATAGTTCCGCAAGGCAGGCGAGGCCCCCGGAATTATTCTCAGCAGGAACAACCTGGCCTTTTCGTGACCCAACGCGTACGGCTTTGATTCCGTCAACCGTGTCAATGAAGTGGGTCTTGCGTCCCCGTGTGATGGTCAGATGAGTTGTCTCTCCAGTGGCTGCAGTCATGAGTTGCAGGTAGGGGCGGGCTATCTTGGACAACTGCATTCCGAGTCTGGGGGTGAGCGTGCTGGTATTGAGCGCTGGCCCTGCCAGGTAGGTGTGGGCGATGGTCGGCACCGCAAAGCCGCGGTAAACCAGCATTGCTAAGGAGCGGTGAACCGTGGATTGGCTGACCCCATATTCCCTGGCTACTTCGGAAATCTTAACCTCCCCCGCACTGTTGAGCTGCTGAAGAAGTATCAGGCAAAGGTCCACGCTACGCATGTATTCCTTAGGTTTTGCTCCGTAGAAGCTTTGAGGAAACACCGACTTAACCCCGCCTTTCCGCTATACGAAATTGTATTGATTGTAACATGGGTCACTGGTTGGCTCTAAGGCATGACTACGACACAATCTACCCGGACTAACGGGTTTACGTTGCTGGGTATTTCCGGCCGTCCCCTGGCGGCAGTGTTGCTCGGCTGGTTCTTTGTAATTTTCGATGGTTATGATCTCATTGTCTACGGAACGGTCCAGACTCGGCTTATTGAGCTATGGGGCATCACCGATGGTCAGGCTGGCACCATTGGCTCCACCGCCTTTATCGGCATGGCGTTGGGAGCTATTGTGGTGGGACGTTTATCTGACGCGATTGGCCGTAAGAAGGCCATTATTCTGTCAGTTTTAATTCTTTCCGTTTTCACTACATTATGTGCGCTGGCACCAAATCCCTGGGTGTTCGGTGCTCTGCGCTTCCTTGCTGGCTTAGGCTTAGGCGGTTTAGTTCCTTCTGTGAACGTCATGGTGTCTGAACTAGTACCTCACGAGCGTATGGCGGCTTGGTCCACGGTAATGATGTCCGGCGTTCCGTTGGGTGGCTCTATTGCCGCCATATTGGCTCAGTACATCGTGCCATCTTCCGAATATTGGGGTTGGCGTGCAATGTTCCTCGTTGCCCTGATTGCGCTTGTTGTGGGTTTGCCGCTCGCGCTGAAGGTATTTCCGAATGATGCTGAGATGCGCGCGCTGAATGGCCGCCCGGCAAGAGTTATCACTACGGCACCTGAAGCCACTGCCTCTTCCGTGTCGTCCGATCGCCCAACGACTGAGGTGCAGCCTAAGTTCTCCACACTTTTCTCTGCAAAGTACCGTGTAATCACCTTCTGGTTTACTGCCGCAACTTTCGTGACTCTCTTTACCTGGTATGGCCTAGGTACCTGGCTACCACGGCTTATGCAGACGGAAGGCTACGACTTTGGTGCAGCCCTGCGCTTTACGCTTGCTCTTAACCTGGGTGCCGTGTTGGGCTCCGTGATCACTGCCTGGGCGGGGGACAAGTTCGGCCCTATTCGCGCAGGTATCGTTGCAGCTTTGCTCGCTGGCTGCGCGTTGATGTTGCTGTTGACATATCCGCCGGTATGGGCCGTTTACGTGATTCTAATTTTTGCTGGTGTGGGAACGCATGGAACCCAGATTCTCATCATCGCTGCAGTGACCCAGTCCTACCCGAACCTCATGCGAGGTACTGCACTTGGATGGGCAATGGGCGTGGGGCGCATCGGTGCTGTCATAGCCCCGCAACTGGCGGGTCTATTACTGCAGTGGGGCCTAGGTGCACGCTCAAACTTCCTACTATTTGCTGCCATGGCTCTGATTTCCTTTAGCTGCCTGCTGATAATTAATGCCATATTGTCCAAGCGTCAGCGCAGCGTCGCCTAAATATCCCTTTTTCTTTTTATTCCGTTCTTTTAGCGAAAGGACAGTGTATTTCCCATGTACACCTCCCCGATTTCTAGCGAATTAGCTGGCCAGAAGGTCATTATCTCTGGTGGAGGCATTGGCGGTGCAGCCTGCGCCGTGGCGATGGCTTTGCGAGGCGCCGAAGTGGAGCTTTACGAGCGCGCCGCGGAATTCCGGGAAGTGGGTGCTGGAATCCAGATCGGTCCCCACGGATGGCGTATGTTGAAGCAGTTTGGCCTCGAGAAGGAAATGGTCGACCTAGGCTTTCTTCCGAAGCGCATGGTGTTTAAGGACGCCATCAGCACCGAAGACCTCTTGACCCTGAATTTCGATGACGAGTTCGAGGCTCACTATGCCGGCCGCTACTTGGTCATCCACCGCTCCGACCTACTTGGACTACTAGTAGAGGCCGCACAAGCACTTGGAGCTAAGCTCTACAATGGAGTGACCGTTACCGGCGCTGAGAATACGGAGAATGGTGCGGTAGCCACACTCGAGTGGGCCGCCAGTGATGGCCCGAACACTGCAGAGGGGGATATCTTCGTAGCCTACGACGGCATCCACTCCGTTCACCGCAAACGCTTCGTAGATGATGTCCCCGTGGGGTCCGGGTACGTGGCTTACCGCGGCACGTCTGATCGTTCCGAGGATACCGAAATGTCCGCTCTCGAAGACGTGGTCGGATTCATTGGTCCGAAGGTCCACTTCATTCAATACCCTCTGCGCGGTGGCAAGCTCCTTAACCAAGTGGCTGTGTTCGAATCTCCGCGTTACCTAGAGGGACTGCAGTCCGACGATATTCCGGAGGACTGGGGTAATAACGACGAGTTCCGCGGCGCCTTTGGCCATACCAATGAGTTCATTCAGGGCCGTCTTGACCACATGTGGCTTCATACTTGGTGGCAGATGTCCGACCGGGAACCACTTATGGAGTGGGCCGATGGCAATATCATCGTGATGGGTGATGCGGCTCATCCACCGCTGCAGTATCTTGCTTCGGGCGCAGTGATGGCCATTGAGGATGCTGAGGCGCTAGCCTCCTACGCCGCCGATGCTGTCAACAGTGGCACCCTGGTTTGGTCTGAGGTGCTTAAAGAGGTGGAAGCCGAGCGTGGCCCACGCTGTGCGCGCATCCAGACTACTGGTCGTTTCTGGGGCGAGTTGTGGCACGTCGACGGCCTTGCCCGTTTGACACGCAACGAGCTATTCCGCTCAATCAATGTAACTGGATGGACGAAATACGCAGACTGGCTATGGAAGTACGATGTCGCAGACCGCCATTACATTAAGAATCCTGAGGCCGGTCAGCTGCCGAAAGAAATCGCTGACTGGCGCTACCGCGTCGGTGAAATCGCTAAGAATATTTAAGGGAGAACCCTAAGGCCACTCGCTAGTCTCCCCTCACCGCTCCTTTCCATTAGAGGGAAGGAGCGGTTATTTAGCCTCGTCAGCGACGAGCTTCTTCGTGTAAGGCAGCATAATGCCTACGATTGGGGAGAGGGCGAATAGCGTGATTACGGTCGCCTCGCGCACCACCTCGAAGTGATGAAGGACGAATGCGGATAGGGCAAGCGCAAATGTGAGCAAGGTAGCATCGAAAATTGCCTTGGCCTTCGGGAAAGAAATCCGTAGCTGAGTGGCAATCAGGTTTGTTATGCCCTCATTGGGTACGTAAATGTAATTCGCCGCGGCCACCAGTGCAACCCCTAAGCCCAGTATGAAAGTCCCCAGTAAGACTACTGCAAGCTGGGCAATGTAGTTGGTGGGATTTAGCCAACCCAGCGCCCACATCCAGATATCGAGTGCGGGTGATGATATGAGCGTGGCCGGAATCTGCAACCAGCCCGAGCGCGGGAATTCGCCTCGCAGCGTAATGAGCTGAATTACGAGAAAAACGGCGCTGATGACAAAGAACCAGCCGCCGAAGCTCAATCCGCCAATAAGTGAGAGAGCGTATTGGGGCGAAGCGACCGCCGTGGTGCCCAAGCCAGCCTTAGTGGTTACTGCGATACCACCCATGAGCACGATGAGACCGACGATCGAGATTAAAAGGCGGCGCGGTGAGGCTAGCTTCATGGAGCTATTGTAAACGCGGAGTGTGCTGTGGTGGGCTCAAAATGGTTCATATATTGCGCGCAGCAGGAAGTGGTTGAAACTTGGCCACCTGAGACGGTCAAGTCCTGGGTAGTGGTGTATCTGTATTTCGAATCTGGGGTTAGTTTCATGGCGGTGGTTTAGGGGCCGTCTCGGGGATGGGGGGTGAGGGTATTCACGCGGCGTTTTCCTGGTTGTTGTCGCGGTCCTCGTCGATGACCCCAGCGGCGATGATCTCTTTGGTCTGTGTCAGGCTGGCCAGTGACATATAACGCTTCTGTTGGATCCAGTCATCGTGCTGTTCGGCCAAAACCGCCCCAACAAGGCGCACAACAGCGTCTCGGTTTGGGAAGATTCCTACGACATCGCTACGCCGGCGGATCTCTCTATTGAGCCGTTCAGTGGGGTTATTCGACCAGATTTTGCTCCACACCGCTTTCGGCGCAGCGGTAAACGCCAACAGCTCGTCGAGACACTCCTCGAGGTAGTCTGCCACGTTCGGGAACTTGTGCTGGCAGAACTCCACCACATCCCTGGCCTGGACCCACACGTTGGTGGCATCGGGTTGCTGGAAGATCGTGTGAAACATTGCTGATAGGGTCGGCCACTGGGTCTTCGGTACCTGGGCTGATAGGTTCTTCGCGAAGTGGGTGCGGCACCGCTGCCAACTAGCCTGCGGCAGGCAATCACCCACGGCTGCTTGAATACCAAGATGGGCATCACTGGTGACCAGGAATACCCCGGTGAGGCCACGGGCGATGAGGTCGCGGAAGAACCCGGTCCACGACGCGGTAGATTCCGCTGTAGCAACCTGCATGCCAAGCAGTTCGCGGTAGCCGTCAGCGTTGACACCTGTGGCCAGTAGCACGCTGGCTTTGACGACTCGGCCGCCTTCGCGCACTTTCATCGTCAACGCGTCACAGGAGAGGTAGTAATACGGGCCCTGGTCCAATGGTCTGGTACGGAATTGTTCGACCATCGTGTCAAGCTCTTTGGCCATCTCGCTGACCTGTGATTTCGATAGGTTGTGGATACCGAGTGTGGCGACTAGGTCGTTCATCCTGCGGGTGGAGACCCCCTTGAGGTAGCAGGTGGCGATAACTGTGGTCAGGGCGCGTTCGGTGCGGCTGCGGCGCTCTAGCAGCCAGTCGGGGAAAAATGAGCCGGTGCGTAGCTTCGGGATTGCCACATCGATACTGCCGACGCGGGTATCTAGCTGTCGGTGACGGTAACCATTGCGGGTGTTTGTACGATCCGGCGAGACTGTTGCATAATCTGCCCCGCAGACGGTGTCTGCCTGGGCGGAGAGAATCTGGTTGATGAAGTCAGTGAGCATTTGGCGCATCAGGTCTGGGGATGCTTGAGTCAGTAGCTGTTCGACATACGCGGTCGGATCGATATGATTGGGGTCAGCGGCCATCGCAGGGTACTTCCTTTCGAGGATAGGTAAGAGTTGATTCGAAAGGTACCCGCGATGGTCGCCTCATTGTGCACCGGCACAAGGCCTACCGCGGGCTACAGATACACCACGCTAGCGGACGCAACCCCTGAGACGCACCAAGGGGAATTTGTTTTTAGACTGCGCCGATCTTCATTCCCTAAACAACCTGGAGCATATCGCTGATTTTAGTTATTCAGATGAACTTCTTTTGCGAGCGAGACAGGGAAGCAGTTATTCAGATTCGGTATAGCTCTATTCACATCTCTTAGGCCCTAGCACCGCTGCTGAGCCAAAGCGGCGGCTAGAGTCCTATTACATGAATTCATACCCCCCTTATCAGCGTTGGGCCATCTACGTGGGAGGCTTCGTAGGGCCATTTTCTGGCCAGGCGCTGGGGGTTGTGCTGCCGGAGTTCGGTCAAAGCTTTGGAATTGGCGTATCCACGGCCTCCATCACATTGTCGGCGTACCTATTTCCATTCGCCATCGTAATGCTCTTTTCGACCCGGCTTATCGCGGGGCTTTCTCCCTCAAGGGTCATCATGTGGGCTTACGCGGTGACCCTGGCGGCGGCGGTAGTGCTCGTCGTCACTCCGTGGTGGTGGCTGTTCCTCGTGGGATATTGCATCATGGGCGTGGCCAATGCTTTCACCACGCCCGTGCTCCAAATTGTTCTCAAACGGATCACCCCTAGCAGTGAGATTGGTTCAGCGCTGGGCACGTATACGGCCATGCAGTCCCTGGGTATCCTGTCCGCGCCGCTGATTGCGGGCGTGACGGCCGGACTGAGCTGGCGCCTGATCTTCCTGCTAACGCTCGCCGCGGTCCTGGCGATTCTGCTCATTCGCGTCCCGAACATCCCCGCGGAGCCCCCGCGGCGCGTAAGCGGCGGAAGCATCGCCGTTGCAGGGGTGGCGGCGAAAATGCTGGCCTGCTACGCGGTGGGATTGTGCGTCATCGGCCTAGCGTTCATCGCCGCCCTTCACGCCGGTGAGCGTTTTGGGTTGGATGCTTTCCAGCGGGGCCTGGTCATCATGTGCGGCGGCCTGCTAGCGTTCATAGTCTCGCGTTCGTTGGGCCGGCTGGGGGACCGCATAGGCGCCCAGAAGATGCTGGTGCTGAGCCTCATCGCCGCGGCCATAGGCCTGGCCCTGTACCCGGCGGTGGGATCACCGTGGCTGTTGGCGTTGTTATGGGCCGTGACCGTCACTGCGGCCCAGGCCGCCCAGACCTCAATTAACGTCACAGTATTATCCGCTGAGGGAGGGGAGAAATTTCTCTCCACCGTTCAGGCATTTCGCTATTTCGGTAGTTCGTCCACGCCCCTCCTCATTCTCCCAGTATTTAACCTCCACGCCTCCTGGGGCTTTTTCATCCCCGCGGCGCTGTTAGTCGTGGCGGCGTCAGTCCAGCCGCTGCTGCCCATGGGTAAGCAGCGGTAGCAGCCGTAAATGTCCCCTCACCTTTCGCGGCGCTGCGCGCCGGGCTCGACGGGGCCAGGCGGTGGCGGCTTTTAGCTGCACAGGCCTAGCGCGCAATCCCCGCCCGCGGGTGCGTTCGTTGCCTATTCCGTAGTATCCGAATACCCGCCGGTGTCTGCCGTAGGGTAAGTCAAAAGTCGGGGCAGCGCACTGGTAACGGCCGGCCGCACGGTCGAACCGGTTACATGCACCCACGAGCCTGCTGTGCTCGTGTCGCCGGGGCGCCATACTTGGATATGTAGGACTAGGGGGCTGAAAACCACGAGGGGCCGCATGGGGTCAGGGAGAGGTTTGGTTACGTTTGCCCGGCGGGTAGAGGCCGGTGATTAGACGTGGTGCGCTAGAAAGTCGAAGCGGGGTGGAGGCGCCGTACGAGTTGGGCGCAGAAGAAGACCCCCGCGCCGGAGAAGGCGAGGGGGCCAAGGTGCGCCTTAGGTTGGGACGCGGATTGGTGAACGCTTAGTTCTGGGATTCGTGGGTTGGTTCTGGGTTGAAACCCTGCTTCTTGCGCACGATACCCAGGAGCCAGAAGGCCACACCCGCGAGAAGCAGCGGAACGGCGAACATCTGGTAGACGTTGGCGGCCTCGACTCCGGCGGCCAGCACGTAACCCACGATGATCGGCGCGGCGATGGACGCTAGGCGGCCGATGCCCATCAGCCAGCCAAAGCCCGCGCCGCGGACCTTCGTAGGATAAAGCGGAGGGCCAATCAGGTAAATACCGGCCACGCCGGCCACCGCAGCCATACCGGCGAGCATGCCCACGAGCATCATCGCGAAGGTCTGGTTGAGGAAGAATCCGAAGAGGAAGTAGGTGGCAGCGCCGAAGATCATGGTCAGCCCCAACAGGCGGCGTGGCATGATCTTGATGGCAATAAGGCCAAAGATCGCGGAGCCAAAGATACCACCGGCGTTGTACAGCACGTTGGCCGTCACGCCAAGGTTGGAGTCGCCAGCGGAATCCGCAACGATCTTGGTGGTCCAGGAATTAGCGAAGTAGAAGGATGAGGAAATTAGCGCGTAGCCAATCCACGCCAATAGCGTTTGCATCCACATGCCGTTGCCGAACACGCCCTTGAATAGGTCGCCGAGTGTGGTTTCCTCACCCTTCGGAACCTCGGGCAGGCGCTCCACCGGCTGCTGGCCCATCTTTGGCAGAATCTTGTTCAGGCGCTCCTTGTTCTTCGCGCCACCCTTGTGGATCAGGTAATCATATGATTCTGGCAGCAGGAACACACAGGCCACGAGCAGTGCGGCGGTAATGAAGCAGCCCAGCCAGAAGCCTTCGCGCCAACCGGTGTTGGCGATGATGACGCCGGCCAGGGCACCACCCAGGGTGGCGCCCACGGGATAGCCCGCAGCGTAGATTCCGGTGGCCAGCGCCGCGTGCTTGCGGTTGGAGTATTCGGAGACGGTCACAGACAGGTTGGCCACCATACCGCCGACGCCGATGCCTGCGATAATGCGCGATACGAACAAGACCGTCAGGTTAGGGGACAGGGCGCCTATGGCCATACCCGCCGTGGCGAGAATCAGCGCAATGAGCATAACGTTGCGCCGGCCCAGGAAATCAGATATTGGAGCCAGGGCGAAAGCGCCGATGGTCATGCCGATCAAGCTGGAGCTGAGCAGGTAACCGAGGAGAACGTCATCCACGCCGAACTCCGCCGCTACCTGTGGCGCGGACAGCGGCATGATGATCACGTCATAACCGTCGACCATGTTCAGCAGGAAGCAGATAGCGATCGCGCGTACCTGGAAGGAGGTCATCGGGGAGGATTTAATCCGCTCTTTGAGATCCACGGGAGACCACCTCGCTTTCTTAGAGAATAGATGATTCGGGCAGGGGAGAAAGTCAGAGTAAGTGGAGGAGCGATAGGGAAGAGGGAGGGGCGGTTACTTCAAACCGAGGAAGCGCTGGGCGTTTCCACCCAGGATGGCCTGGGTTTGCTCCTCTGTGAGGAAATCCGCGCCGCGGACCAGGTTGCCCACCGGGGTCTCGCCCAGCGGGTAGGGGTAATCAGAGCCCAGCATGACGCGCTCTGGGCCCATCACGTCGAGCAGCAGGCGCAGTGATGGTTCCTGGAACACCACGGTGTCCACGCTGAAGCGATCCACGTAATGTGATGGCGGATGCTCAGAGGTCGCGATGAGATCCGGGCGGCGGTGCCACGCGTTTTCGAAACGGCCCAACCAGTAAGGGAAGGAACCGCCGGAGTGCGCGAAGCACAGCTTGAGGCTCTTAGGCAGTTTGTCGAAGGCACCGCCAAGGATGAGCGAGATGATGGACAGGTGGGTTTCCTGCGGCATGCCGGCAAGCCAGCGCGCCATCCAGCGGTTGAGTCGTGGGGACTCCGCCATATCCCACGGGTGGACGAAGACCGGGACATCGCGCTCGGCGCAGTGGGCGAGGAATTCAACGATGCCTTCGTCATCGAGGTCCCTGTCACCGACGTGATTGCCGATTTCTACGCCCTTGTGCCCGTTATCGATGCACCGGTCCAGCTCCTTGATAGCCTCCGCGGTGTCCTGGAGAGGCACCTGGCAAAATGGGATAAGGCGGCCTTCGCCCTCTTCAGCGATCTCTAGGGCGAGATCGTTGAAGATTCGGGCGATGGTCGCGGCCGTCTTGCCGGATTCCTCGTAGGTAAAAAACAGTGGGGTGGGGGACATGACTTGCACGTCCACCTGATCCGCGTCCATTTCCTCCAACCGCAGTTGGGCGTTCCATGAATTATCGGTGATGGGACGGAACTCCTCTTCGCCGACCATCATCATGGCTTCACGCTCGGAATCGACCCGGAGCCAAGGCCAGGGTTTTTCGGGCTGGCCTGTGGCCTGACCAAGATCGTCCCAGCCCTTGGGGACAAAGTGGGCGTGGATATCGATAACGGGGGAGGTGTTCACTGGATTTTCCTTCACTGTTTCCTACGAGAGGTCATTCACAAAGCGCGCTTTACTTAGCGATGCGCGGTGGGTGCACGGTGCCGCAGTTGGAGCAGGTGCGCTGCTCATCGGTGGTCTTGGAGAACTCCTCGTAGACCAGTGGAAGGTCCTTTTCGATGTCCTCGAGCTGTACCTCGATTTCATAGACCTTGTTTGCGCACTCCTGGCAGAACCACTGGAAGTACTCGGTCTCGCCCGGACGGCGGACCTGCTCCACGACCAGGCCGATGGACCCTTCCTCTGGGCGCTGAGGGGAGTGGGAGGTATTCGGCGGCAGCATCCAGGTCTCGCCCTCCTTGATGTCTACGCGGCGAATCTTGCCGTCCTCGATGATGTTCACGTGCATGTTGCCCTTGAGCTGGTAGAACCACTCGGAGTATGGCTCGTGGTGGTAGTCAAGGCGCTCATTAGGGCCGCCCACAATCATGATGATGAAGTCTTCATTGACGATCATCGCCTTGTTGTTCACTGGTGGCTTGAGGGACTCCTTGTTGTCCTCGATCCACTGCATGAAGTTGAATGCGCCTGGGATGGCCATGGCGTTGTCCTTTCGGTAGGGGGAATGTGTGAGTGATAAGACGGTATTAAGTTGTAAGTTCTGGGACTAGGCCTGCGGCTTGTAGGCCACGGCCTGGATCTCGATTACCAGGTGTGGGTGGGGCAGCTGGTGAACCGCGACGGTGGTGCGGGTCGGGCCGTTTTCATCGAAGAACTCCGCGTACACCTCGTTGTAGCCGCCGAAGTCATTCATGTTCACCAGGTAAGCCGTGGTTTGCACCAGGTCTTCGAGGCCGGCGCCTTCTTCCTTGAGAATCTTTTCGATGTTCTCTATCACGGCGCGGGTCTGGGCCTTGATGTCTACCTTGGTCACTCCCATTTCGTCAGCCTCGGCGCCGATGAAGGTGTTATCCGGCCGGCGGGAGGAGGTGCCGGAAACGTAGATGAAGTCTCCGGCGCGCTTGACGTGCGGGAATCGCCCGCGGGGCTTGGCCAGGTGGCCAATTACTTTTCCACTCATGAGGTGGGGCTCCTTAAGAGATAGTGGGTGGGTTTATCTGTGGCTAGCCTGCGATGGTGACCTGCAAAGGCTCGAATCCCTCGATGTGAGCCTCGATATTCTGTCCAGGCTTGAGCCATTGGGCGGCGGTGACGGAGCCCGCCAGGATGATGGCGCCGGCCGGGACCTCAAAGCCGTACTTGAGGATCATCTCGGCCAGCTGGTTGAAGGCCTCGAGGGGGTTGCCGAGGATGGCGTCCGTAGTGGCGGAGCCCACTTCTTCGCCGTCGATGAGGAATTTGACGTCCAGCCCGGCTACCTCGCGGGGGAATTCCTGCCAATCGCCCACGATGAATTTCGCCGCGGAGGTGTTGTCCGCTACCACGTCGGCCAGGGAGAATTTGAAGTTCTTGTAGCGGGAATCGATAACCTCCATGCCGGCGGCCACGTGGGTCGTTGCCTCGCGCAGGCGCGTGGCCAGCTCCTCGGCGCCCTCGCCTTCAGTTGGGGTGATTTCCTGTCCAATCTTGAACACCAACTCGGGCTCGATGCGGGGGTGAATCAGCCCCTCGAGGCTTAGCGGCTCACCGGCCGCGTGGTGCATGGAGTCAGTGAGGAAGCCAACGATGATGTTGTCCACGCCCATCTGCTCCATCTTCGCCTTGGAGGTAAAGCCCAGCTTAGGGCCGATGTAGTTCTCCCCGCGCTCCGTGCGGGCCGCCAGAATTTTGGACTGGATTTCGTAGGCCTGGTCGATGTGCAGTTCGGCATCGAGCTGCTCGGTTTCGCGTGCCTGCGCTTGGGCTTCGTCGAGGGTGTGGGCGATTGCGTTGAGATCCATAAGGTGTTCCTCTCCTTGGGTAAGCGGTGGGGTAGGGGGCGGTTAGCCCAGCTTGATGGCTACGTTGACGGGCTCGGTGTAGAAATCGAAGGAATGCTGGCCACCCTCGCGGCCGATGCCGGAGAGGCCGGAGCCGCCGAACGGGGCGCGCAGGTCACGCAGGTACCAGGTGTTGACCCAGGACAAGCCCACATTCATCTTCGGGGCCACGCGGTGTGCACGCTCGAGGTTCTGGGTCCAGATGGAAGCGCACAGGCCGTATTCGGTGTCGTTAGCCAGGTGGATGGCCTCTTCCTCGGTATCGAAGGGAATCAGGCCGGCGACGGGGCCAAAGACCTCCTTGCGCATGACCTCGTCCTCATGCGCCAGGCCCTTCCACAGGGTGGGCTCGAACCAGGAACCGCCGTTGAGCTCGGCGCCCATGTCAGGCACGCCGCCGCCCAGGAGGGTCTCGGCGCCGTTCTTCTCGGCCAGGTCGCAGAAGGACTGGACCTTCTCGCGGTGCTTGGCGGAGATCAATGGACCAAAGTCGGTGCCCTCGGCGAATGGGGCGCCCAGCTTGAGCTTCTTGGCGGACTCGATGAGGCCATCGACTACCTCGTCGAAGATTCCACGCTGGATGTACACGCGTTCCGTACACATGCACACCTGGCCGGAGTTGGTGTAGAGGGAGCGCGTGAGGCCAGCAACCGCCTCTTCCACGTTGCAGTCATCGAAGACCAGCGCGGCGTTCTTACCGCCGAGCTCGAAGGATACCGGCAGCACGCGGTCTGAGACGGTCTTCATGATGATGGAACCGGTCTTTGACTCGCCGGTGAAGGTGATGCCATCAACGTCCGGGTGGGAGGTGATGTGGGCGCCGGTGTCACCGTAGCCGTGCACCACGTTGTAGACGCCCTCCGGAAGGCCCGCCTCGGCCATGATCTCGCCGAGCAGGGTGGCGGAGGCTGGTGTCTCCTCGGACGGCTTGACCACAACGGTGTTGCCGGTTGCAAGGGCCGGTGCGACCTTCCAAGTCAGCAGCAACAGTGGCAGGTTCCACGGGACAATGACGCCCACCACGCCCAGCGGCTTGCGTACGGCGTACATCAGTGCGTTGTCACCGTTGGCCGGCTCGGTGAGGTAGGAATCGAGGCCGGCGGAGGCCACGGTATCGGCGAAGGAACGGAAGTTGGCGGAGGCGCGGGCCACGTCCACCGCGCGGGCCAGGCCTTCTGGCTTTCCGGTGTCGGCAATCTCGGCCTGCAGGAGGTCCTCGAAGCGCTCATCGATGCGGTCCGCGATCTTGCGAAGCAGGTTGACGCGCTCCGGGGTGGACATCCTGCCCCATGGGCCTTCGAGCGCGGTGCGGGCTGCCTTGACCGCCTTGTCCACGACGGCGGCGTCGGCCGTATGCACGTTGCCGATCAAGGAACCGTCTACCGGGTTGATATCGTCGAAGGTGCTGACACCATCGACGTATTCATTGTTGATGAAATTGCGAATTTCTTGAACCATGGTGTGCCTTTCGTGAGGGCCGGTGGGAATGGGTAATTAATCCGATTCGGCTAATACGTAAAATCATGCGCCCCTGCGGCTATACCGTCTACTATCAATTACTGATACCGCTATCCAATTTCGGCATATCCAAAGGTGAGGTGGGAAATGATTGACGTTGAATACGCCGATTTTTTTCGCGGAAGACTCAAGCTGCGCCACTTAGTTGTCATCATCATGATTGTGGAGGAAGGCACCACCATCGCCGCCGCGGAGCGGCTGCACATAAGTCAGCCGGCGATCACCCGCATCCTGCGCGAAGTCGAAGACATCCTGGGCGTCGAACTGTTTGAGCGCACGCCGAAGGGCATGCAGATGACGGCGTTCACGGAGCCATTCCTAAAACAGGCCCGCGCGGCGCTATCCCACATCCGCACCGGCGTTCGCCATTTGCAAGAACTTGCCGACGGCGAATCCGGCCACGTCTACGTGGGCGTGCACCTCTCCGGCGCCGGGCACTTGCTCTCGAGCACCATCCGCAGGCTGAAAGAGGAAAGCCCGCACATTACGGTGCACGTGCGCGAGGCTAACCCTTCCGGTTTGCGCAGCCTGATATCCAGCGGGGAGATCGATTTCTACATCTCCCGCTTTACCGAATCCGACCCACGGACACTGCCCAATGGCGAACCACTACACTTCGAGCCGATGTTCCGCGAGCCGATTTCCGTGGTGGCCGCGGAGGAACACCCGGCCGTGGCTGCCGGTCGCCCCCTGAGCCTGCGGGAGCTGGCGGAGCACAAGTGGGTCCTACCGGTGAAGCAGACCACGCTGCGCAAGGAATTGGACAAGGCCTTCTCCCTGGCGGAAGTGCCTTTCATCAAGGACGTGATTGAATGCTCGACTTTCACCATCCTGCATGACCTAGTGCGCCAGGGTAAATACCTGGCGGTGGTGCCACAGACGATGTATCAGCTGATGGATGGCGTGGAGGCGCTCCACGTGCAGGATCTGGATTTGGGTTCCCACACGGGCATGGTGTGGGCGGCCGATTCCCCCTTAAGCCCCGTTGTGCGCCGCTTCCAGAGCCTGCTGTTA
Source organism: Corynebacterium endometrii (assembly GCF_004795735.1). Classification (NCBI taxonomy): domain Bacteria; kingdom Bacillati; phylum Actinomycetota; class Actinomycetes; order Mycobacteriales; family Corynebacteriaceae; genus Corynebacterium; species Corynebacterium endometrii. The sequence goes on from NZ_CP039247.1 coordinate 760,389, forward strand.
GACGGCGCCCGCAGGCTCCGTGAGCCGCTGTGAGATTAATTTTCAGCTGGGTCGACCACTCCCCAAGGGTGCGTAGCCAGGCACTGCCAACTGTTTAGCCCCTGTACGCCTCCCCATTGCTGGCCGGACATGCGTGAAGGTGAGGGGACAGGCGGCAAGGGGTTGAGCGCGGGGAACACCGGCTTAGCGACTAACGTGGGCGGGCAGGATTGAGTCCTTGGATTAAGAGCCGGGACACTACGAGTTGAGCACCGTCGCGCCGCGGGAAGGCTGCGATGCTAGCACGGCGAGGAGGATATTTTGGGTGTACGGTGGGGCTTGTACCACGAGCGGTTGAGTTCCAGTTCCTCCCGCCGAGAGGTTATCGCCGGCGGGTTTGGCAAAGAACCACCGCTTTCCACTAACACCTCCCACAACTAACTGGAAGGGAAAATTAAGATGGCAGAATTTACAAAGTTTGACAAGGTCACCATCCTTGGCGCCGGCGTCTTGGGCTCCCAGATTGCCATGCAGGCTGCGTATCACGGAAAAGAGGTAGTCGCGTATGACCCATTCCAGGAGGCTCTCGACAAGCTTCCTCGCCTCTACAACTGGATGCGCCAGCGCTACTCTGAGGATTTGGGCGATGGCTACGATGAAAAGCGCTTCGATGAGGCGGTGGCCCGCATCTCCACCTCCACCGATTTGGCTGAGGCGGTGAAGGAGGCAGACATCGTCATCGAGGCCGTTCCTGAAAACCTGGAGCTAAAGCGCAAGGTATGGAAGGAAGTCGGCGAAAACGCCCCCGAGACCACTCTGTTTGCAACGAACACCTCGTCGCTGCTCCCGTCGGACTTCGCGGATGCTTCTGGTTACCCAGAGCGCGTGGTTGCCATCCACTACGCAAACCAGATTTGGCAGCGCAACATCGCCGAGGTCATGGGTACCGATAAGAGCGCTCCCGAGGCAGTAGACGGTGCCGTACAGTACGCCGAGGAAACCGGCATGGTTGTCAGCCGCATCCGCAAGGAACAGCCGGGCTACTTCCTTAACTCCCTGCTGATCCCATTCCTCAACGCCGCAGCCAAGCTGTACGTCAATGAGGTTGGTACGCCGCAAGACATTGACCGCAACTGGGTAATCTCTACCGGCAGCCCATACGGTCCTTTCGAGATCTACGACTTGGTGGGCTTCAACGTGGCTGCTCACATCTCTAGCCAGAACGAGGATGCTGACATCCGCCGCTTCTCCGAGCTGCTCAAGGAATCCGCCGACAAGGGCTGGACCGGCCGTGCCGATGGCAAGGGCTTCTACACCTACGATGAGAACGGCAAGAAGACCGGCGTTGTGGAGGAGTGGAACAACTTCGCCTAAACGCGTTGGCCTAGCCAACCCCCGATAGATCCAAGTAGCCGGCCCCTTAAACGGTGATAAACCGCTAGGGGCCGGCTTTGCATTTAGATGGCTTTAGCGGCTCGATGATGCCGCAGCGTCCGCCAAAGCGCTGCCGAAGCTGAGGGAGCTGCCGGCTAAGCCCTCGGACGAGCCGATTCGGCCGGTCTCGTACGAGGCCTTGTTGGCCTCAAGGTCGGCCACGGCGTAGGCGGGCAGCGCTGGCTCGGCGTTAACGCGGGGTTCGAATAGAAGCTTCACGTACTCAAGCAGGCTTCCGGCGAGCGTGAGCGATTGGGCGGGGTTAACGCCCGGTGCAACCAGCCGCGAGCAGTCAACGTTGGTTAGGCGGGCTGGGTCCGCGGAGCCCTCATTGCCCAGCGCATCCATGACTACGGCGTGGGCGGCCGGGTCCGACAGCAGCCCTAGGTGTCCGGGGAGTTTGGTGGTGCACACGTCCTGGACGGCTATATTGCTTGCGCCATCCATGTGGGAGACCCTATGCGCCGGCTGGATTCCATAATCGGTACGTGAGTACACCGAGGTCACGGAGACATTCTCGGGCAGCGGCTTGGCGTGAAGCGCCGTCATGAAATCGCTGCCGATGCGCATCTGCCAGCCGATAGCGGGGCAGCTGCCGAGGACCTGGCACACCGCGCCGACAAAAGTAGTACCGTGCAGTGCGCCGGCCAGGGAGATGAAATCGTCGACCTTTGCGGCCGCGTCAGCGTCGTAGCGCAGCGCCCATAAGGTCGCCGTGGGCCCTCCGCTGTGCCCAATAACGGAGACCGGCTTGCCGAGGCGTTCGTGTGCCAACTTGATGCCTGAGGAAACGTAGTCCGCCGACTCGGTAAGGTCAGCCCGGCCGCTACTTGGCAGATCGATGAGACAGACGTCATAACCGGCGTCGCGTAGGGATTTTTGGTAATTCCAGGAGTAGGTTCCCTCGCCGTTGGTCCCCACGCCGTGGACAAGAAGCACGGTCTTTTTCGCATCTGATGGCACAGTGTCAGAATCGCAGTAGAAAGCCTGTTGATGGGCGGCCGGGATGCCTTGGGACACTCCGGAAGCTGATGCCGTTGCCGGAGCAGATAGCAATCCGATTGCGAGCAGCGCGCTGGCCAGGAGAGAGCGCTTCATGGTGGATCCTTCCGTTTATTAACGTGGTCAGGCGGAAGCCTGCACTTAGCTTTGCCATCGGTCTGTGGGGCGGTTTGAACAAGAACGCTGTATAAGCAAAAAGCCGCGCCTAGAGCTTTAACGAGCCTTACATCGCGAGCGTTACAAAGCGCTGGACGCTACAGTGAGCCTCCACGGCTTTCCGCCGCGGCGCTAACGGTCGCGTACCCCGCCTTTCAGTGACCGGCGCGGGTGGGTTCCGGCGCGGCGGATGCAGGGGGAGAGGCGTGAAGAATGAAACTTATCTCAGTAACGGGGGTAGTTTGGGAGCGTATTTATATCTTTAGAAGCGGGCCCAATTGCGGTATCTACCCGGTGCTATGGGCTAAAACTGCAACAATCCCGTTCGATCAACGCACGGTGACCCCCGCGCACGGCACGATCGAACGGGATTGTTGCATCACGCGCCGCGGGGAACGCGAATGAGGCGCGAATGACCCGTGACCCGCGGCGCCCCAAACGGAAAATCGCTTTATTTCTAAGAATGGGCGCTAGCGCTGGTAGGGAATTTCTACAGCGGCGCCGGTCAAGTCCACGCGAGCGGTGTATCTGCCTTTTCGATAAAACAGGCAGCATGACGATCTTAAGGGACCGGCACGAGCCCGGTGTTGCGGCTGGCTCATGCGACCTCCTGAGTGGATTCGCCGGCGTCGATGACGTTGGCGTTCATCATGGTCTTCGCCTGGTCCAGGGCCGTCAGCGACATGTAGCGCTTCTGCTGGCTCCTTCTCACTCGTGCTGCTCAGCCAGCACCGCCCCGACCAGGCGCACGACGGGATCTCGGTTCGGGAAGATCCCCACCGCATCGGTGCGCCGGCGGATCACCCCTGTTCAACCGCTCGGTGGGATTGTTCGACCAGACCTTCGTCCACACTGCTTTCGGGGCGTGGGTGAACGTGAGTAGCCCATCCAGGGCTTCTTCCAGGTAGTCGGCCACGCGCGGGGACTTCTGCTCACAGAAAGTCACTACTTCCCGGGCCTAATTCTTAGACCGCTCCACCCCGAAGCACCTCTAAGAGGTTCAGCGCAGGCAGACGGTCTGCTATGAAGCCCCAGAATCAAATATACGAAAGTATATAAATAGGAAAAATACAAGACAATCACCATCATTCCCCATAACCTTAAGGTTGATGCCGGAACTGAAAGTATTGCCCTACCTAAAGGGGTAACAAAGCATCGCAACCTGAAGGAGAGAAGCATGAAAGAAAACATGCCAAAGCATCTCGCTGCAGTTAGCTTCATTATTTGCGCCATCGCCATTGGCATTGGATTTTCAACGAATGGAGGTAGCATTTCTGGACCCAAAGGTTGGGCAGCTGCTATAGGAGTCGTTCTACTCATCTCGACCGTTGTAGCTTTTGCAATTTGGGTATTCAGCCGCATGATTCTTGCCGGAAAGCGACACAATCACCGAGAGGAAAACTAAACCCAGGACGCTTCAACTGGTGGTGCAGGTGGTCTTGCCTGTAGCGCAGCTGTAGGCACTGGTATTACAGCCGCCAGCTGCTAGTAATTGGTGCGGAGATAGGAAGGAATTTAAGAAATGGGTGAAGTATCGGGCGGAACTGTTGTTAAGACCCCAGCAGGGTTGAAGGTTCCGTTGTTTCTGTATGCTGTAGTAATTTCAGTGCTAATCTCTGCCGGGTCGGCGGCTGCAATGTATAAAATCAACTACCCCTGGTGGGTGTGGATTGTAGAGGCATTGATCCTTTTGCCTATTGTTTACGGGATTTCTCGTAAATTGACCAGCGTCGATAGCTCTGGCGACTACGTAATTGTTAGCCGACCGAAGGTAATTTTATTTTCCACAATTTCAGCAGTTGTGATCGTCATGTTGATTATTGTCACCGTTGTCTTGTAAAAATTTGTTCTCTTTTTAGCGGGGCACAGTTTGTTCTGCGTTGCCGACACAGGGGTTACTTCTTCCAGGTATAAAGAAGTAAACCCTGTGTTGGCTTGTTTAATAGGTTTAGTGACTCTTCGCAATATGTAGGGCGATGGCTGGGGCGAGGTTAAAATCTGCGGAACACTAATCTGCCCAAACCAAAAAGAAAGCGGCAATACGAATGTCGTTAACTGGGCTCATGTTACTAGCCTGCGAAGAAGGAATTTCACCTTTATCCTGAAAAAAGAAAAGTTATCAGCACTTGCTGTAGGGGTGTTAAAAGCATGCAAGCAGCAATAATTACACCAATATTTTTAGCTTTTTAAAGGTTGATTAGTTATTTTTGCAGTAAAATAAAGTAGCATTCCCTCCCATACTTGGGTAGAAGAAATATTTACGCGTTAAGCTAATGGCCATACCGAAAAAGTATGATTGAAATAAAATCCTGCAATTTTTTCGAGATGCTAATTAAAGGCTAGGATATTCAAAGATTTTCTGGGAAGAAAAATTCTCGGCATACGTAAACAGTATTAGCCGGAAAACCAATCAGCACACCGTAATCTGTTACCCCTTTGAGGGTAACAGATTTTAATAGGCTTTTACTTTAACGCTCTGCTTGGCTGTGTGTAGAATTCTGGCTTTTCTGGATTTCGTGAATCTTACGAACGGCTATGACAGTCGTTACTAACCAAGCTAAACCAATCACTACGGTCGCATACGAAAAATCAGACGCAAGAATTCCACCCAAAGCTATACAAACAAGAATGAAGCTCGCGACCGCTAAAGCCATTTCCCTTTTCTGCTGGGCAGTCATCGTATTACATCCAATTCCGAAGTTAGAGATTTAAAAAGATATCGTGAAGGTATCTTTGAGGTTAACCCTTGCCGATTGTAGCGCACTCATACGAGGCCATCCCCGCAGTGCCGCCCGCTACCGCATTTGCCGGCCACGCACTTACGCCAGCCGTCAGAGGGATACTTGCTATCGAGCCAATTGTTGCGACAGTACCAAAGACGCATCCAGCCACGCCTTGAGTAACAACAGGAACACGTTCTCCTTCGACAAGTGACTTAAAATAGGGAGCTGTGATGATGTTGCCATCAATCCTGTAAGAGACTTGCTCTACTGAGCCGTCAGAAAACAGGAACGATGATCGAAGCTTTACTTCGCTGCCATCTTCATTGGCGATGGTGATAGAACCATCGTTATGTTTAGTGACAGTTCCGTTTCCACGGAAAATACCATGCCATTGTTGGTTGCTTCTTTACTGTAGACTTTTGTGAAGCTCTCATTCATAACTTTTGCTGTGGCATGGGTGGTTAGATCGCTAGCGTTGGCGGTAAAAGCTTCCGGTCCAGAAATGACGCCAGAAGAGACGACAGTGGAAATTAGTGCAGCCGTTAGATCCGCGTTTTTACCTAGGGGCATTTGAACTTTCCGGGCTGGTAGTGGACAGCTTCAGAGGATACCGTCGCCGTTTCTTTCGGGAGATAGTCGTCCAATGAGAGAATTCCAAAATAAGAAGGTAAGAATGAGTAAAAAATCAGCCGTAATGTCGTTCATCGCCGTCCAATTGCTCAGTTTCCTGGGGCTTCTCCTGTCTGGGATTCTTTGGGCACCGGTATCGCTAGGCGTTAAAGCGATGGCAATCCTAGGTTCTGTCGCTATCGCCACACTCGTCTGGGTCCCAGTCTTCTACTTCATCACCAAGTACAATCAGGAAAGGGGTTCAGCTGCAAGATAAAAATTAACAATATGCAACCCTTCGAAACGACAAAGCCAAGTATTATCCCGACGATCCCTACACCGCCCCGGAGGATCGCAACATTTTTGTGGAGTACAAAGCGAGGGGAACATTCGGATACAGGAGCTCGAAACTCACGCGGACGAACTGGAGTTTTACTACTCAAGAGATCACAGGGGCCTTCAGTCTGCTGACCTGTGCTGCTACATCTACCAACGTCAGCTGACTGTCACGGTAGAAAAGAAGAAGATGCTCGCAACGTAGAAAAAGATGCGGAGTTGTACAAGACGTGCAATCTCTACGAGAGATAGGTCAGTATATAGCCAAGGGATAATTCAAGATGACACGCCAATCGGCATAGGCGCTGTGGTTGCCTTTTGGGAGTGGCAGGCGAAGGATATTTCGGAGTGATACGCGTGTGTGTTGTCCGCGGAACAATTGAAGCCACGAACCGGACCGTATTCGAGGTGATTTCTGCATTTTGCTGCTTAAAAGGAGCGTGTCAAGTTGTTTGTGTGTGGGGTTGATTTCTTATAGATATAGGTCGAAGCGCTCGGGGTAGGCTACAGCCATTTGGTTGATGGCTTGTTTCCAGCCAGCAACTCGTGCGCCTTCAACGAGCCTGCCGGCGGTTGCTGAGGCGCGTTTTCCTTCTTTATCGCGACGAGCAGCGCGTTTGTCTTCAATGTTGCAGATCATCAACCACAGCGTCTTCAGCGCTGATTCATCGTTAGTAAACTGCACCCTGTTACGGGTGGCTTTACGCAACTCGTTGTTCAACGATTCGATGGAATTAGTCGTATAGATGACTTTCCTGGCTGCCGGCGGGAACTGCAAAAACGGCACAAACCGCTCCCACGCGTCCTGCCAGACCTTGACTGACCTTGGGTATTTCTCGCCAAGCTCAGAGGCCTCAAAATCTGCCAAGGCTGCAGCAGCACTGGATTCATCTGGGGCAGTGTAGACCTTTTTGAGCGCGGCTGATACTGCTTTGCGGTCACCGTAGGACACCCAGCGGTTAGCAGCCCGAATCAGATGCACTACACAGGTTTGAACCATTGAGCCTGGCCAGGTTGCCTCAATAGCCTCAGGCAGGCCTTTAAGCCCGTCACAGCAGACGATAAACACATCACGTACGCCGCGGTTAGCAAGGTTGGAGCATACCTGCGCCCACAACGATGCGCCTTCTTCTTTGGCAATCCACAAGCCCAGAATATGCTTAACACCGTCGATGTCCACCCCGATGGCCATGTAGGCGGATTTGTTGACCACTCGGCCGCCGTCACGGACTTTAATGCGTAGCGCATCGAGGAAGATGACGGGGTAGAACTCGTCAAGCTGGCGGTTTTGCCAGATCATGACCTCGTCAAGCACAGCGTCGGTGATTGCGGAGATGGTTTCATGAGAAATATCGACTCGCATCGCAGTGGCCAGGTGATGCTGGATATCGCGGATGGTCATTCCGCCGGCATACAGGCTAACGATCATGTCATCGACGTCTGTTAAACGCCTGGATCCTTTAGGGACCATGGTTGGGATATAGGTCCCGGCCCTGTCCCTGGGGATATCTACGGTGACCGGCCCGTAGTTAGAATCAACAGTCTTTGGATACGAGCCGTTGCGGTAATTGTCCGTACCAGCAGCGGCTTTACCATCCCGGTCACCAGCCTGGTATCCCAGGTGAGCGTCCATCTCGGCTTCCAACCCCCGCGTGATAGAAGCTTGCAACATGCCTCTGACTAGGTCATTGGCATCCGTAGTGGAGGTTCCAAGCTGATCAATAAGCTTGGCGATCTCGGGGTTGGCTAAAAGCTTTTTCTCAATCGCGTCAATCTTGGCCTTATCAGCCGGATCTCGTCGTGCCATAGTTGTCATTCTGGCTCATCTCCTTATGCGGGATAGATTCCCACACACAAACCATCTGACACTCTCCTTAAAAGCCCCGGTGAGGGACAATTGTTATCCTTATCCTCACTCGGTGGCGGTTTTAGTTCCTAGCAGCTTCAGAGGGCGCTCCAAATCCCACGACAATCCCACTACATGCACCGCAATAAACGGCCTTAAACGGCTGCATGGCAAAACCGAAAACACCCCACCACCAGGGTTTTACTGACAGAGGGGTGTGAAGAAAAGCGCCCCAGAGAGGAATCGAACCTCCGACACCGGCTTTAGGAGAGCCGTGCTCTATCCACTGAGCTACTAGGGCCAAACGGGTGGCTAGCGCAATCGCTTCCCATGCCATCCGCAAATAGACTACCCGAGGTGCGGGTAGAACTGAAACCGGCGTGGGCTTGACCGCCCTGAGCGTACGGGGGCGATGGGGGTTGGGCAGCGCTCGGCGGCCCAAGCTGGGTTCTATTCCTGGCCGGTTAGTTCGCGCAGCTTCGCGCGGACCGCGGAGGCCTCAGGGTTGGTAGCATGCTCGCCGTCGGAGTAGAGAACGGTAGGGACAATGCGGTTGCCGTCATTGACGGACTTGATCCACTCGTTGACCTCGTCCATACCGTCAGCCTCTACGTCAATCAAGTCATACGGGGTCTGCGTGCGGTCCAGGCGTTCACGCAATTTCTTGCAGAACGGGCACCAGTCAGCTGCGAATACGGTCACGTGGGACGAGGTCTTAGGGGTGGTTGCCATTTATGCGGCGTCCTTTCTTTCGTAGGTCATGAAACGATACCTCAGTGGTAAATCGGAAGGCTCCTGGCCCGGAATTTCCAGCCTACCCTTAGTTGAGGTCTGCCAGCCGGTGTCGCCGGTCAGGCTGAAGTGAGCCGGGATTTCGGGAGCATAGACGGCGGCGCTGCCGTAAACATCGCCGATATTGGCGCCCATGAGTGTGAGTTCAACGAGATCCACGTAGGGCAGCGCCGCGGCGTAGAGCTGGCCGCCCCCTATCACCCATGCGTCCGCATCGCCTATGAGATCGGGGAGTTGGGCGAAGTCATGGATTACCCGCGCGCCCTGTGACCAGGTCCCGGGGCGGTTACGGGAGAGCACGAAATTATCCCGGCCGGGCAACGGGCGGAAACGCTGTGGGAGGGACTGCCAGGTTTTGCGGCCCATTACCACGGGAGAGCCTAGGGTCACCGCCTTGAAGTGGGCTAAGTCCTCCGGCGCGTGCCACGGCATGGCGGCACCATCGCCAATGATTCCGTCCAGCGATTGCGCCCAGATTGCGCCCAGGGTGCCCATTACACCGAAACCTGCGCCTTGATGGCCGGGTGAGGGTTATAGCCGATTATCTCAAAGTCATCAAAGTCGTAGTCGAAGATGCTACCGGCCTTGTTGAGTTTTAGCTGCGGGTACTCACGCGGCTCACGGCTAAGCTGCTCCCGGACCTGTTCCACGTGATCGTTGTAGATGTGGCAATCGCCGCCGGTCCAAATGAGTTCACCCACCTCGAGTCCGGCTTGTTGTGCAAACATGTGGGTCAAGGCGGCGTAGGACGCGATGTTGAAGGGGACGCCCAGGAATAGATCAGCGGAGCGCTGGTAGACCTGCATGGAGAGCTTTCCGTTCGCCACGTACAGCTGGAACATCAGGTGGCAGGGCATCAGCGCCATCTTGTCCAGTTCGGAGACATTCCAGGCAGAGACCAGGTTGCGGCGGGAGTCCGGGTCTTTTTTGAGCAGGTCGAGGGCGCCCTGAATCTGGTCGATGTGGCCACCGTCAGGGGTTGGCCACGAGCGCCACTGCACGCCGTAGACCGGGCCCAAGTCGCCGTTGTCATCCGCCCATTCGTTCCAGATGCGGATTTTGTTCTCCTGCAGCCACTTGACGTTGGAATCGCCCTTCAGGAACCAGAGCAGCTCGCCCAGAACGCCGTGCCAATAGACCTTCTTGGTGGTCAGCAACGGGAAGGAATCGCTCAGGTCATAGCGCAACTGGCGGCCAAACACCGAGGTAGTCCCGGTGCCTGTGCGGTCACCCTTGCCCACGCCTTCATCGAGTACCTCGCGGAGGAGATCCTCATAGGGGGTGTTAATCTTCGCCATTAATCCAGCTCACCGCCGTTGTCCTTGGCGTACTGTGCCGCGTGGGCCAAGATTTCGTCGGCCAGCTCGGGGCGACACACAAGGATATCCGGGATGAAGGTGTCCTCATTGTTGAATTTGATGGGGGAGCCATCCAGGCGCGAGCAGTGCAGGCCCGCGGCCATGGCTACGCCAACCGGCGCGGCCTGGTCCCACTCATACTGGCCGCCGGCGTGGATGTAGCCGTCAAAGTCACCGAGCAGCACGTGCATGGCCTTGGCGCCCGCGGAGCCGATGCCCACGGTCTCATAGTCCATCTTGTCCGCGATGTATTGCGCCACCTGCGGCGGGCGGTTGCGCGAGACGGCAAACTTGCCGGACATCGGGCCGGTCACGGCGCGGGCCTCGGAAGATTTGAAGGTAACGCCCAGATCTGGCAGGCCCACGGCGGCATATTCGGGCACCCCGTTGATGACTAGGGCAATGTGCACGGCCCAGTCCTGGCGGCCGGTGGCGAATTCCTTGGTGCCATCCAGCGGGTCAACAATCCAGACGCGTTCCTTATTCAGGCGGTCTAGGTCATCGTGTGCTTCTTCAGATAGGAACCCGTCATCGGGGCGGTGCTGGGCCAGCACGCGAGAGATCCAATCCTGCGCTGCGGAGTCACCGGAATCGCCCAGGGCGCGGTTGCGCAGGAGGCCACCCTTGCGCACCCCCTTGAGGATCTCGCCGCAGCCTTCGGCGATGGTGTTAGTCAAACGGGAATCTGATAGCTCTGGACTCATGCCCATAAGCCTACCTTTCGCAGGCCACGGAATCGATTCGGTGGCCCATTAGGCTAAAGTGGTGCGCATGTCTCAGGAAATCCTTTCTCGCTTCCGCCCCCAAGTTTCCGGGTGGTTTGAGGAAGTATTTTCCCGGCCCACGAAAGTCCAAGCCCAAGCCTGGGACGCCATCTCATCGGGGGACCACGCGTTGGTCGTGGCCCCCACCGGATCCGGTAAGACCCTGGCGGCATTTCTGTGGGCACTGAATAATTTGGTGGAGCGTGAGGGGCAGACCGCGCTGCCCGTTGCTTCGCCAGCTCCAGCTGACGCCGAATCCGCAGGCGTTCGCGTCCTATATATCTCCCCGCTCAAAGCACTGGGCGTGGACGTGGAGAATAACCTGCGCGCGCCCTTGGCCGGTATCGCACGCATGGCCCAAAAACTAGGCCTGGACGTGCCGAACGTGACGGTGGGCGTGCGCTCGGGGGATACACCGCAGGCAGAGCGCAGCCGCCAGGTGCGCCGCCCGCCAGATATTCTCATCACCACGCCGGAATCCGCCTACCTCATGCTCACGTCCAAGGCGGCGGGAATCCTGGCCTCCGTGGACACCGTCATCATTGATGAAATCCACGCCCTGGCCGGGACCAAGCGCGGCGTGCACCTGGCCCTGACCTTGGAGCGCCTGACCCAGGTGGCCGGCGAGTTCCAGCGCATCGGCCTGTCGGCGACGGTTCGCCCGCTTGACGCGGTGGCCAATTTCCTTGGCGGCGGGCGCCCCGTGGAGCTCATCGCGCCGCCCGCGGCCAAGCAGTGGGAGCTAGGCGTCCACGTCCCCGTGGAGGACATGGCCGATCTGCCCACCCCGGAGCAGGGGTCCAGCATCGGTGAATCCACGGTCGATGACCCGTTAGGGTTGACCACCGGCCCCCAGGACGCAGACAAGCTGGCCGCGGATTCCGCACTGCCCACCGCGAAGAGCATCTGGCCGTTTATTGAACAAGAGCTTTACCGGGAAGTCATGGAGCACCGCTCCACCCTGGTCTTTGTCAACTCTCGCCGCACGGCGGAACGGGTGACCAGCCGGCTCAATGAACTCTATGCGCAGGAGCATGACCCCGAGTCGCTGTCCGCGCCCACGCGCCGGGATCCGGCGCAGCTGATGAAACAGGTAGACGTGGCGGGGAAGGCCGCCCCGCTTATCGCCCGCGCCCATCATGGATCCGTATCGAAGGATGAGCGCGCGCTGACGGAGACCATGCTCAAAGAGGGCACGCTCAAGGCGGTCGTGGCCACCAGCTCCCTGGAATTAGGCATCGACATGGGAGCGGTTGATCTCGTGGTGCAGGTGGAATCCCCGCCCTCTGTCGCATCCGCGCTCCAGCGCGTGGGGCGCGCCGGGCACTCCGTGGGCGCCGTGTCCCATGGTTCCTTCTATCCCAAGCACCGCGCGGACCTGCTTCAATCCGTGGTCACGGTCAAGCGCATGCGTGAGGGGCTTATCGAGGAGATGCATTCCCCGGTCAACCCGCTCGATGTGCTTGCGCAGCAGACCGTCGCCGCCGTCGCCGCGGCGCCGGACGGCCTCCACGCGGATGACTGGTACGTCCTGGTGCGGCAGGCGTGGCCCTACCGCGATCTGGCGCGTGAGGTTTATGACTCGGTGCTGGACCTGGTCAGCGGCGTCTACCCGTCCACGGACTTCGCCGAGCTCAAGCCCCGCGTGATCTACGACCGGGTCACGGGGCTGATGACCCCTCGCCCGGGAGCGCAACGCGTGGCCGTGACGTCTGGCGGAACGATTCCGGACCGGGGAATGTTCGGCGTGTTCCTTGCGGGCGGTGAGGGCGCCCCGCGGCGGGTGGGGGAGCTGGATGAGGAGATGGTGTATGAATCCCGCGTGGGTGACGTGTTCACCCTGGGGGCCACGTCGTGGCGGATCGAGGAAATCACTCGCGACCAGGTGATAGTGACGCCCGCGCCGGGCCACACCGGCAGGCTGCCTTTCTGGACCGGTGACCAGGCCGGCCGCCCGTATGAATTGGGGCTGGCCTTGGGCGCCTTCCGGCGCGAGGCGCATGGAAACCCCTCGGCAATAGCCGATGCCGATGCCTGGGCCAGGGACAACCTGCTGGCCTACCTGGCCGAACAGGAAGAAGCCACGGGCCTGGTCCCGGATGAAAAGACCCTGCTCCTCGAGCGCTTCAAGGATGAACTGGGGGATTGGCGCGTGGTTTTGCATACCCCGTTTGGCCGCGGGGTGAACGCGGCGTGGGCGTTGGCCCTGTCCGCGCGGGTGGCCGAACAGACCGGCATGGATCCGCAGGCGGTGGCCGGCGATGACGGCATTGTCCTGCGCCTGCCGGAGGGGGAGCGGGAACCGGATGGCGCGCTGTTTATGTTTGATGCGGACGAGATTGCGGACATCGTGACGGAACAGGTGGGCGGCTCCGCGCTGTTTGCCTCCCGCTTCCGGGAATGCGCGGCCCGCGCGTTGCTGCTTCCGCGCCGCAACCCGGGAAAGCGCGCCCCGCTGTGGCAGCAGCGCCAGCGTGCCGAGCAGCTGCTGGACGTGGCCCGCAAGTATCCCTCGTTCCCCATAATTTTGGAGACCGTGCGCGAGTGTCTGCAGGACGTCTACGACCTGCCGGCGTTGGAATCGGTATGCCGGGATTTGGCCCACCGCCGCATCCGCATCGCCGAGGTGACCACGCAGCAGCCGTCGCCGTTTAGCTCATCGCTGCTGTTTAATTACACCGGCGCCTTTATGTATGAGGGGGATTCGCCGCTCGCGGAGAAGCGGGCCGCGGCCCTGGCCCTGGATCCGGCCTTGCTGGCCAAGTTGCTGGGCACGGTGGAGCTGCGGGAATTACTGGATCCGGAGATCATCGAGGAGGTCCATACCCAGCTCCAGCGAACCCACCCGGAGCGTCGGGCGCGCACGGCGGAAGAGGTAGCGGATCTGCTGCGCGTGGTTGGCCCTGTGCCAATCGATGAGCTTGCGGAGCATACAGACGTGCCGCTCGCACACATCGAACGGGCGCTCGCGGGGCGCATCATGCGCGTGCGTGTGGCGGGCCGGGAGCACCTGGCCCAGGTCCAGGACGCGCCGTTGTTGCGCGATGGCTTGGGGGTGCCCGTACCCCCAGGCGTGGCGGCGCAGGTGGAGACCATTACGGACGCCCTTGCCCAGCTCGTGAGCCGCTGGGCGCGAACTCGCGGTCCGTTTATCCTGCGGGAGCTGGCCGATGCCTTTGGCCTATCCGTATCCATGGCCCATTCCGCGCTCGCTGGGTTAGACACGGTCATTGAGGGCCGCTACCGGCAGGGCATCGATGAACAAGAGTATTGCGCGGCGGAGGTACTGCGCACCATTCGCTCGCGCTCCCTGGCCGCGGCGCGCGCTGCCACTGAACCCGTGAGCCCCGCGGCATTTGCCCGCTTCCTGCCGGACTGGCAGCAGGTGGCCCCGGCCGGTCAGCGCCCAGCGCTCCGCGGGGCCGACGGCGTCTTCACCGTCATTGAACAACTCGCCGGAGTGCGGCTTCCCGCGTCCGCATGGGAGTCGTTGGTGCTGCCCGCGCGCGTGGGGGACTATTCGCCCCGGATGCTCGATGAACTTACAGCCGGCGGCGAGGTCCAGATTCTGGGTGCCGGCAAGGCCGGCGGGGCGGACCCATGGATTATGCTCCTGCCGTCTGATTACGCAGCCCAGCTCGCGCCCGAGCGCGCCGAGGAGCCCCAACTGTCCGGCCTGCAAGAATCCATCGTGGCGATTTTGGGGCGCGGCGGCGGATTCCTCTTCAGCGACCTGCTGCGCGAGGTCACCGGCGATGATCTGGGGCTAGTCACCGGGCAGGTCGGCGGCGACGAGCTGCGTGAAGCATTGTGGGGGCTGGTTGAAGCCGGCCTCGTGGCGCCGGATTCCTTTGGCCCTATCCGCGCGCGGCTGGCCGGCGGAGGTTCGCGTTCCCAGGCCGCGCACCGCGCCAAGCGCCGGCCAACCCGCTCCCGCCTGCGCATGGGGCGTACGTCCTTTGCACAGACGCAGCGGGCGAACACCACGCCTCCGGACATGTCCGGCAGGTGGGCGTTAGCGGTACGCCCGGCGCAGGACGCCACCTCACGCTCGGTTGCGCACGGTGAGGCGTGGCTCGACCGCTATGGCGTTCTCACCCGCGGCTCGGTACAGGCCGAGGACGTCATTGGCGGTTTCGCGCTGGCGTACAAAGTGCTCTCCGGCTTCGAGGAATCCGGCAAGGCAATGCGCGGATACGTCATCGAAGGTCTGGGCGCGGCGCAGTTCTCCACGCCGGCTATCATCGACAGGTTGCGCGGCGTGGCCGATTCACCGGACGTGACCGGTTGGCCATCCGGCACGCTAGAACCCAAGACCTACGTGATAGCCGCCGCGGATCCCGCCAACCCCTATGGCGCGGCCTTAGGCTGGCCGCAACGCGATGAAAGCGGCGGGCAGGTCTCCGCGAGCCCCTCGCGCGCCGCCGGCGCACTGGTTGTGCTCATAGACGGCCTCTGCGTTGCCCACCTGACCCGAGGGGGTAAGACGTTATCCACGTACTTCGACGCCCTTCCGGAAGGCATTAGCCAAGGGGACGTGGCCGCCCTCATGGTCGGCGCACTCACGGAGCTCGTTAGCGCCGGACGCCTATCGCCCCTGGTCATCGAAAAGGCAAACGGGCAATCCATCTTCGAATCTGCCCTGGCTGGACGGTTGCGGGAGGCCGGGGCCGGAATCACCCCCAAGGGCATCCGGATTTCCGCCAAGTCCCCGGCCCCGCGCACCCCAAGCGGTCCCCAGCGCGGGCGCCGGCTAGCGGAGGCATTGACGGAACTCAGCTTCGATGATGACCCCGCGGATTCAAGTGAAGGCCCCTCCGCGCCACCGCGCCCAACCGGGCCCCCTCGTCCATCCGGGCCCGAGCGGCGGGAAGAACCAGGCGCCGGCGGAGGGGGTTTCCGGCCGCGGCGGGGGCCGCGCCGCTAGCCCGCTTTTTGGGGGTGGATGCTCCGGGCGAAAAGCGGGCGCGAAGGACTAAAGTAGCTGCCATGAAGATAAACAGGCAGCCACCGGATATCGCGGAGCTGAAAAACCTCATGCGATTCGAGCGTCCCCACCTCGATCGCAGGGCAGCGCGCCTGGACAAGGCGGCAGACATCTATGACCTCCGCGCCATCGCCAAGCGGCGCACCCCGAAGGCGGCGTTTGATTACGTCGATGGTGCCGCGATGCGTGAGGTGAGCCTGGCTGAGACGCGCGAGGCATTTACCAAGGCGCGGCTTCTACCAAGGATGCTTTCCGGGGCAGTGGAGGTGGACACCTCGGTAGACATCGCCGGCGGAACGTCGGCCCTGCCGTTCGGGATCGCGCCCACGGGGTTTACCCGCTTCATGCACGCCGAGGGCGAGGACGCGGGAGCCGCGGCCGCGCGCGATGCGGGAATCCCGTTTGCCCTGTCCACCATGGGGACTAGATCCGTGGAGGAGACGGCGAAAGTCTCGGGGCGCGGCCGCCGTTGGTTCCAGCTGTATCTCTGGAAGGACCGCGCGGCCTCCCTGGATTTGGTACAACGCGCCTGGGACGCGGGTTATGATGCTTTGATTGTCACCGTGGACACCCCCGTTGCGGGCCAGCGCCTGCGCGACACCCGTAATGGGATGCGCATTCCGCCGCGGCTGACCGCTGGAACCGTCGTTGATGCCGCCTGGCGCCCGGAGTGGTGGTTTAACTTCCTGACCACCGAGCCGGTGACCTTCGCCTCGCTGACTTCCACCACCGGCACCCTAGGAGAGCTGGTCAACGGCATGTTTGATCCATCCCTCAACTATGGGGATCTAGCCTGGATCCGCGAGCAATGGCCGGGCACGCTCATCGTGAAGGGCATCGTCAACCCCGCCGACGCCCGCACTGCCTACGAGCTCGGCGCGGATGCCATCCAAGTGTCTTCCCACGGCGGCCGCCAGCTAGACCAGGTTGTTAATCCGCTGCAAGCCTTGGAGAAGATCCGCGCGGAGCTAGGTGCTGACGCGGACATAATTTATGACTCGGGAATCATGTCCGGCAATGACATAGTCATTGCGCTAGCCCTAGGCGCCGATTTTGTCATGGTGGGCCGCGCCTACCTCTACGGCCTAATGGCCGGTGGACGCGAAGGCGTGGACAAAGCTATCGAGCTTCTCGCGGGCCAGGTATCAAACACACTTCAGCTTCTGGGCTGTTCCAGTGTGGCGGATCTTAAACGCTCCCATGTGATCGCTCCGTGGGACGGCGACAAGAATGTAGGCGGCCATGCCTGAGGGTGATTCCGTCCTCCAATTAGCCCAGCGCCTGCAATTTATGTCCGGCCGGGAGGTCACACAGACCTCCGTGCGCGTGCCCCGATACGCGCTGGCCAATTTCGACGGGCTAACGTGCGAACGCGTCTGGCCCTACGGCAAGCACCTGTTCATGCAATTCGGAGAGGAAATTCTCCACACCCACCTGAAAATGGAGGGAACCTGGGCCATCCACTACGCCGGGGATAGGTGGCGCAAGCCCGGTCACTCGGCCCGAGTGGTACTCCGGCTGGCGCACCAGCCCCGCGATATCGAGGTGGTGGGCCATTGGTTGGGCATGGTGGAGGTCTATCCGCTGTCTCATTATTGGGACCGCATAGGCCACCTTGGCCCCGATATCCTGGCCGATGACTGGGATGAATGGGGCCGGCAAGAAGCGCTTTCGCGGCTTCTTGAACGCCCCGAACGTTCCATCGGCGCCGCGTTGCTCGATCAGAAGATAGTGGCAGGTATAGGCAACGAATATCGCGCAGAGGCATGCTTTATTGCGGGGGTCCACCCCGCCGCGAACGTTGGGGACGTGGACGCAGAGAGAATCCTAGACATCAGCCGCAAAATCATGTGGGCCAATCGCAATTCACCCATTCGGGTCACCACCGGCGTCAAGCGCGCCGGGGAGACCAGCTACGTGTTCGGCCGCTATCGGAGACCATGCCGGCGGTGCGGGGAGAAGATTGAAAAGTCCGTTCTCGGCGGCGTGGATGCGGGCGGCGATGAGGGCGAGTTAGAACGCATCATCTGGTGGTGCCCCCACTGCCAGCCGGCGCCGGAGGGTTACGTTCCTTTACCCGTCGATTTCTAGGGCTCATTTGGCGATCCACTTGGGGGATAGCCATCCTTCTTGGCACGCACGCTGCGGCGAATCATAAACCCTATTACCGCCACAATAGCTAGGGCGATGACCGCATAGATTACGGAGGAGAATTGGTCAATCGCGTGGCCTACTTTCTCGTAGCCTGCGCCTAGCCACACACCAAGCCCAATGAGTACCGCGTTCCAAATGAAAGACCCCAGCGCGGTCCATCCAATGAATTGCCACAGGGGCATCGCATTGACGCCGGCGGGGATGGATATAAGGGAACGCACGCCCGGCACGAACCTGCCGAAAAACACCGAGTGAGTGCCATACTTAGTGAAAAATCTGAGTGATGCGTCCACGTCAGAGGGTTGGGTCAGGGGCATCCTTTCGGCAATCGCCCGTAGGCGTTGCGCGCCGAACTTTCGGCCCACCCAATACAGCATGAGGCCGCCGACGACGGAACCAATGGTTGCCCACACGAGGGCCGCTGCAAAGGACATCTTGTCCTGCGATACGGTAAAACCGGCCAGCGGCAGGATTACCTCAGAGGGGATCGGAGGAAAAATATTTTCCAAAAGAATCGCAATGCCTACGCCAATAGCACCAAGCGTGCTCATAAGCCCCACAACCCAATCAATGACGGCAGTCATCAACCCTCCTTGCCCACCTCGGTTTATCGCGAATTACCCCAGCCTACCCACATCCCATCCTTTGACTAGGCTGGGGCTATGAAACTTATCTTAAATATCATTTGGTTGGTAACCGGTGGCTTATGGCTTGCCTTGGGCTACATGTTGTTTGGCCTTCTGGCGTGCCTGCTAATCGTAACCATTCCGGCTGGCGTGGCCAGCTTCCGCATGGCCAACTACGCTCTGTGGCCGTTCGGGCGCACGGTGGTGGAGCCACGGCATGGATCCAAGTCCATGTCCACGGTCGGTAATGTAATTTGGTTTATCTTTTCCGGCCTTTGGCTCGCTATTGGCCACGTAACCACCGCGGCCGCCCAAGCCGTCACCATCATCGGCATCCCACTGGCCATAGCGAACATCAAGATGATCCCGGTGACGTGTTTCCCATTCGGCAAGCAGATCGTGCCGAATGACCAGATCCCGTTCGGCTACCGCCCCATGGTGAAGATGTAACCAAGATCTCTTCTGCCGCATAACCGCCCCGTTTGCATAGCAGTGTGCAAGTTCCTGCACGCGGGGCTACCGGCCCAGATTGACTCGCCAAGTAGGGGGTGTGCACGTTTTGCAGTCGCCGACGTAGGCCTTGACACGTGTACTACTTAGTCTGACTGGAGGCGGGAATGGATAAGGTAGTGGTCAACGCGTAAAAATTTATGACAACCCAAGGAGCGTGGCCGATGATTGATTCGAAGTTCATTAAAAAAGTTACCGGTACGGTGAGCGCGAAGCTCGGCAAGAGTGCCGGCTCGGAAGGCGAGACCATGGACCTGGCCGGCAAGGCTATTGTGGTTACTGGCGGGGGCAACGGCATTGGCAAGGAGGTAGTCTCCCAGCTGCTTATCAAGGGGGCTAAGGTCTATGCCTTGGACCTTAAAGTCGACGGACTGACCCAGCTGCAGGCGGCGTATGGTGACATGCTCAAGGCAATAGAGTGTGACATCACCGATAAGGACCGCATAGATGAACTGGCGGCCGAGCTTCAAGATACCGCCGCCGTTATCAACGTGGCCGGTATCATTCAGCAGTTCATCCCGGTGGCTGAGCTTGACCGCGCAACCATGGAGCGCGTAATGAACGTGAATTTCTGGGGCACAGTGAATGTCACCACCGCGTTCCTCCCAGTGCTTCAGGCCAAACCGGAGGCGGGCATCATCAACATCTCCTCCATGGGTGGCCTTGTCCCCGTCCCCGGGCAGAGTTTCTACGGCGCCTCCAAGGCGGCGGTGAAGCTTTTCACCGAGGGCCTCTTCGCCGAGTTGCGTGAGACCTCCGTGCATGTGGGCGTGGTCTTCCCCGGCGGCGTGGCGACGGACATCATGGGCAACTCCGGCGTCGAGCGTAAGTCTTCCGCAGAGGAGAAGAACACCGAGGAGGCCGTAGCGTCCCTGACCACACCACAGGATGCCGCGGCTCAGATCATCGAGGCGCTGGAAAACAAGCGCGTCCGCACCACCATCGGCAAGGACTGCAATGCCGTGGACAAGATGGGGCGCGTAGCACCGGTGAAGGCGATTGAGCTTATCGCTAGGAAGATGAAGGACGTGGGCTAAAGCCCAAACATGTTAAAGCGCCGTGGGGATTGTCATTTATCCCCACGGCGCTTGCGCTTTAGTAGTTAAGCGCGATGGGCGCGGTACCAGCCAATGAGTTCATCGGTGGAGGAATCACCGGAGTTGGCTGCTTCGGCTCCGGATACGGCAGGAGCCAGGTCATTTGCCTGCTGCTTGCCCAGCTCGACGCCCCACTGATCGAAGGAATTAATGTCCCAGATAACGCCCTGGACAAAGGTGATGTGTTCGTAGAGGGCAATAAGAGCGCCCAGGACTGCTGGGGTTAGCTCTTCGGCCATGATGGTGGTAGTTGGGCGGTTTCCTGGCATGACCTTGTGCGCTACAAGGTTTCCATCCACGCCCTCCGCGGCGATCTCCTCTGCGGTCTTGCCGAACGCCAAGACCTTAGTCTGGGCGAAGAAGTTGCCCATGAGTAGGTCATGCATTGAACCGGTGCCGTCTGCGGTAGGGAAGTCCTCCTTGGGGCGGGCGAACCCAATAAAGTCAGCCGGGACTATGTGGGTTCCCTGATGAAGCAGCTGGAAGAACGCGTGCTGCCCATTTGTTCCGGGCTCACCAAAGTAGATCTCGCCGGTTGTGGTGGTCACTGCTGAACCATCGTGGCGCACGGACTTGCCGTTAGACTCCATAGTCAATTGCTGCAAGTAGGCTGGGAAGCGGGCGAGATCCTGGGAATAGGGCAGAACGGCGTGTGCCTGAGCGCCGAAGAAATCCGTGTACCAGATGCCCAGCAGACCCATGAGAACCGGGACATTGTCCTCCAATGGGGTGGTGCGGAAGTGCTCATCCATGGCGTGGAAACCCGCGAGGAAGCGCATAAAGTCCAGCGGGCCGATGGTGCACATCAATGACAGTCCAATAGCCGAGGAGACGGAGTAACGGCCACCAACCCAGTCCCAGAAGCCAAACATGTTGGCCGTATCGATACCGAATTCTTTGACCTTTTCCTCATTGGTGGACACGGCAACGAAATGCTTGGCGATGGCGGACTCATCGCCGTCAAACTGCTCCAGA
Source organism: Corynebacterium endometrii (assembly GCF_004795735.1). Classification (NCBI taxonomy): domain Bacteria; kingdom Bacillati; phylum Actinomycetota; class Actinomycetes; order Mycobacteriales; family Corynebacteriaceae; genus Corynebacterium; species Corynebacterium endometrii. Next base: position 781,737 of record NZ_CP039247.1, read on the forward strand.
AGCCAGCGGCGTGCGGCATGCGCGTTGGTTAGCGTTTCCTGGGTGGTAAAAGTCTTCGAGGCGACGATGAAAAGCGTCGAGCCCGGATCCAGTTTTTCGAGGGTGGAGGCCATATCCGCTGGGTCGACGTTCGAGACGAAGTCTGCCGAAATGCCCGCCACCTCGTAGGAGCGCAGAGCCTTAGCGGCCATAGCAGGGCCCAAGTCAGAACCGCCGATGCCAATATTCACGATCTTCTTGATGGTGTGGCCGGTATGGCCCAGCCACTTGCCGGAACGCAGGGCAGTGGCAAAGTCGCGCATACGGCCCAGGACTTCATGAACGTCGGCCGCGACGTCCTGGCCATCCATCTTTAGGTCGCGCTCTGGTGGCAGGCGTAGTGCCGTGTGCAGTACCGCGCGGTCTTCAGTGTTGTTGATGTGCTCGCCGGCAAACATGGCGTCGCGCTTGGATTCCAAGTCCGCAGCCTTAGCGACCTCAACCAGAGCGTCAATGGTCTCTGCATCGACCAAGTTCTTAGACAGGTCTACGTGCAGACCCGCAGCGTCGAATGAAAGGGAAGACGCACGCTGCGCATCAGCGGCGAACAGTTCGCGCAGGTTCAGCCCCTTCTTGGCGTCATAAAGCTTGGTGAGCGTGTCCCACTGTGGCTGTGCGGTGATGTCCATGTCAGAAGTCTTTCTGGGTGCGTGGGCACCCGAATGAAACGGCGAATGATTACATATTCAAACGTAGTCAATTTCGCCGCCGCTGGCAGGACTTCCAAGCGGTGGTATAGCCCCGGCTAAGGGCAGTTCACTGCGATGTCAATGTCTAGAACACCGATAACCCAAAGTGCTGCATGGTGGTGTAGATTTCCATGCCACCAGCGTAGCTATTGGCTGATGGGGGAGCATCAGTTTCTACATAGGATGCAACGCCAACGGCATACATATCGCCGTTGGGGTGAACCGCGTAGATTGCGCCGCCACTGTCGCCCGGGCGGGATTGGTTGCCGTATTCGAACTGGCCACCGTCAATCTGGTGGAGGTAGTTGCCACAGGACAGGCCATCGGTTGAGCCGATGCGGCACAGGGCCATGCCGTTGGCCGCGACGTAATCCAGATCGGCGTAGCCCACAAGATTACCGGTGATTGGCGGCACCGACGTCCACCGTGCGTGCGGGTTAGTGACTTCGATAATGCCGATGTCATAGGCGCCGACGCGGCCCAGGTTCTCTTCGCCGGTATAGGCGCGTTCGACCATTTCACCGAATTCGATCCATTGACCGGATGGGTCTTGGTAGGCCCAACGCGAACCCAATTCGCCGCAGTGTCCCGCAGTCATGATAAACAAGCGGGAGCTAGAGGAATCCGTCACGAAATGGCCGGCGGAACAGCGGCCTTCTTCCTCAATGTTGTAAATCGCGCCACCTGGAATCAGCATTCCCGGGTTGATGAGATAGTCAGCCAGTTCAGGTTCCCACGTATCCACGCGTGGCTGTGCTTGGTATTCACCAAGGCCCACCTGCTGACCGGCGGACGGGGCTTGGGCTAGTACTTCATCACTGCCGTAATCAGAACCGTAATCACTGTCCAGGCTGTCGTCATTGCCAAAGTCGTAGTCGCCATCACCATCGGCTTCGTCGTACGTGATATCCGCGTTAATGCCGGCTTCAACGTCGCCGGATTCTTCACGCAGTTCGACGGTGCATGTTAGTTTGCCTTCGAATTGGTAGTTTTCATTCGCATGCCACGCGCTGAACGTACCGGAAATAACGGCAGGGTTGCTGACATCGTCATAGCCGTTGTCCAGATCTACCAGCAGTAGTTCGTGGTAGTAGCCATTGTCATCAAGCGTTTCTTCCAATGCCGACTCACAGGCACTGGCTGCCGCAATGCCAGAAATAGTGTCTGGTTTTTCCTGTGTATTTTGAGAGGCGGTCGCCGACGACGCCGAACTATCCGAATCCGAACACGCGGATATCGACACAACCAATGGCAGGGTACACAGGGCAGATAAGACGCGATGACGTAACTTCACGACTGAAAAACTCCAAATGAAGGGAAAGGGGAAAGGGTTAATTCAATACTAAAACATCGCGCCAACGCTGCTCACGGTTTTACAACACCATTGCCGCAACCCAACCAGCGATAAGCAGTGGGATGTTGTAGTGGATAAACGTTGGGATGACGGAGTCACGAATGTGATCGTGCTGACCGTCGGCATTCAAACCAGACGTTGGGCCCAATGTGGAGTCAGATGCAGGGGAACCAGCATCGCCCAGTGCACCCGCGGTGCCGATAATCGCGATGGTGGCTTGCGGGCTAAAGCCCATCGACATACAGAGTGGGACGTAGATGACGGTGATGATCGGCAGGGTAGAAAAGGACGAACCAATACCCATGGTGACGACCAGACCGACGAACAACATGGCGCCCGCAGCAGCGAACTTATTGCCGGCAAACATGTCGGTGACGGTGGTGACCAACGATTCGACTTCGCCGGTTTCTGTCATGACGGACGCAAAGCCCTGAGCGGTAATCATGATGAAGCCAATGAGCGCCATCATCTTCATGCCGGAGGTAAATACGTCGTCGGCTCGGTTCCATTGCACCGCGCCGGACACCAACAGGATGGCCAGGCCAGTCAGTGCACCAACTAGCAGGCCGTCTGATTCGAATCCCATGGACTGCATGACGACCTGGACTAAGAATGTGGCGACGATGGCGATCACAGCAATCCAGATTTTGTAGGAAGAAATTGATTCCTCTTCGTCAGCCTCAGCAGTCAGCGGTACGTCGTTGTAGTCGCGTGGTTTGCGGTAGCTGAAGAAAACAGCAATGAGCAAGCCGATGATCATGCCGACGGCCGGGATGCCCATGATCGACATGATTGATGTATCGGGGAGAGCTAGTCCGGCCCGTTCAATATTGGCCAGCAAAATGTCATTCAGGAAGATAGAGCCAAAGCCAACGGGAATGTACATGTAGGTCGTGACCAGACCAAAGGTCAGCACACAGGCCACCAGGCGACGGTCGAGCCGCAACTTATTCATCACGGATAGCAGCGGTGGCACGATAAGCGGAATAAAGGCGATGTGAACCGGAATCAGGTTTTGGCTCATGATCGCCATGGCCAGCAAGCCGGCAACAAGGAGCCATTTGGTTGCAGCGACCGCACCCGCTGCAGCCGAGGTTTCCGCCCCATCCCGACCGATTTTCGCAATCAGCACGTTGGCCAGGATTTTCGGCAGGCCGGTAGATGCGACACCCATGGCAAACGCACCAAGCAGCGCGTAGCTCAACGCGATTTTGGCGCCGCCACCTAAGCCGTCTTGGAAGGCAAGCATGGTGCCGTCAAGGCCCATACCGGCAAGAAGGCCGCCCATCAGAGCGCCGATGAACAACGCCACGACGACGTGGACGCGCGCAAGCGCAAGGACCAGCATGACGAAAACTGCAATCAACACCGCATTCATGGCTATAACGTTAAGGTATGAAATGCAGCTGAGTGAAAATATGCCGGTCCCTTTTGGGGGTATACGCTGGGATTATCCCAGTTTGCCACGCCCCATGCGCAACAGTGCGGAGGCGATGGCTGGGCCTTCTTCACCTAATTCGTCGCGGAATTGGTTCAGGATGGCAATTTCGCGGGTGTGCACCAAGCGCGTGCCGCCCGAAGTCATCCGTGTCTTACCAATCGCCCGCGATACTTCCGTACGGCGTTTAGCCGCATCGAGAATAATGCGGTCCATGCGGTTAATCTCTTTGCGGTATTCCTGGATTTCTGCGTCGCTCAGAGGATCATCGGTGCCTGAAGGCATGCGGATTTCGAAGTCTGGCTCAACAGGTTCGACGGTGTCACTCATAGAGACATATTCTGCCACAATTCCACAGGCTTGGCGGTGGCACGTGCGACTTGTCCGGACCGCCTTGTAAGTTGGAAGTCACTATGACTGATTCTTCTCCATTTGGTAATCCATTTTCTGGCAAGGGCGCTGGTGGGCAGTCCGCTGAGCAGCCGGATCTATTCGAGGCTAACAGCCCATTTAGCAAGCCATCCGCGGCGGCTGGCGATGATCGCGGCGCCCGCGACTTGCCGGTCTTCGGTGAGCCTTTAGAAGCCCCAGAAGAGCCAGCCCCTGAAGACGCACCGCCGGAAGATATGTATGAAGAATTATCTTTTGCACCGGCGGGCAATTACCCTGTGGCTCAACCGGCGGATCGATCTGCCGGGATTAACACTCCAACTCCTATTCCGGGCCAGCCTGATCCGCTGCTAGAAGGGCTCAATGACCAGCAGCATGCAGCGGTGACTCACATTGGTTCGCCACTGTTGATCGTCGCTGGTGCAGGCTCTGGTAAGACCGCCGTGCTGACCCGCCGCATCGCATACTTGATGCGCAACGGGGGAGTAGCACCGTGGCAGATTCTGGCGATTACCTTCACCAATAAGGCCGCGGCCGAAATGAAGGAACGCGTGGGCCAGTTGGTGGGGCCAGTCGCCGAGCGCATGTGGGTGTCGACATTCCACTCCACTTGTGTGCGCATCCTTCGCCAGCAGGCGCAGCTGGTGCCGGGGCTAAATTCCAACTTCACCATCTATGACAGTGATGACGCCCGCCGCCTGCTGACTATGATTGCCAAGGACATGCAGCTGGACCTTAAGAAGTTCACTGCGCGCGTGTTGGCGAACCAAATCTCTAATCTTAAAAACGAATTGGTGGGGCCCGAGGCGGCGTTGGCTGAAGCCGAAAAGACCAAGAATCCGTTCGAGACCACGGTGGCCAAGGTCTTTGAGGAATATCAGCGCCGCCTGCGCGCGGCCAATGCCGTTGACTTTGATGACCTCATCGGTGAGGTGGTGCGGATTTTCCAGGAGCACCCGCAGGTGGTGGATTTCTACCGCAGGCGTTTCCGCCACGTGCTCATCGATGAGTACCAGGACACAAACCATGCGCAATACGTCTTGGTTTCAGCTCTCGTGGGGCGTGGGGAGGATGCCCCGGAATTGTGCGTCGTGGGCGATTCGGATCAGTCCATCTACGCTTTCCGTGGGGCCACGATCCGCAATATTCAGGAATTCGAGCGGGACTACCCAGACGCCACCACGATTTTGCTGGAGCAGAATTACCGCTCCACCCAGAACATTTTGAACGCGGCCAACGCGGTGATTGCCAAGAATGACAATCGCAGGGAGAAAAATCTGTGGACCGCGCATGGGGATGGCGAAAAAATCATCGGTTATGTGGCCGATAACGAGCATGATGAGGCCAAATTCATTGCCAGCGAGATAGATGACTTGGTGGATAGGGGCCGCGACTATGCGGATATAGCCATCATGTACCGAACCAACAACGCCTCCCGTGCGCTGGAGGATATCTTCGTGCGCTCTGGCATCCCGTACAAGGTGGTTGGCGGCACCCGCTTCTACGAGCGCCGCGAAATCCGCGACATGGTTGCGTATCTGCGCATTATCGATAATCCGGATGACACCGTGAGCCTAAGGCGCATCATCAACGTGCCGAAGCGCGCCATCGGTGACAAGGCGCAGGGCCAGGTAGCGCTGTACGCGGACAACCACGGGGTGAGTTTCGGCAAAGGCCTAGAGGCCGCGGCGGCAGGGGAGATCGACGGGCTTAATACCCGAGCAACCAATGCTATTTCCAAGTTCGTCGAGATGATGGAAGGTATTCGCGCCCAGATTCCGTCCATGATCAATGAGGTTACGGGCCAACCAGATCTCGGCGAGCTGCTCAGCGCGATTTTGGATGCGACCGGTTACAAAGCGGAATTAGAGGCGTCCAATGATCCCCAGGACGGCGCCCGCCTGGACAACCTCAACGAAATGGTCTCCGTGGCCCGCGAGTTTTCCTCCGAGGCCGCAAACCAATTGGCGTTTACTGGGGCGGACGCGGAAGAGAGTCCTGAACTAGCCGAAGGGGAGGCGGCGCCTGGTTCCTTGCAGGCTTTCCTCGAAAAGGTGTCTCTGGTTGCCGACGCGGACCAGATTCCGGAGCACGAGTCCGGCGTGGTGACGCTGATGACCCTGCATACCGCTAAAGGCCTTGAGTTTCCCGTGGTGTTCTTGACCGGATGGGAGGACGGGCAATTCCCGCATATGCGCTCGCTCGGTGATCCCAAGGAGCTTTCTGAGGAGCGCCGCCTTGCGTACGTGGGAATCACCCGCGCGCGGGAACAGCTCTACCTGACCCGGGCAATTCTTCGCTCCTCATGGGGTAACCCCATGACGAATCCGGCCAGCCGCTTCCTCGCCGAGGTCCCTGAGGACCTCATCGACTGGCGCCGTGAAGAACCCGAATCACAGTATTCAAGCTCGTGGGATGAAGATTCTTACTCATACGGCCGGTCCTACGGTTCGGACTGGTCCGGATGGGGTGGAAGCTCGCGGCGCGCTGCGTCTTCCCCTTCGCAACGCACGCGCAAACCTGCACCCGAGACTTCAATGCCCAAGAACAAGAGTCTCAATTTGGTTGTTGGCGACCGTGTCAACCACGCCAAGTATGGCCTGGGAACGGTGATATCCGCGGACGGATCCGGTGCACGCGCCACCGTGACCGTAGATTTTGGCTCCGCGGGAAAGGTTAGGCTCATGCTCATTGGCGGCGTGCCAATGGAAAAGCTCTAGGCCAACCCCGCGGCCGGCTCGGTGCATCTAGACGTTGATGCCTCGGGCCGCAAACCAAGCCTGCGGGTCAGCAGGGCTGACGCCATCCGGCCAGATTTCGAAGTGCAGGTGAGGTCCGGTAGACCTTCCCTCATTACCAATGGCGGCGATTTGCTGGCCTGCGGAGACGCGGTCACCTACGTTAACTAGCAGGGATGAGGCCTGCATGTGGCCGTACACCGAGATAGAACCGTCATCGTGCTGGACGCGAATCCAGTTGCCGTACCCCTGGGCGGGGCCGGAGTTGATGACCGTGCCGTCCATGATGGAATAGATTGGCGTACCGATTGGGTTGGCTACGTCAATACCGTTGTGCATCGCACCCCAGCGCATGCCGTACGTGGACGTCAGCGTGCCGGAGGTAGGGAACACCACGGTGCGCCCCGCAGCGTCCTGGCCGCGTACTGGAGAGAGCTGTGTGGGGATGGCCGGAGCAAAAGCGTCGGCAAGTCCCGGGATGGCGGACGGGTCCAGCACGATGGTGATTTCCCCATCGGACTGCTTGATCTGCGGTACCACCGCTCCGGAGGCAAGGCCCGTCGCGGTTTGGGCCAGGCCAACGGCTGCCTTGAGCAGGCCGCTTGGATTGACGCCGCTAATGGTTGGCTGTGAGGAACCGGTGGAGAGGTCCACGCTCGCCGCTGGCTGATTGGCGGCGGCCATTGAGACTCCGGTGGTGGACGCAACGGCGGTAGCTAGAGCCAAAGCCCCGGCAACTGCGGCGGTGCGTGCGCGGTGATTGCGCTTCATAAATGAACCCTTTTCTTTCACGTTGGTTTGTGCGCCTCGTTCGACTCGGAGGGGTGTGTAACCCTTCGTCACGATCCGGCAACGGGAATAAAGTTATCCCGCTTGATGTTGCGGCGCAATCAGTTGAAATTGCAGGTAAAAGGGCCATTCGTTCGAAAATCTATCGAACATCGCAGGTTGTTACGCGTGTTACAAAAGTGAATGTTGTGAAGAGTGTGAAGTATGGGTTTAAGCAATGGGGGCGCCAAACGGGGGTGATTTCGCGGCCGACCGGCGTGTCGCGGCGTAGTTGGCCGTCAAGTTATTCAACTTGACTGGGTTTGCGTAAGCGTCAAACCCCTCCGTGGAGATGGCTCTGTGCGGAGGGGCGAGGGGCAATCAGGCAACTAGGGGGTCAGACTGGTGTCCTTAACCTAAGAATCGGTCCGTTGCGCGATCGCGGGCGAGTAACGGTTGAGACTCGCGGGGGCGGTGGACCATCCAGGCAATTCCGGCGGCTATAAGTGGCACCACCACTGCCGTTCCAATGAGCCACCAATCCGGGCGGAAGAATGCCAGCTGGCCGTATTCCAATAGATCGCCGTTGATGTTGTAGCTATTGCGCGATGCGCTCAAGACCACAGCCAGGTGTCCACTAAGTACGCCCGCGAACATCGCCGCGGTGCCCACAGCCCACGACTGCAGCGCCGCGATCTTGGCTGTCATACCGGGATGTGCGCCAACTGCGTGAAGCACACTATCCTCACGGCGGATGCTTTGTGCGCTTAACGCAATGATAAGTACCAATGCAACTAAGCTTATCGCGCCAACCCAAAGCGCCACTATCCATCCGTTATTCGAAGAGTAACTGGTATAGCGAATGAAAGTGTTGGGGAAACGTTCATTTACCTGCTCATAGATACGGTCCTGTTGTGGCGGGTATTCGGTGAGCAATGCAGCGGTGCCTACGTATCCCACGGGGAGTCCCAGACTGCGGGCTGCCTCGCGAGAAACGAGTAGTGGGGTGGACTTCGCCGGCAATGCCGCCACGGCAAGGACCTCGTGCGGGGTCCAGTCTTCGGGGGTATCGAACTGGCCGTTTACCCCGATTACGGTTTTCTGCGGGGTCTGGCTAACTACGCCATCTTTGGAGGTAACAATTCCACCCCGGCGTAGAGTCGTTAGCGCGAGTTGACGGTCCGCCGGGGATTCAAAGGTCCATAAATCGAGGTTGGATTCATCCACGATTATGGCCGATATCCCCGAGGTCTCCAACGGGCCGGACGAGTAGATATCACGCATGAGGGGCAGGCAGGCATCCGCGGCCCCGGGATCCGTTCGCGGATCCCCGCCATCCGCAGCCTGGTAGTAACCATCGCTTGGGCTACCTACCCAGTGGCAGGCACCCTCCAACTCGGGGCCACCGGGGAAATCGAACTGAAGGCTCGCACCATGGGGTGTATCGAAATAGGAGGATTCGAAGACCCCCTCCAGCTCCCAGGAGCGGGTGACCGTCGCATTGCGCCCAAGGATTTCCAGCGCTCTTTGAGAATCTTCGCGCGGGGACTTGGATCCTTCGGAGGTGATCAACGCAACCTCGCCCGGGTGGAACAACTGCGATAGAGTTTTATCCTTCCGGGAATGGGAATTGGCGTCAGTGGTTACAAGAACTGCGGTGAACGTGAAAGCGGTAATCGCCGCGATAGCCGGGATGGAGCGCATGGAAGAGCGCAGGAGGCCTCGGCCGGCGAATCGACCTGTAAGGCCCGCCTTTCTAAGGAGCTGAGATTTACCAAAGGTTAAGGCTGGCGCGGACGCTGCGATTGCTATAAGGGATATTAAGACCGGGGTTGGGCCTAAGACCATGGGTCGTAATATAGGGCGCAACGGTTCAAAAGTACTTGCCCATGCTAGGACCGCCAGCACCACGAGAATCGCTGGTCCATAGGCCATCCACCTCCTCCAATGGACAATTCGGTCCGGTTCGGCGCCACCGAGGGCGGCGGCTAGCGCTGATCGCGCTGCAAGGCGCGCCGGAATAAACGCAACAGCAACCGCGCCAAGTATGGCAGTGAGCCAGATCAGCATTAGCGTTGGCACGTATGCCTCAAGGTCCCAGCCTGGATAGGTCAACGACCAGTGGATCGAGCCTGCAATTCCGCCCACGCAACCTCCCAAGGTTGCGCCAAGCAACCCAGCGAACAGGGCATAGGTAAGTACGGCTAGAGCAATTTGACCGGGCGTTGAGCCCTGAGTGGACATCAGCGCGAACATGCGCGTGTGGCGGTTTAAAGCCAGGGCAAAGACGGGGGAGATTAAAAGGAGGACAAGCAGCAGCCCAATGCCGTACATGGAGGCCCACGTGACCACAGCCCAGAGTTCACCTAAGATTCCGCCCGATCTGGCGGCGGTGTCTGCAAATTCGTAGGCGGAGTAGCGTTCGGAAGCCGGTGGAGGGTTATCCATGAGCTCCTCGGAGCGAACAACAAACCCGGCTTTATTCAAGGCTTTTACATGGGCCCAGGTAAGTGGACTTGGCCCGGTGATGGACCACTGGGTAGCGGCATCAATCTCCTCAGAGGGAGTTACCGGCGCGTTGAGTGCGCGTAGCGTCGGGCTGGTCACCCATGCACTGGAACCTGGGCCGGTACCAAGAACGGTGAGCTGGATGGTGGTGCCGTCGGCCAAGGCGGCAGTGATGCGGTCCCCCTTATCGACGCGCAGAGCCTTTGTGACATGAGCCGGAAGATAGACTTCACCGGGACCAGGTAAAACCGGCGCAAGAGTGCTAAAAGTATCAGGGGTGTGTTGAGCCATCTGCACGGCGGCGGACCGCGCTTCGTGGGTCAACGTTACATTCCCAGTATCCACGCGGTGAACCCGGAAGCCGGCGGGCAGGTTTTCCTCGAGCAACGCTTGCAGCCCAGCGGACGGTGAACCATCTTCATTCCTACACTCCGCTTGGTAACCATCGACGGATTGGGTGCACGTGCCGCCGGAGTAGCTCGCCACCGTGGAAGGGCTGAAGGAGTTTACCACGGTAGTTACGCCCCGGGACGTGAGAGAGGCGTATACCAAAAAGCCAACGGGCAAGGCTACTAGGAGGACCGCTGCCAGCAGGCGCCACGGGGCACGGAACATGTCGCGGCGCATGGGCCTAGTGGCCGCTACGGCGGAATTAAAGACGGACATGGTTACTTCTCTCGCGTAATTCGGCCGTCGCGGACCATGACCACACGGTCTGCGTAAGCGGCGAAGCGGGGTTCGTGGGTCACGAGCAACCCGGCTGCGCCGGCATCGATGCGTCCGCGCAATACTTTCATAACCTCATCGGAGGTAGCGGTATCGAGCGCTCCTGTGGGTTCGTCCGCCAAAAGGATGCGGCGGGGGCCAATCAACGCCCTAGCAATGGCCACGCGTTGGGCCTGGCCACCGGAGATTTCCTCTGGAAAGCGATCCCCCACCCCGGCTAGGCCAACCTCCTCTAGGGCGGGTTCAGCTAGTCGGCGACACTGTGAAGCAGGCATGCCGTCAAGCTCGAGTGGGAGAGTTACGTTTTCTAAGACGCTTAACGAAGAGACCAGGTTGAAATTTTGACAGACAAATCCAAGGTGGCGGCGGCGAAGCTCAGCGGTGCGTTTTTGGGACATTTCGGCCGCGTTGTGGCCTTCGATAATCACACGGCCAGCCGTAGGTGGTTGGAGCAGCCCGGCGACGTTCAGTAGCGTCGATTTACCCGAACCGGATGGTCCCATTACCGCCACTAGTTCACGTGGATGGAGGACGAGATTGACGGAGTCTAGGGCCGTTACTTTGCGAGCGCCCTCACCGAATGTACAGGAGATATCCTGCAACTCAATGGGGAAGGTTGGGGGATTGGGTTGAGTCATCGTGGTTAATCCTCCTGCGAGAAGAAATTGGGCGGTGCCTGGGGTGCCGGCAGGGACTCGATGCGGTCAAGCCATCGCAATTGGGCTTCTAGTTCGAAAATGCGTTTCTCGATTGCCAGCCGGTGGGAGTTGCGGTTGCTAGCTGTTTCATCGGCTTGCCTATTAAGGGAGCGAAGCGCGCGGAGTGCGGCGTAGCGTTGAGCGTCAAGAATTTCGATGAAGTCAATGCCATCCCGGCCGTCGTGCTGCGCAGCGAGGGCAAACTTAATCACCAGCTCATCGCGATCCGTGGCCGCCGTGGTAACGGTTTCTGACCACCAAGAGTCAAGCTCCCTTAACCCAGCCGGGGTTATTTCATAGAGGTCCGCGTGCCGACCATTGGAGCTGATGGTCTTCCCGCTGATCGTGACTAGGCCATCCCGTTCGAGGCGAGCCAGGGTTTGGGTTACCTGGCCCATGTTGAGCGAGTATAAGCCCCCGAGTTTTAACTCGAACGCTTTGCGGGCTTGTGCCGCACTGCGCGGCGCTTCCCTCAGGAGCGCCAAGAAGGAATGCTTGACTGACACAAGGCATTGTCCTCTCATATTCAAGCTCATAATTAGGTTTGAAGGACTGCGCAATGAAGTCCCTGGCCACGGAATGGTTACCGGGTAACTTACGGTAGAAACTACCCGGCAACTAGTGGAGCGTCAAGGGGGTTGTGAGAAACCACGCTTCTTAGATTTTTCGGCATGGAGGTACCTGCACCGTCGCGCGGAGGTCCGTTGTGCGGGGGTACGTGACATTCGGAGAACACACGTTTGTTGACGCGGCGGCGTCCGGTTCGGCCGAAAGGGGATGGTGGCTGAAATGCCGCAGCGATTCTGAAAATCTTTATCTATGAGTCTAAAAGTGTTTTATGTCGCATTTGCTGACATGCTTTTGGGGCGGCGTTTCGGCGGCTGTGGCCCCGTCTGAGCGACCGTATCAGTAGCGGGGGCCGGCGAATCGAGAAATCACAAAAATCGGAGGGGGAGCCTCCGTTCTTCATGTTCTTGGGGGCAAAACCACCTACGGGGCGGTTCCTTAGAGGAACCGCCCCGTAGGTGGATGGGAAAGTGTTGGCTGCTACGCGTGGTAGCTAAAGTTTAGGAGATGGAAATGCCGCGCTCTGCGAACCAGGCGATCGGGTCAGTGGCGCCTTGGCCGGATGGGTGAATCTCAAAGTGCAGGTGGGTGCCGGTTGAGAATCCAAGGTTGCCCATTCCTGCGATGTTCTGGCCGGCGTGTACGCGCTCGCCAACCGCTACGGCGAGGGAGGACATGTGGCCGTAGACGGAGATGGAACCATCATCATGCTTGATGCGGATCCAGTTGCCGTAGCCGGATGCAGGGCCGGAATCGATTACCAGGCCGTCCATAATTGCCAGAATCGGGGTGCCCTCACCATTGGCAATATCGATGCCCGCGTGGAAAGTGCCCCAGCGTGGGCCGAATCCGGAGGTGAAGATGCCTTCTGCCGGACGGACTACGGAAGGGGCGCGTGCTGCCAAGTCCGCTGCCGCACGTTCCTTAGCGGCGACCACGGCCTTGTTGAGCTGTTCGTTGAGGTTGAGGACCGGCTTGGTCTCGGCCACTGCCAGGATCTGGGGTGCAGTTGCGGCAGCGTCCTGCACGGCTGCGCTAGCGTCTTCAGCCGCGTCAGATACGGCCTGCTCAGCCTGCTCAAGGGGATTGGAGTTGTTAGTCAGGTTGAACTCGAGGCTCTGCGCCTTGGTCTCTTCCTGCGGGGTAGCCTGTAGCTGGGCTGCAACTGCTCCGCCAGCACCAGCGGTAGATACTGCACCGGCTGCTGCTGCGACAAGGGCCATGCGGCCCTTAGCGGTCTGCGCGGGTGTTACTTTACGGTGACGACCTGCGCTGCGCTGAGTCTTGCTTCGCATTAATTCTTCTTCCCATTCTTGCCACTATCCGTGTGAGGATTCAGAACGTTACATTCTGTCACGCTTGGTTACGTGATTGTGACCTTCTTGTTACCAACGAGAGGTAACAATAGCGTCTCGAAAAGTTATCGGCAACCCGTTTGCTCGAGTTTCGCCAAATCTGTGGATTGAGTTTCTATTGTTACGTATCTGCAGCGGATATCCGCGGGGGTAGAGGGGTAGTTGGTAACCCTGGTCCTGGCGGAGGAGCACAGGGGGTAAGTGAGACTATGAGGGTAAGGGCGCGCAGGCCAGGCCAGGGCGGAAGCCCGCTTCTCCGCCTTCGTTAATTTTCGATCTGTACCTTATATATAGGTCTACTTCGCCCAGCAAGTTGTACTTGAAGGTTAAAGGATTAATTGAGGCCTTAAATCTTCATGTGACTTCCCGCGACTGTCGCCGCGCCGCGCCAGCGAAGAACCCTACCCGTGGCAAAGTGTTTAGGCGATGAGTAGAAACACCAGCCCCCAGTCGCGAGCCACCTCTGGTCCACGCCCTTCTCGTGGGCGCCTAGGGAAAGGCTCTATTTCTGAGCCTGCAGCGCGCGTTGCCCACAAGGCTGGCGCGCAATCCGCGGCGAGACGTAGAAACGCGCCAACGACGCTAGGCGGGCGCATTCGCCGCCTAGGCCTCATCGTGGGTATTCCGCACGTAGCGGCCATCTTAAGCATCATCGTCATTGCCTTTGCGGTGTGCCTTTTTACCGGCGCGCCGATGGCGTGGCTGCCCACCGCCATCGCAATGTGCCTGATGGTGGTCAATCTCGTGCCCCTGAGCGCCGGCGGCGTCACCATATCGGTGGTGCCGGCGCTGCCCGCGTTAATCCTGGGCCTGCTGCTGGCGGGCCGGATTAGAAGGGCGTTCGCTACCAAAGCGACGATTAAAGACCTGCTGATTTGCCTGGCGTGGGTGATCGGCCTGCCCATAGTGATTGTGCTTGTCGCATGGCTTATGTTGTGGGATGCCGGCAAGGTATATGACGTGGCCCCGCCATCGCTTCTCGCCGCGTTACCAAGGGTGGTGGTGCTACACGGCGCGGCGATGGTATTGGGAATGGGGCCAAAGCTTTGGGAGGCTTTGCTTTCGCGTTACAAGGTTCCGGTCTTCGTCCCCCAAGGGGCCACAGCTGCCGCCCGAATCATGATGTGGTTAGCCGCGGCCGGTTTCGCCGTAGTGATAGTAGCCCTGCCATTTAGCATTGGCCGGCAGCAGGAAATTCTCAATGCATATCCCAACATCGATGCGCCTGGGATTGCCGCGCTCTACGTACTGAGTGTGCTGTATCTGCCCAATGCGGTTTTAAATGCCCTGGCTATAATCATCGGCTCCGAACTAAATTTCGGTGGCGCTAGCCTGAGCCTGTTTAGCGTCCACACCGTGCCGTTTCCTCCGGTTCCGCTTCTAGGCCTCATCCCGGGGCAGGTCCACGCCTGGGCGCTGGCGCTTATGGCCATAGCCATGGGTGTGGTCCTGTATGTCCTGATTCGCTCGAGAGTCGGAATCTTGCACTCGCTCGTTGCGGGGGTATCCGCGGCCGCTCTAATGGCCGGCGCCGTGTATCTGGGCAGCGGTGACCTTGCCGCCTACGGATATGTAGGCCCAACTTTCCTCAGCGCCGTGGGGCTTGTAGCTATCTGGGTTGCAGTGTTGGGGGTCGCGGCGGCTGCCGTGTTCATGTTCGTGCTGTGGCGCAACGGCGCCGTGCCAAGTGTCGCCGCCGCTGAACGTCGCGCGGAGGAGCAATCCAATGGTAGTGAAGGCCCAGACCTCGACTCGGAAGAGGAGAGCCTCACAGCGTCGGAGAGCCATGAAGCCACTGGCGATGCGGGGGCAACGGTCGATGGGGAATTAGTCGATGAAGAAGCCCCACGCGCAGAGGGCCCACTGCCTGCCGCGGCGGAAGATGGCGATGGTCGAAATCCGGCCGTGCATCGGCCCGGGGAGGAAGACGAGTCAAGGGGTGGCCTAGAAGAGGGGTCAGATACGGACGGACTAGCAGATGAGGACCCAGAGCCTGAACCACAGTCCGCTGACCCGGAGGCGCTAGACGCAGAAACCCCGGACGCAGAGACCCCGGACGCAGAGACCCCGGACGCAGAGACCCCGGACGCAGAAATTCAAGACACGGAGACGCCAGCAGACGAGACGCGGGGTGGGCACCCGGGCTTAGAACTGCCGCAAGAAAAACCGGAGAAGGGCTAACGGAGAGCCTGTAAAGGTATTAAGCTTTGGCCCGTGACTTTTACGCAGAGCTCTCACACTGACGCGCCCACCGAACAGGCTACTGGCATAACGCACCCGGGGGACACGCGTACCCCAGGCAAGTCCGTGGTTGTGCTCGTATCCGGCACCGGATCTTTGCTGCAGGCTATTCTCGACAATGCGGATGACTCCTACCGGGTTATCAAAGTCATTGCCGATATTGAATGCCAGGGCATCGAGCGCGCTCAGTCCGCAGGCATTGACACTGAGGTCGTAACCCTAGGTACAGACCGGGAAGAATGGAATGAACGTCTGGCCGCCGCTGTAGGCGAGCCAGACGTTGTTGTTTCCGCGGGCTTTATGAAGATCCTAGGTAAGGCGTTCTTGGCCAAATACGAGGGGCGGACCATCAACACGCATCCTGCACTACTGCCTTCGTTTAAAGGGGCCCATGCGGTGCGCGATGCGCTGGCGTACGGCGTAAAGGTCACGGGTTCCACAGTGCACTTCGTCGATGCGGGCGTGGACACCGGTTCAATCATCGCGCAGCGTGCCGTAGAGGTTCGTCCGCATGATGATGAAGCCTCGCTCCACGAGCGCATCAAAAAGGTGGAGCGCGAACTCATCGTTGAGGTGCTGCGCGCCGCCACCGTACAGCGTGACGGTGTGGCACCGGTGCTAAGCATCGAGCTTTAGTCTATTTCCCAAATTCCTCTCGCTAACCCTGACGTCTAAAGAAAGGCCTTTGTTCACATATGAGTGATGATCGCAAGTCCATCAAGCGAGCGCTGATTAGCGTTTATGACAAGACGGGCCTCGAGGATCTTGCACGTACCCTCGACGCGGCCGGTGTGGAGATTGTGTCCACAGGCTCCACCGCGGCAAAGATTTCTGCCCTTGGCATCGATGTCACCCCGGTTGACCAACTCACGGGTTTCCCGGAATGCCTCGAAGGCCGCGTCAAGACCTTGCACCCACGCGTCCACGCCGGCATCCTTGCCGATACCCGCAAAGAGGATCACCTCGATCAGCTTTCCGAGCTCGACATTGAGCCCTTCCAGCTTGTAGTGGTGAACCTGTACCCATTCCGTGAGACCGTGGCGTCCGGTGCCGACTTCGATGGTTGCGTTGAACAAATCGATATCGGGGGTCCATCCATGGTGCGCGCCGCCGCGAAGAACCACCCATCCGTGGCCATCGTGGTGGATCCCGCGCGTTACGGGGACGTGGCTACCGCCGTTGGGAAAGGCGGCTTTACCCTCGATGAGCGCCGCAGCCTGGCCCGTGATGCGTTTACCCACACCGCCGAGTATGACGCGGCCGTGTCCGCATGGTTCGTGGAGCAGCTGGGTACATCCGCGTCCGATGAATGCAAGGCCGACCAGGACAGAGAAGTTGCCCTGCGTTATGGCGAGAACCCTCACCAGGCGGCGTCCCTTATCCGCGAAGAGGGCGGCAAGGGCCTGGCTAACGCCACGCAGCTAAACGGCAAGGAGATGAGCTACAACAATTATCAGGACGCTGATGCCGCGTGGCGCGCGGCGTGGGATCATGACCGCCCGTGCGTAGCGATTATCAAGCACGCTAATCCTTGCGGCATCGCCGTTTCCGACGAATCCATTGCCAAGGCCCACGAGCTTGCCCATGCCTGCGATCCAATGTCCGCATTCGGCGGGGTGATTGCGGTAAACCGTGAGGTTACCGTCGAGATGGCACGTCAGGTCAAAGACATTTTCACCGAGGTTATCGTGGCCCCTTCTTACGAGGATGAGGCGATTGAGATCCTCAAGACTAAAAAGAACCTTCGCCTGCTGGTATGCGAGCCCGATTTCTCAGACAAGGAAGTCAAGCTTATTTCCGGTGGCGTGCTGGTTCAGGACGCGGACCGTTACCAGGCGGAGGGTGACCCGGCCGCGACCTGGACCCTGGTGAGCGGGGAGGCGGCCGATGAGAAGGAACTGGCTGAACTCGAGTTCGCATGGCGCGCCGTGCGTTCCGTGAAGTCTAACGCCATCCTGCTGGCCCATGAGGGCGCAACGGTGGGCGTGGGTATGGGGCAGGTCAACCGCGTGGATTCCGCGAAGCTTGCGGTTGAGCGCGCCAACACCCTGGCCGACGGCGCCGATCGCGCCCGAGGCTCCGTAGCCGCGTCCGACGCCTTCTTCCCATTCGCTGACGGACTCCAAGTCCTCGCCGACGCCGGGGTGAAGGCAGTGGTATCCCCAGGCGGTTCCATCCGCGACGGTGAGGTCATCGAGGCCGCGAAGGCAGCCGGTATCACCATGTACTTCACTGGTACCCGGCACTTCTTCCACTAGGGATTACGCGGCAATAGCCGGCTGACAGCCTGCGTCAGCCGGCTATTGCTGATCGTGGGCTCGCCTTAGGCCGCTGATGGGCGGGTAGAACCTGGGGCGCGATGGTACTGGTTGTAGCCGATCTCCGCGTGCAAAGGAGTGGCGTTAACGGCTCAGCGCATCCGCCCCGGCACCATTGTGCGGTGGGGCGGGCACCCGGTTTGGCGATGCAAGAACTTATACGGGGCCGGAAAGGCTTAATCCGCTTCGGCGGTGGCGGCTTCTTTAGCCGCGCGGCGGGCCTCACGGGCGGCGGCCTTGGCCGCCTTTTCCGCCGCGACCTTGGCGGCGTCCTTGGCCGCAATGAGCTCCAAGGTCTCCTTCTCCCGGTCTTCGGGCAGCTCCGAACCCAACACATTGAGCACGGCATCGGCCAGCATCACAGACGTGGAGGGCAGGTGATCCGCAGAGACCTCGAAAGGGGGCTTGCCCGTGTTATCACGCATCTCAATGGCGGAGAGGGCGATGTAGAAGGGTAGCTCGACGCGCGGATCATCCGCTCCCACAATCTCGGACGACAGGGAGCGGAAAGCGCCCTCAAGCTTGTTGCGGGCATCGTGGTAGGCGCTAAATTCCTCGGAATTGGCCACCGGCAGCTGGTACAGGCGCCCCACGTTCCAGCCCGGGGTCAGCAGGAGCGCGGATTCCGCGGCAACGAGCGCCCACAGGCGCATCTCTGGGCCGGACTCGGAATCGGCGAGCTGATCGAGGAGGTCCAGAGAGGGCTCGATGGTGGAGTTGAGCAGGGTGAGGAAGATCTCCGTCTTGGAGGGGAAGTGGTAGTACAAGGAGGCCTGGCGGATACCTACCGCCTCCGCAATCTGGTGCGTTGAGGTGGTAGCAAAACCCTGGGTGGTAAACAGCTCGGAAGATGCGTCGAGGATCTCCTCACGAGCCGTGCTGCCGCGGCGCCGCGGGCTATTCTTGCGCGGCCTACCTACTGCACCAGCCATAGACGGGCGCCTCCTTATCGATGGACAACATGAAATCTCTGATCAGAAATTGTAGGGACATTGAACCCTGCACTCACCCAGGTGAGTCTAGCTTATATGAAAAACTATTCTATGACCGGTATTCGCGAGCCTCAAGCGAGGAAAGCACCTCGGAGACCGTGCGTGTCGCGGAACCGTAGGCGGTGCGAGTAAACGGGGTAAGGTCTGCCAGGACCACCGGATGATCGGATACGTGGTCATACCAACGCCCCAACTCTATCTTTAGGCCGGTCTCCCAGGCGGTGGTAAGCGCCTCCACCTCGGAAAGCTGAAGAAGCTCTCGCTCGCCGGCGATGGCTAGCCGGTCCGGAGTTGGGCGAGGGGACGGCGCTGCCCAGCGGGCGATGGCGGCGATGGGCGCCAGGAGGGTTGATTGAACATCTACCTCCACGTTGCGATCCGGCAGACCGTCGATGAGCCGGAGGGCCGGCGGGCGTTTGGCCAGGGCATCCCTGAGCAATTCCAGCTCACCGCCCGCTCCCACCGGGAGCCCGGAGTCTACGCGGCGGGCAAGGGTGTCGTCGGAACTAGCATGCTTCAAACCCACCGCATCCAGCAGTGAGGCCACCCGCTCATCCCGCCCTAAGTAAACGACCGGGATGGTTGGAAGCCCATCGCCGCGGCCAAAGGCACCGGTGAGGCGTACTGGGGAGGCCAGCGCGGGGGAGTGGATGACGTCCCCCACGACGCGGGAGAACCATGCCGCCAGCGCCACTTCCTTTTCTCCATGCTCTAGCGCGTTGCGGAGCAATTCCAGCGACTCAGCCAATACGCCCCGGGCAGATGCCTCCGATTCGCAACGAGGGGCAGCCTCGGCTAGATCCAGCAACGAAGGATGCAAAGCCATGTGTAAAGCCTTCCGCTAAAGATGTATGGAATAAACGTGGAGAAATGAGTCTAAGGGTTCTCGAAAAGCCAATCCTACGTGGTCAAACCCCATTGGGAAAATCGAGTGGGGACCGGATGCGCCAAGCGCGAACCTGACAATAAAACTAACAAAAGGCCCTGCCGGACCGACGTGATTCCTGATGATTCACGCGCGGCCTGCAGGGCCTTGAAGTTTTCTCTTACCGCGCACCTTAGGTTGCGTTCGGCAAAAGGTGCTGTTGCTCTTCCCGGCTAGTGTTTAGCGGGTGGTGAACGGCAGGAGAGCCATTTCGCGAGCGTTCTTCACAGCGGTAGCAACCTGGCGCTGCTGCTGTGGAGTCAGACCGGTGACTCGACGAGAACGAATCTTGTGGCGGTCAGAGATGAACAGACGCAGGGTCTTGGTGTCCTTGTAGTCCACCTTCTCGATGCCCTCAGCCTTCAAAGGGTTCTTCTTTGGGCGGCGGGTCTGCTCCATGCGGAACTTCTTGTGGTTATTGCGCTTCATTTTGCAATTCCCCTTTACCAGCTGGACTTACGGACGCCTGGCAGCTCACCGCGGTGAGCCATGCCACGCATGCGGACACGGGAGAGGCCGAACTTGCGGAGGTAACCGCGTGGGCGGCCATCGTGTGCGTCGCGGTTGCGAACGCGGGATGGGGATGCGTCACGTGGCTGACGGTTCAGCTCGAACTGTGCTTCCAGACGGTCCTCGTCGGAGGTAGCTGGATTCTTGATAATAGCCTTGAGCTCAGCGCGACGCTCCGCGTAGCGGGCGACGATTTCCTTGCGCTGCTCGTTCTTAGCGATCTTGGACTTCTTAGCCATTGATTATCGCTCCTCGCGGAATTCGACGTGCTTACGGGCGATTGGATCGAACTTCATGAGAGAAATGCGGTCCGGGTTGTTGCGCTTGTTCTTACGGGTCACGTAGGTGTAACCGGTACCCGCAGTGGACTTCAGCTTGATGATTGGACGGATGTCATTACGTGCCATCTTTAGACCTTCTCTCCACGTGCTCGGATCTTGGCGACAACGGACTCAATGCCGTCGCGGTCGATGATCTTCATGCCCTTGGTAGAGACAGTCAGGGTAATGGTGCGGCCCTCAGAGGGCAGGTAGTACCGACGACGCTGAACGTTGGGATTCCAACGACGCGAGGTGCGGCGGTGCGAGTGCGAGACCTGCTTGCCGAACTCCGGCTTGCGGCCCGTGACCTGGCAAATAGCCGACATGGGTTTTCTTTCTCCTAGCCGCCCACATCATGGCTTAGTGGCGCATCGACCTACCTTGTAAATAACCACTTACGTGGCTGTTATACATGCTCGAAATGTGAGGTGTGAGCGGGTAAGCGTGCTGCCTAACACCAGTTGACGGGGCGTTAAACGTACATTGTGACAACAGCAATGGAGAATCTTACATCCATAAGCGCGGTTTTCCTAATCGCGCTAAATCTAAGGCCCAAATTTAGGTCCACACGTTTTCTGGTACGCGGCTTGCGCGGGTGGGTTATGGGTTGATGCCGGCGCCTGGCGGCGGTGCGATAGGGATATATATTACGGAATAGCGCAACACCTGTAGTCCAAAGTGGGTTGTGTGATTCGTGTGATTATCGCGGCTATAGGTGCGGGTCACGCCGGGTCCCGGCCGCGGGGAGCAGGCGAGCCGGCTGGGGCGGGACTGAAACCACGCGTGGAATCCCTCCGGCTCGGCGGCGAGCCCTGGGAAGGGGGTGGCCCTCGCGTGCCGGAAAAGGCGGCAGGGCCGAGAGGGCGCGCGATGCGATTTAGAAAAGTGCACGTCAACCTGTAAGATATAGCGAGTTGTCTGCGAAGGGCGGGTTAAAACCCCGCCTTAGCGGGCTTGATGCAAGTATTCGAGACCCAACTCGGGCACGATCCTCGCCGTATAAAGCCATCACTTAGTTGTAAGGTGGCCGCGCGTCGCGGGGAACCGACCCGTAGTTCAACCCTGAGGGAATCTACATATGAAGAAGGATATCCATCCTGATTACCACCCAGTGGTATTCAAGGACGCAGGTACTGGCCACCAGTTCCTGACCAAGTCCACCGCGACCTCTGACCGCACCGTTGAGTGGGAAGACGGCAACGAGTACCCACTCATCGTCGTTGACGTTACCGCTGAGTCCCACCCATTCTGGACCGGTGCACAGCGCGTCATGGACACCGCAGGCCGCGTTGAGAAGTTCAACCAGCGTTACGGTGCTCTTGCACGTCGTAAGAAGAAGGCGTAAGGAGGATAGAAGAAGATGGCAACTCCTAAGTTCCGTAAGTCCCGTGCGAACACTCACTCCCGTCGTTCCCAGTGGAAGGCTGACAATGTAGCCCTCCAGGAAGTAAAGATCGACGGCCAGACCGTACGCATCCCACGCCGCCTCGTTAAGGCTGCGAAGCTCGGTCTCGTAGACGTAGAGCAGTTCTAAAGTAACTAACCCCCTTAGCTACAGGGGGGTGTTACTTCGGAAAATAGGCCTCGTTCCTGCCCTTTTAAGGTAGGTGCGGGGCCTTTCCTTAGTTTTCTCAGGCTCTAGTTTTATGGCTTGCGCAGGCGAACATCGGTGGTAAACTGGTCAAACCCTCGGGATGTGTACTTGGATTGTTAAACACTTCGTGTTTTATTGCTAAATGCGCGATAATCGCGGTATGAAAATTTTAGTAGTAGACGACGAGCATGCTGTACGCGAGTCTCTACGGCGTTCCCTAGCCTTCAATGGCTTCGACGTTATTCTGGCCGGCGACGGGGAAGAGGCCTGCGAGTGCGTCCGTCGGGAAAACCCCGAGCTGGTGATCCTCGATATCAGGATGCCCAAGATGGACGGCTTCGAGGTCTGCCGGACATTGCGCGGCGAAGGCTGGGACCGTCCCATCCTTATATTGAGCGCTCGTGCCGGCGTTTCTGACCGGGTGGCAGGTCTAGATGCTGGCGCTGATGATTACTTACCCAAGCCATTCGCCTTAGAAGAGTTGCTCGCCCGCGTCCGTGCCCTCCTGCGGCGCGCCGCTGCAGCTCCCCTCGGTGGTCCCGCTCCGGCTGGTGCCCAGCTGACTTTTGCGGATTTGTCTCTCGACGTTGATACACGCGAGGTCAAACGCGGCGACCGCATAATCTCATTGACCCGCACCGAGTACTCTCTGCTAAAGCTGCTTATGGAGCATCCACGCAAGGTATTGTCTCGCAGCGCCATCCTTGAAGATGTGTGGGGTTCTGACTTCCCAACGTCTGGCAACGCGCTTGAGGTCTACATCGGCTACCTACGCAAGAAAACCGAGGATAACGGCGAGTCTCGTTTAATCCATACGGTTCGGGGTGTTGGGTATATCCTGCGGGAATCCACACCGTAGTCTTCTGCCGTGCACGCCGCGACGGTCGGGTGTTTCCACAAATCTCAGGAACTAGCGCGGCAAAGTTGGACGGTTATCCTCCGCGCCGCGAAGCCCGCTGAGTCTTTCAGTCCATCTAGGTTCGCGCGACATGAGTGCGGAGGGCCTGGCCGTGCCTTAAGTGTTAGGGCCGCGGTGGTCGGTGAAAGGAATAGCCGCCTCTTTCGTGTGGGGGCGTTAAAACGAGTTATGAGCCTGCCGCGCCAAATGAGTTTCTAAACCCGTGGGGGCTTGGGGGTAGTACCGCTTCATTCCTCGAGTGCGGATTCAGCTAGGTTCTGATCGTCGCGGCGGTTAATTCCTTACAGTAAACTCACAGTCAATTTTGGCAACTCTGCAGATGCTGTTCATTAACCAATCAGAAGGCCGGTGCATAATAGTGTCCATGAATAACGATGATCCAAAGGCAACCCCTGAACCTTCCAATAACCAGGGGCAAAGGGAAGATTTTTGGACTGACTCGCGGCCTGCAGGGGCGCAGGATTCACGGACCCCTCGCGCAGCTCAGGACGGGGTTGAACCCGAACCTTCCCCTAATTCTCCTTACAAGGGGTGGACCCGCCACAATTCGGATCACGAGACCCCGGCACCCGCCCCGGCAACTGGTGGGAGCACGGGTGCTGAGGGGAGGGCAACCGCAACGCCACCTAGCGGCCGCGGGCAGCGGCACGGCGGCGACGAGCTAGCCACGGGGAATCAAAGCCCGAAGGCGGGCCCGGCACCGGCCGCCGGGTCGGTGGGGGTTCCAACTGCCGTGGGCCCATCGGGTGCACCCGTTCCAGTGCAGGCCGTCTCCCGGCAGAAGGAAAAGAAGAAAGTGGGGCTGGGCACAGCGTTGGCCTTGATGCTGGTGGGTTCCATCGCTGTTGGTTCCATAACCGGTTTGGTCGTGGGAAATCGCGGTCAGACCGGCGTCAACGGCAGCTCCACCGCCGTGGTAAACGAGGTGCTAAACCGGGAGCCGGCCGGCAATGACGCACCACCTGCGGAGGGCTCCATTGAAGCGGTGGCTTCGAGGGTGTTGCCAGCGGTGGTCTCCATCCAGGTGGCCACGCGAAGGAGCCAGGCGGAGGGCTCCGGTTCTATCATCTCCCCGGATGGTTACGTGCTGACCAACCATCATGTGGTTGAGGGAGGTGAGGATGATCAATCCCTGATCCAGGTCACCATGAATGATGGCAGCAAGTATGAGGCGGAGTTCGTGGCATCGGACGTAAATACTGACGTGGGCATCATCAAGATCAAGGACGCTTCAGAACTCCCGTACCTCGAGTTTGGCGATTCGAATTCACTGCATGTGGGCCAAGAAGTAGTCGCCGTGGGCTCTCCCCTGGGGCTTAACGCGACCGTGACTTCGGGCATCGTGTCCGCTATGAACCGTCCGGTACGCGCATCCCAGGGCGGTGGCGAGTCTTCCCTCATTGACGCCGTCCAGACCGATGCGGCGGTCAACCCAGGAAACTCGGGCGGGCCATTGGTCGATCTCAACGGCAACCTCGTGGGGATGAACTCGATGATTGCTTCGCTATCCCAGGGCGGAGGCGAGGCCGGTTCCATTGGCCTGGGTTTTGCTATTCCATCCAACTTCGCTAAACGCATGGCGGACCAGCTGATTAATTCGGGCGAGGTAAAACACCCAATGCTTGGCGTTATCAACGTGGATGCGCGTAGTAGGGGAGGCGGTGCACTCATCCTAGAGGTTGAGCCTGATAGCCCCGCGGAGCGTGCCGGATTGAAGAAGGGTGACGTGGTGACAAAGCTGGGTGACCGCCTCATCGAGAATTCCGACTCTCTCATCGCCGCCGTGCGTTCCCTGGACTTTGGTGCCACTACGAACCTCGAAGTCCGCAGCGAGGGTGAAAATGAATCTCGTTCGGTAGAGGTGACGGTCACCAGCGAGTAGATTCAATAGCAATGGAATTTCGAATGTGGATTTCCAGCAATGGACAAGGAGCCCTGCATGACCACTGACTCAACGCCCACCACTTTGCAAGAGGAGTTCTCCTCCCGGCTTGCAGGCCATGAACTGCTGGATATGCCGGAGCCGGATGACGCGTTCCTCCTCGCCGCCGAAGAGCAGAAGGAACTGTCAGCCCGCCGCCGTGCGCTGATCGTATTGGTGACGGACCATCCTGAGCAGGACTCAGAGGACAACGCCCGCCTCTGCTCCGAACTACTCGCGGAGGCCAACTTTGAGGTAGATGGAGCGGTGGTCGTCCGCTCGAAGAAGTCCAAGATTCGTGAGGCGATAGAAACCGGCGTCATTGGCGGCGTAGACCTGGTTCTCACGGTCGGCGGCACCGGGGTTGGGCCGCGCGATAAGACGCCTGAGGCGACCCGCGCCATGCTGGACCAGATGGTCCCCGGTGTGGCGCAAGCCCTGCGCTCGTCCGGACAGGCCTGCGGAGCGGTAGATGCCTGCACGTCCCGCGGAATATCCGGCGTATCCGGCTCCACCGTCATCGTGAACTTAGCGTCTTCTCGCGCGGCGGTGCGAGACGGCATGGCCACCTTGACTCCTCTCGTTCACCACTTGGTGGACCAGCTCCAGCGTTACAGCGTGTAGCTGCCCTGGGCACTGGGAAAAGGCACTGAAAAGTTAGAAGACGGGGAGCCGACTGACACAAGCCGGCTCCCTAATGGTCACGCGCGAAGGGGACGAACAATAATGGCGGAAAGGCAAGCGGCTGGTAGCAGGCGTAGGAGGGCGGTGCGTCGGTCGGATGCGGCGGACTATGACCGCACGGCCGATTCGCCGCGTTTTAATTCAGCTTTTGATGACTCGGGCGAACTCAAGCCGCGCTCCACGGATGGAGAGCGCCCCGTGGAGTTCGACGAGCATGCTGATGACACCCCAACAGGTGAGGCATTCTGGCGCGAACAGATTCCGCCCCATTTCGGCGGGGAATCCTAAAACATGGAAAAGCCGGGGCCTAGTTCTTCAAAACTAGGCCCCGGCTTTGCAAGGCGTTGCCTCCCATCGCGAGGAATTAGGGAGCCGCAACCCGGGCGGGAATTAAAGCTGTGGCTTATCGATGCCGGTGGTGCCGTTAACGCCGCCCTGGTTCTGGGCCAGGAGGTCACGGATCTCGGTGAGCAGCTCATCGGTGGTAGGGGCCGGAGCATCCTCTGGGACGCCGGCACGGCGCTTCTGCAGTTCGTTCAGCTTGTTCATCGGGACGACGAAGATGAAGTAAACAACCAGCGCGATGATGAGGAAGTTGATTGCGGCGGTAATGACCGCACCGAAGTCAACAAAGGTAGCCTCGTTTCCGGAGCGAATCTGGAAGCCCAGGCCCTTTACTTCGGCGGAGCCCAGGGAAGCGATGATTGGGTTGATGAGGTTATCGGTGAACGCGGTAACGATCGCGGTGAATGCGGAACCGATGACAACCGCGATTGCGAGCTCGATGACGTTGCCACGCATGATGAAGTCTTTAAAGCCCTTGAGCATATGAGTGCCCTTTCTGAGTAAAAGTTTTTCTTTGCGCACACCGCTAGAGTCCAGGTAAATACCGGGGTTCTTTAGCGTTGGTGGTTAGCTCTTTGCACTAACGTTGATTTGGTAGCGCCTGCGGAGCGCACCGTGTGCTTAAGCTTAGGCAACATTAATACTAAAGAGCCGCAATAGTCCATTCAGTTTTGGGGCGTTTACCAAATTGTTGTCACGTCAACTGAAAGTTGATAGTCGGGTACGCATCGGGGCCTTGGCCGCAGCGTTGCTTGGGCTTACACTCAGCGCTCTTTCGCGCCCACGGGTCGTGCCCTATCGCCTGTGATCACGAGCGCTAGTGGGAGCTGCAAAGACGCCGCTGCTACCCGCGCAGCCTGGGAGGCGGGCAGGGCGATGAGGACGGTTCCGCTGCCGTCGCGGCCCGACGACGGATCGGCGCCGCCGGCGGTAATGACGCGTCCACCTGCGGCTATGAGTTGGCCGCCGGCAGAAAGCTCGCCTGGTGATCCCCGCTGACCCTGGGGCCTGGGGGATTCCGGACTCGGGGTGGCGGGGCCCGACGGGCCTCCCGGGGTGCCGGAAGAATCCGGCGTAGTGATGATGTCCACCGTGTCCCCGTGGTGGAGCAGGGGGATGATGTCCGGGTCGGAGACCTTCACTGGCACCATGTGAGCGTCTTCGGGCGAATCCCCCGTTGTGGTATTACCCACTAAAGCCGCGGTGAGGGCCTCGCCCACTAAACGTGACTCGGTTACAACCTCCCCCTGAGACGCCATGGATGCGGATACGCGCCCCGCGATCTCATCGATACTCAACCGGTTGGAGGCGGCAGCGTGCGGCAGGGCCTCGGAGGGGAGCGATTTCAGCTCCACATCGTCTGTGGTGATGACCGATCCGGCGGGGACGTCCCGCGCGAAGACCACCACCTCTGGCTCGGCGCGTCGGGCGGCTAGAGCGCTAACAAGGGCGGCGAAGACCAGCAACGCGGCAACCGCGCGGCGCAGTAATAAGGAGCGCGCCAGGCCGGGGGTGGTCACGGTCCGGGTGAGGGATTCTGCAAAAGGTAAAACTGGCTTCATATCCTATTGGACTGACGGATTCGCCCGGTGGTTCCCGTCGAAGTATCAAAGCTCTCTGCCGGTGGGTTTGACCAGCCCGAGCTCGGTGATCATCGCGGAGACGGGCAGGTCATGGGCCTCGGCCGGGACGCGTGGGACCAGCTCGAAACTATAAACCACGCCGATGAGCCCAACATCATGTCCCTCAATGGCGTCCAGAGCGCGGTCATAGTAGCCGGCGCCCTTGCCAAGTCGGTATCCCGCATTGTCTATGGCCATGGCCGGGATGATGACCGCGTCTAGACTCGACAGAATGGAGCTATCGCTGTGGGGCGGTTCCGGCTCGGTGATGCCATAGGCGCCGATTCGTGAGGAGCCCGGGGTGTAGCGGCCCCATTGCAAGATTCCGGCCTCACCGGAAACGGGGAGCCACAGTTCGGCAATCTCGGATAGTGCTGGTACCAGCTGCGATCCTCCCGGTTCGGAGGGAAGGGGGCTATACGCGGCTATCTGCGGCCGGCCGCCCAATTGCTGAACGTACTCGCGGAGGTGAGCCGTAATTTCTCGGTCGTAGGATTCCTTGACACTGGGTTGAAGCGCGTCGCGGCGTGCCTTGTGGGTAAGACGCAGATCACGTTTTTCGGAGCGAAGCGCTGCTGAGCTGGAATTGGGCTGTGAATCGCGTGAAGATGACATGATTTTAATGTTAGTCGGGGGCAGGGTCCACGAATTGACCGGTTGAGACAGGTAGGCTCGAAACTATGGACAAAGAAAATAATCACTCCGGCAATTGGGTCAAAACTGTTGTTGTTCCGGCCGCGGGCATGGGCACCCGTTTCCTTCCAGCGACCAAGACCGTGCCTAAGGAGTTGCTTCCAGTTGTAGATACCCCCGGTATCGAGCTGATTGCTGAAGAGGCCGCCTCGGTGGGGGCCGAGCGCCTTGCGGTCATTGTTGCGCCCTCCAAGCAGGAAATTATGCGCCACTTTGAAAAGTTTCCCGATCTGGTTGAAACACTGTCATCGCGCGGTAAGGATGAGCAGGTTGCAAAGGTACAGCGTGCTCAGAAACTGATTCATCCGGTCGCCGTTGAACAGGAAAAGCCGCTCGGCCTGGGCCATGCGGTGTCCCTCGCCGAATCCGTGCTGGACGAGGATGAGGATTACTTTGCCGTTATGCTCCCCGATGACATTGTGCTTCCCGCGACGGTGATGGAGGATATGGCGCGCGTCCGCCAGGCAGTGGGCGGTTCGGTGCTGTGCGCCTTTGAGGTTTCTCGCGAAGAAACCTTTAACTATGGCGTCTTCGACGTAGAGGACACCAACGCCCCCGGCGTCAAGAAGGTTGTGGGCATGGTAGAAAAGCCGGAGCCCGAGGAAGCGCCATCCAACCTGGTGGCGACTGGCCGCTACCTTCTGGACCGCAAGATTTTCGATGCGCTGCGCCGCATCAGCCCGGGTAAGGGCGGTGAGTTGCAGCTGACTGACGCCATTGAGCTGCTGATCCAGGAGGGCGAGCCGGTCCACGTCGTGGTCCATAAGGGCAAGAGGCATGACCTAGGCAACCCGGGCGGATACATCCCCGCGTGCGTTGACTTTGGCCTGCACGATCCGAAATACGGCCCCGCTCTGTATAAGCAGCTCAAGAACATCATTGCCGAGTTTGAAAAGGAGCAGGAGGCTTAAGTTCCTTCTCCACACTCATCGCGTCAGACTCGACCTTGCGGCAGTGTTTAATGCTGCGGTATTCAGTGACTGCGCGGCGAAAGTTTCGCAGGAATCTTTCGGTAATCTCCAGCCACAAGGTTAAACTGAAGTAACAAAGAGCACACGCGGCACACGGTGCGAGAGTGCCGGTTGCCGCGTGTGCTTCGGTTTGTCCTCATAGCAACAACCTCAAACGGTCCGTCCACAGGAAGGCTCGCACGTCCATGCGTTCAGTAGAAGAACAGCTTGCATTCATCACGGATGCGGCAGTCACTCCGGAACCGGTACGCATCGCTATCGCTAACGCCCTGGGGCTGATGTGTGCCGAGGAGGTTCAGGCTAACTCGCCGCTTCCCGGCTTTCCGCAGGCCGCGATTGACGGTTACGCGATCCGCGCCGTTGACGTTGGGGGAGAAAAGGCTCTGACAGGCCGTAAAGCCGGTGCACCGAGCGATGGCGAGGCGGTTCCAGCCCCAGAAGTTGAGCGTTCCCTGCCGGTGGTCGGTGAGGTGCCGGCTGGTTCGCGCACCCCATTGCGCCTGCAGCCCAAGCAGGCGGTGCGCGTGTATACGGGTGCGCCGTTGCCGACGCTCGCGGACGCGGTGCTGCCACTTGAATGGTCCGACCGCGGACGCAAGCGAGTCACCGCCCACCGCCCGGTACGCTCGGGCGATTTTGTGCGCCGCGTGGGTGACGATATTCAACCTGGTGACGTGGCCGTGTCATCGGGAACCATCTTGGGCCCCGCACAGATCGGGCTGCTGGCGGCGGTGGGCCGCAACAAGGTCCTGGCTTACCCGCGCCCGCGTGTGACCATCATTTCCTACGGCAAGGAATTGGTTGACATTGACCGCGAGCCCGGCCTGGGCCAGGTTTATGACGTTAACTCCTATGCCCTGGCGGCCGCCGCCAGGGAAGCCGGTGCGGATGTCACCCGCGTTGGCATTGCTGAGGGCGAGCCACGCCGTATTCGTGAGACCCTCGAGGCCCACATCGGCCGGAGCGAGGTAATGGTTATTTCCGGTGCCGTGGGTGGCGCCGGGTCCCAGCAAATCCGCGAGGTGCTCGACGAGTTGGGTGACGTGGACACCAACCGCGTCGCCATGCATCCGGGATCCGTGCAGGGCTTTGGTCTGCTAGGGGAAGAACGCATTCCCACCTTCCTGCTTCCTTCAAACCCAGTCTCGGCTCTGGTGGTCTTCGAGGTATTTATTCGCCCGCTCATCCGCTTGTCCCTGGGTAAGCGAAATGCCAATCGCCGCGTGGTACGCGCCCGTGCGCTCAACCACGTGGAGTCACGCCCAGGACGCCGCGGCTTTATCCGAGCCCGCCTCATGCGCGATGCCGAGACAGCGGATTATTTGGTGGAGGGGCTCGGTGGCGCGGCCGGTGCACCCGCGCACCTTCTGGCCGGATTGTCTGAGGCCAACGCGATTATCCGCATTCCCGAGGATGTTACGGAGATCCGCCCAGGGGACGTGGTCGATGTCCTGTTCATCACGCAACGCAGCTAGATCGCATGATTGATCCCTTCGGATTTGCGGCCGGTCGCTTTTCGCAGCCCGGAAAGGGAGACCGGCATCCGGTCCATCCCGGGTGGCCGGAGTCAACACCCGCCGTGATGCTGCCGCCCAGCAGGGTTTTCCCGCGGGGCGCCCGAGTGCGCCTTCGGCCGTTGCATCGGCGTGACGGCGATGAATGGCGAATGATGCGCATTGAGGATGAACACATCCTGCGCCCGGTCGAGCCCACGATCCCGGGCACGTGGGAACAAGCCCATTCAACACAGGCCTGGTGGAATCACCTCATGAACCTGCGCGAGGCCGCCAAGGCCGGTGCCGTGATACCGCTGGCGATTGAGGTGGGCGGCCGATTTGCCGGCCAGGTCACGCTGGGCAATATCCAGCACGGGATCATTCGTGATTGCTGGATCGGCTATTGGGTCTATTCCGGCTTTTCCGGGGCCGGGGTCGCCACCGCCGCATGTGGGTTGGGCACGGACTTCGCCCTGCGCCGGGTAGGTTTGCACAGGGTGACCGCCACGTATTTGCCAGACAACCCGGCCTCCGGCAAGGTACTGGCGGCCAACGGCTACAGGGAGGAGGGCTTCCTGCGGCGCAATCTCCACATCGATGGGCAGTGGCGCGACCATCATTTCGTGGCGATAACCTCCGAGGATTACCGAACCTCCTGCGTGGCGCGCCTCGTTGCCGATGGGCGAATCACCCGCGTATAACTCCACTCTATTCACATCAGTCACAACTATGCCGGGTGGGCGGCGTGGCAGGAGACATCGTGGCGGCGGGGGAACTACAGTTTTCGCAATCAGTTCTCTACTTTCCAGGAAGGGGCTTGTGCCTTGTCTGGTGGCCTAGGAATCGTCCTCATCATCATCGTGTGGCTCTTTGTCCTCGCGCCGTGGCTTCTGCGAAGCCAGCGTCCGGTCAGCCACACGGGGGAGGCCTTCGACGATACGCGCGTGCTGTTCGAGGGTGGAAGCGGCAACGTCGAGGGGCGTCGCCGCCCAAAGCTCACCCCTGGGGATATCCATGCCCATGAGCAGGATGAAGAGGACTATGAGCTGGTGGAGGCCGTAGAGGAAGATGCGCCACGCCAAACCATCGCCGGCGCCGCCGCACGCGCCAAGGCTGATACGCTTTCCTCCCGTGGAAACCGCTTCTTTGCGTACGGGGCGGCGGAGAAGGCCAAGCTCGAGCAGCAGGGCTCGGAAGAAAAAGAATCAACCGCCGACGCGTCCGCGGGGGAGGCTTCCGAACTTATCGACGGCGAAGTAGTGGAGGAGACCCCAGCGGAGGCCGCTGAATCCTACCGCGCGTCGCAGCGCCTGCCGCGGGACGTTGAGCTCGTCGAAGACGTTGAGGACCTGGACATCAGTGACGAGATCGACGAGGTGGAGACCCATGCCCAGCCTCGCGTCAAGCGCGTGTCCCTGCGTGACCGTTTCGACGAAGATGTCCTGGAGGAAAACCTCTTGGACGAGCCTACGGAGCGCGAAGATGCCGAGGGGGATAAGGCGCACCCTGGCTCCTCCCACGAGCCGTCCACACCCGCCGTAGACCGAGAGCATGAAAAAGTGGCCGCCGCGGAAGTGGAGATCTTCACAGCGCCGGCCTTGGCCGCCGTGTCGGAGGACGCCTACGAACTCGATGAGACCTACACATCCCCCGTGGACCTCCTGTACCCGGGCGCGGTGGATCCGCAGCCGGTCAGCGACGTAAATTCCAAGGAGCGCGCGTCGGAGGCGCAGGCCCCACTGGATGACGAGGACCGCAATGAGGGCGATGCCGAGGGCCTCGAGCAATCCGAACTTCAGGCCGCCGGCCGCACCGGTGAAGTTGCGGTCCACGAGATGGCGGAAGACATGAGCGAAGAGTTATCCGAAGAGGAGCTCGAGTTTGCGGCCCGCCGCATGGGGCGGGGCGGCTGGGACCCAATCGCTGATAAGCAGGCCTCGGCTAGCCGCTTCCAGCGACGCCAGCGCACGCTGATCGCCTTGGCCATCGTAGTTGTAGCCACCGTGGCGCTGGGAATCGTCGTGGGTGGTTGGGCATGGATGGCCGCCCTGGCGGCCGGAATTGTTTCCACGCTATACCTGGTGGCGTTGCGCTCTCAGGTTCGCCAGGAACACGCCTTGCGGACCCGCCGGATCCGCCAGCTACGCAGGGCACGCCTAGGCGTGCGGAACGCGAGCGATGAAGAGCTCGCCATTCCTCGTAACCTGCGCCGCCCGGGTGCCGTGGTCCTCGAGGCCGATGATGATAGCCCAGACTTTGACCACCTGCCGGTTCACTTCGCCGATGATGACGTCTTTGACCCTAGTGAACCCCAGCGGCGCCGCGGCCGGGATGACCTGGCGGCCCGCCGCGTGGGCTAGCCTACTCCGGCCATAGCCCCGAACATCCCCGGCGGTAAGAGCCCATCAAATGGGTATCCACCATGCCGATGGCCTCCATGAGTGCGTAGCATGTGGTGGGGCCAACGAATACAAACCCGGCCTTTTTGAGCGCGCGGGATAGCGCGGCGGATTCGGGCGAATGTGTGGGGACTTCTTCGACCACGGAGGGCGTGGGTGTGGCATCGGGGATAAACGACCAAATGAGTTCATCGAGCCCGCCCTCCTCGCGCAACGCGACGGTTGCCCGTGCGTTGGTCACGGCCGCCTCGACCTTCCGGCGATTGCGGATGATAGCCGGATTGGCGGAAAGCATGTCTATCTCGGTTTCCGTCATCCCGGCCACCTGGTCTGGATCGAACCCATGAAAAAGTGTGCGGAACGCCTCCCGCTTGCGCAGGATTAGGGCCCAAGACAGCCCGGCTTGGAACGATTCCAAGCAAATGCGTTCAAAGAGCCCCGCCTCATCGTGTACGGGAATTCCCCATTCGTTGTCATAATAGTCGCGCAACTGGGCCGAGCCGGCCGCCCATGGGGTGCGTGCTAATCCGTCCTCGCAGACCACCGGGCCCGCGCCGGGAGTCCGCGTCGGCGAAGCCATGGTGGCGGAGGAGGCGGCTTGATGGTTCTTGAAAGTGTTCTTTTGAGTATTCATATGTGCTTAGACAGAATTGGTGTCCGTTTGGTTCCCGATGGGGCTCAACTGCGCCTGTTTTTCCAAGCGGATGAGGTATTCCTTGGCTGCTTGACCGCCAAGGTAGTTACCCAACTGAGCGTTGGCTTTTACCACCCGGTGGCACGGAATGATGATGGGCAGCGGGTTGGTCGCGCAGGCATTGCCCGCGGCGCGAACGGCCTTAGCGTTGCCGGCCGCGCCCGCTAGTTTGCCATAGGACCACAGCTGGCCATAGGGGATTTCAATGAGGGCCGTCCGGGCGCGCCCCTGAAACGTGGGCCCAAAGAAACGCCGGGCGACCGCGGAGTCAATCGGCACTGAAAAACTGCGGCGGTGGCGCGCGAAGTACTCGTCTAGCTCCGTGGCAGCCTGCTCAAGAATCGCCAGCGCTTGGCCTTCCGATGTCTTGCCGCCGCCCGCCCCATCGGTGGGACCGCCGAATGCCAGCCGGGTCAAACCGCCGGCGCTTGCATAAAGGGTCAGTGGGCCCAAGGGAGTGCTTAGCGTCTTATGCAGTTGCATGCTCGGGGCTTGTCCTTTCACCGTGGGCGGGGGTCTACGGGTAGTCTAATGCTCATGAATAGACCCGCCGTTCGTGATGCCGCGCTGCTGCTTTTCCGCGTCGTATTAGGAGTGGTCTTTTTGTTCCACGGCGTGCACAAGCTCTTCATCGCCGGAATGGACGCCACAGTCAGCCAATTCACCACAATGGGCGTGCCCGAGCCGCAACTGTCAGCCTACGTTACGGTGGCGGCTGAGACCGTGGGCGGTGGCATGCTCATCGTGGGGTTGCTGACCACCTTTGTGGCTGGCGCTATGTCCCTGATGATGGCCGGCGCGCTGTACTTTGCGCACTTGCCCAATGGATTCTTCGTGGATGAGGGCGGCATGGAGTACGTCCTGGTGCTTATCGCATCGCTACTGATGATCGTGGTCTTTGGAGCCGGCCGCGCAAGTTTGGATGAGGTGCTCTCACGTGTTGAAGCATGATGATGTCCAGGCCGCCCTATCGGCCCGATTCGACGGCGAAAGCTACGCGCTTTCCGACGATGTCATCGACGCGCACGTAGCCAATTGCCCGGAATGCGCGAGCTTCCGCGATAATGCGCTAGCCCTATCCCGGGCGCTCAACCCGCAGCGCACCCAGACCTCGTTCGCCCCGCCCAAGGATCTCTCGGAGGTCATCCTTGCCGGGGTGGAACCGGAGTGGCGGCGCACTTCGCAGGCGCGTCAATCCTCGTTGGCCATAGGGCGCGTGCTGGCGGCGGTACTGGGTATCTTCTTCACCATCTGGGCGGCTGCCCTCGTGGTCCGCGCATCCGGGCTGGTGCCTACAGTGGGGAACGGGGAAATACTCGGCCTGCAGGCCGACCCTGAACGGGCTTTAATGCTCATCGAAGGCGCCGCGTGGCGCTTGGGGCTTGCTTCCGGGATGTTCTTCGTGTCCTGGAAACCATCGAACGTTAGCGGCATGCTGCCCATCGCCTGCACAATGCTGGCTTTCCTGTTTGGCTTTACGGTCCGTGATTTAGCTTTGGGCCATGGGGATGCAGGCCAGGTCTACCTGCTGGTTGCCATGTTCACGGCAACCGCAGTCCTATCATTTATCTGGGCCGCCGATAAAGGCTATTTGCTGCGCAGGGCTTGGAAGGATTTGGGGGCCAGTCCCCATTAGGCCCGCTCACAGTGGGTCACTGCCCCGTGGGCCATATGGCGGCCTACACGTCGCGGTCAAGTACACAGCGTTTTGGCGGGGCAGGGCACAGCTTTGGTCCTAACGCCAGGACGGCAGCCACATCATCGACTGGTACCAGCTGTCGCTAATGGTAAAGCCGTACAGGATCGGTGAGAAGTAGACAAACATGGCGATCACCGCGGCCAGATAACACACCACGGCAAAGGTTCCCCAGGTCATTCGCTTGCCACCCAACTCGGCCAACGGCCTCCACGTGATGGCTTTCCCGGCCCCTGAGAGTTGCCCCAGTGTCAGGGAGATAAGCGCAATGACAAATGGGATGAAAGCGGCCGCGTAGAAGAAATACATTTGGCGGTCGTAGCCGGCCAACCACGGCAGGAATCCCGCGAGGAATCCGATTACTGGGATGAGGAAGCGGCGGTCCTTGCGGATTATCAGGCACCACGCGCCCCACAGCACGGCCGGGATGACGGCCCACCAGATGATCGGGGTGCCGAAGAGAAAAAGCATTTGCCGGCAGGTGCCTGAGCCGCATTGAAGATCGGTGTTGGAGTAGTAGAGGATGGGCCGCGCTGACACCAACCACGCCCATGGCTTTGACTCCCAGGGGTGCGAATGGCCCGCAGAGGTGGTCAGGGACGCGTGGAATTCCAACACGGATGAATGGTAGTAGATCCAGTTGGCGAGCGTTTCGGGGAGGTGATGGAGCAGAGAGGTATCTGGGATGGTTCCATCGGACTGCGCATGCCGGTAGACGGCGGTTTCACTGGCGAACCACGAACGCCAAGTCCACGCGTACACTGCCACCGGTATCGCCACGATGGAAGCCAAAGCGGCGGGGGTATCGCGTACCAAGGTTCCAACCACGTAGCGCCATACACCATAGCGGCGGCGCAGCGCCAAATCGGAAAACACGCTCATGAGGCCAAAAAACGCCATGTAGTACAGGCCGGACCACTTCACGGCGAGGGCTAGTCCCAGAAGGATGCCTGCGGCAAAGCGCCACCAGCGGAACCCGAAGCGCGGGCCAAAGGCATGGTTGCCCATAGTGCCCGTTTGCCACGCGCGGTGGAGGCGCTCGCGCATCTGATTGTGATCGCGCGCCAGGGCCCATGCGGCGGCTACGACGAAGGCCACCTGGAAAATGTCCAGCATGCCGAATTTAGAGGAGACTAAAAGCACGCCGTCAAACACGGCTATGAGGCCGGCAAAGGTAGCCACCTGCCAGGATCCTGCTATGGTGCGCACCAGCGCCATCGTGAGCAGCACCGTGGCCACCCCAAAGGTGGCGGTCATAAAGCGCCACCCCAGAGGGGTGTAGCCAAAAACCATTTCGGATAGCGCGATTAATTGCTTAGCTAACGGCGGGTGGACCACCAGGCCGTAGGCCGGATTGGATTCGATGCCGGGCAGGAAAAAATTGTCCCAACTTTTGACCATGTCCCACGCCTGCGGAACGTAATGCTTTTCATCGAATATGGGCGTGCCGCCGGAGGATGGGTGGGGCAAGGAAATAAAGCGCGTAATGAGCGCAAGCACGGCCACGACTGCAGTGGAGACGGTATCCGCCCGGGTCCATTCGTAAGGCAGCGGGGCGGCAGGGCGGAACCGCCCGCGAGCCCCCCGCGGGGAGCGCGCAGCGAAAAGGCGCATGCGGGCAGGCGGGGTGGCTGGATGCGGGGCGGTAGTAGTCACGCGGCCTATCTTAGGGCACCGCGCGAACTCGCAAGGCATCGGTGGGTCACCGGTTGGACGGTGTCTCGATGGGTGCTGCATCGCAATTAACCGGCCCAAGCAAGGGGCTGCTCGCTGGCTTAACTGCAGCCGACGCACAAATCGCGGCATTTATGGAATGCTAGGCTGCATGAGTTTCTCCTTCGCTTTGGACCAGTCCCTCGACCCGCTACCCCGGGGTGTCATTCTGGCGGCAACCCCACTGGGAAACGTTGGTGATGCGTCCGCCCGCCTGATACACGCCCTAGGCCGCGCGGATGTCATTGCGGCGGAGGATACGCGCCGGGTCCGCACCCTCGCCCAAGCCCTGGGCGTGGACATCCGGGGCAAGGTAGTCTCCAACTTCGACCATAACGAATCCCAGCGCACCCAATCCTTGCTCGATGCCGCCCGTTCCGGCACGGTGCTGGTGGTCACGGATGCGGGCATGCCCATAGTCTCCGATCCCGGACATTCCATCGTGGCGGCCGCGGCGGAGGCCGGCGTGCCCGTCACCTGCTTCCCCGGCCCATCCGCGGTACCTACCGCGCTGGCCCTGTCCGGGCTCGGGGTTGGTCACTTCATCTTTGATGGGTTTGCCCCGCGCAAAAGTGGTCCGCGAAAGGCGTGGTTAGAGTCCCTGCGCACCGAGGAACGAGCCGTGGTCTTCTTCGAGTCCCCGCACCGCATCGCGGAAACCCTAGAGCTTGCCGCGGAGCTCCTGGGTGGTGAGCGCCAGGCTGCGGTCTGCCGCGAACTGACAAAAACCTATGAGGAGGTAAAACGCGGCACTCTGGCCGAGCTTGCCGCCTGGGCGTCTAGCGGCGTCCGCGGCGAAATCACCGTTGTACTCGACGGCGGCGCGCCGGGGGCAGAAGATGTTGAGTCCCTGCTGCCTAAGGTCTTCGAATTAGTCGATGGCGGCATGCGTTTGAAGGATGCCTGCAAGCACGCGGCGGCGGGCACTCAGGTATCCAACCGTGAGCTCTACGCCGCGGCCCTGGAACAGCGCTAGCGGCGCGAATGGCTACACTGCCTAGGACCCTGTGGGCTGTCAGCGACCTGCACGTTAACTTTCCGGACAACCGTGCCATGGTGGATGCCCTGCGCCCGCGGACTTCGGGGGACTGGCTGATTGTGGCGGGGGATGTGGCGGACTCCGTGCCGGACGTGGTGCGCACTATGCGCGCTTTGCGCGGGAGGTTTGCTACCGTCATTTGGGCCCCGGGCAATCATGAACTCTATAGCCGTCGCGGGGACAGGTTGAAGGGCAAGTCTAAATACCGCGAGCTGGTAGGTCACATGCGCGCGCTGGGCGTGTCCACACCGGAGGACCCGTTTCCGGTCTTTAGTGGGGTAACCGTATGCCCGTTGTTCACGCTGTATGATTACTCTTTTCGGCCGCTGGGGTTAAGCGCCTCCCAGGCGGTGGCCCGGGCCACGGTACGGCTGGATGACGAGTTGACGATTGCCCCGTACGTGGACGTTATCGAATGGTGCCGCGAGCGAGTGGAATACACGGCCGCGCGCCTGGCAGGAACTAGTGGCCCCACGATTCTGGTCAATCACTGGCCGCTGATTGAAGAACCCACGCGCCGGCTGAAACAACGGGACCTAGCCCTGTGGTGCGGAACCCGTGAGACCAGGATGTGGCCGGTCAAGTACCAGGCGCTGGCGGTCATCCATGGGCACCTGCACATCCCTCTCATCACCAGCCAGGACGGTATTCCCCACATCGAGGTCTCACTGGGGTACCCATTCGAGCGGCAACGTGCGGGTGGCCGCCCCGCCCTGGCCGGGCGGCAGTGGCCGTATCCGGTTGTAGTAGAGCAGTAGCGGTGCACTAAAAGTTGGGTGTTAGTTCACACTCTCAAGGGGCATTGGCTAAGGTAGGAAGCTATGACTGAGCATGTTGTAGTGAATGTTGCCTGGCCGTACGCGAACGGCCCACGCCACATCGGCCACGTTGCCGGCTTCGGCGTTCCTTCTGACGTTTTCGCCCGCTTCCAGCGAATGCGTGGCCGTAACGTGCTCATGGTGTCCGGAACTGATGAGCACGGCACCCCGCTTCTGGTTCAGGCCGATAAGGAAGGCGTCACCGTCCGCGAGCTGGCTGACCGCTACAACCGCCAGATTGTGACCGATCTGGCCGGCCTGGGCCTGACCTATGACCTGTTTACCCGCACTACCACGCGTAACCACTACGCCGTGGTGCAGGAATTGTTCAAGGGCCTGTACGAAAACGGCTACATGATAAAAGAGACCCAGCAGGGAGCGGTGTCCCCATCTACCGGCCGCACCCTTCCTGACCGCTACATCGAGGGAACCTGCCCAATCTGCGGCGCTGACGGTGCTCGCGGCGATCAGTGCGACGATTGCGGTAACCAGTTGGATCCTATCGATCTCATCAACCCGGTCTCCAAGATTAACGGTGAGACTCCTAAGTTCATTGAAACTGAGCACTTTCTACTCGACCTGCCTTCGGTTGCCGAGGCGCTGGCGGAGTGGCTGAAAACCCGTGAGGATTGGCGCCCAAACGTGCTGAAGTTCTCCCAGAATCTGCTGGAAAATGTGCGTCCGCGCGCCATGACCCGTGACATCGACTGGGGCGTGCCCGTCCCAATCGAGGGGTGGGCGGACAATGACGCCAAGAAACTCTACGTGTGGTTCGATGCGGTGGTTGGTTACCTCTCCGCCTCCATTGAGTGGGCATACCGCTCCGGCAAGCCCGACGCCTGGAAGGAATTCTGGCAGGGCGGCAACGCCCGCCACTACTACTTCCAGGGCAAGGACAACATCACGTTCCACTCCCAGATCTGGCCGGGACAGTTGCTGGGTTACGCGGGCAAGGGCGCTAAGGGCGGCGAGCACCACCTTTATGGTGAATTAGACTTGCCAACTGAGATTGTTTCCTCCGAATACCTGACCATGTCTGGCTCTAAGTTTTCCTCGTCCAAGGGCGTTGTCATCTACGTCAAGGACTTCCTTGCGGAGTATGGCCCGGACGCGCTGCGTTACTTCATCGCGGTGGCGGGGCCTGAAAACAATGACACGGACTTTACCTGGGATGAGTTTGTCCGCCGTATCAACAACGAGCTGGCCAACGGCTGGGGCAACCTGGTCAACCGCACTGTTTCCATGGCACACAAGAACTTCGGTGAGGTGCCTACCCCGGGTGAGCTGCAAGAGGCAGACAAGAGGATTCTTGCCTTGGCGGAAGAAAGCTTCGAGAAGGTAGCGGCAAATCTGGAGCAGTCCAAGTTCAAAAATGCGATCGCCGCCGCTATGCATGTGGTGGGCGAGGCCAACGCCTACATCGCTGAGATGGAGCCGTGGAAGTTGGCCAAGGATGATTCCCAGCGTGAGCGCCTAGCCACCGTTTTGTGGACCGCGCTGCAGGTGGTTTCTGACTGCAACGTGATGCTCACCCCGTTCCTGCCGTTTACCGCGCAGAAGGTGCATGAGACCCTGGGGCGCACCGGGGTCTGGGCAGCGGAGCCGCAGATCGAAGAGGTCGTGGATGACATGCCGGTAGAGCTAATCGGCGTGGGCCTACCCGAAGAGGGCCACCCTTACCCAATCATCACCGGTGATTACACCCAGCAGCAGGCGACCTGGTCCCGCGTGGACGTTGTCCCCGGCACTGCTTTGTCCAAGCCAAAGCCGCTGGTGCAAAAGCTCGACCCTGAGCTAGCCGAGACGGGCCCCGAATGGGCCCCGGTCCAGAAATAACTTAAGCCAAGCATAAGGCGGGCCGCTCAACCGCTTCGCGGGACCGGCCCTTGGCTGCGAGCGTGCGTTTGAGCATGTGATGGCGGACGGTAATTGCGAGTTGGGCATTACCGTCCGCTTCTTTATTCCCCCGAAGTACCTAGCGCTACCCTGCGCGGGGAAGGCATTTATCCCGTTGCCCCGGGGACCGTCGGCCCGCCGGATGGGCTGTTGGCCTGACCGCGCGGCCTAATAGTGGCGCGGCCGGCTACAGGGCGTGGCGCGGGAAGTCGCGCTGCAGGTGAACCAGGCCTAGGCGTTTTCCCTGCTTGGTGTGGATATTGGGCATGCGCCCGGTTTCCACGAAGTCGAACTTCTTGTGCAGGGCCAAGGAGGCGGCGTTCGTGTCCACGATGTAGGTGATCATGGTCTGGACGTAATCGTTGCCAGCTGCGTGATCAATAACGGCCTCCATGAGGAGGGAGCCCACGCCCTTGCCTTGCGCGTCGGGGGAGATGTAGATGGTGTCCTCCGCAGTGCCGTAGTAGATGGCCGGGGTGACAAATTGAAAATACGCGGCAAAACCTAGGATCTTGCCCTTATCACCGTCGGCATCGGCCTGCTCGGCTACGAACACCGGATAGCCGTCCTTGGCCAGTGAGTCCATCCACTCAACGCGCTCTTGGGCATCCACCTCCCAAGTCACGAGGTTGGAATCCGGCTGGCCGGAGCCCCAGTTATAGATCTCCGCCATGGCGGGGGCGTCTGCGTGGGTGGCCGGGCGAATGATTACTTCTGGCATGGGAGTGTCCTAACCGGTGGTGGGCTGCATGAGAATTACATCATGCCATGGGGCGGATCTGTGGCCAATCTGACATGCCGTCACCGTTGCCTCGACCCGCGCGTTCGCGCGAGCAAACAGCCAGATACCATGCCGCGGCGTGGCTGCTGGGGACCGTGGAATACTACGGGGAGAGCTAGCAGGCAAGCTGAAGGTAGGCCAGGTTGACCCACTCGCCGAACTTCCGGCTGACCTCTTGAAGCACACCCTTGAGTTCAAACCCCAGCTTGTAATGGAGTCTGAGGGAAGGCTCGTTGTCATCTACAATCTTGGCCACCATGGTGTGGCAGCGCTCATCGCGCCGGGCCCGCTCGATGAGTTCTTTCATCAACGCGTACCCCGCACCCTGGCCGTGGGCGTCGGGGGAGATGTACACCGTGTTTTCCATGCTGCCAATCCACACCACGGGATCTCCCAGCGGCTTGTAATGGGCAAAGCCTAGGACTGTATCCGCATCATCTACCGCCACCAGCTGAGGGTAGCCGCCGCTATCGAGGCGATGGAAAAACCCCTCGCGCTCCTCGACGGTGGCCGTGTGGGCTCGGAAGATCGCGTTAGTCTCGGAAATCGCCCAATTAAGGATGTCCGTCATAGCGGGAACATCATCGATGGTTGCTTCGCGAATACGCATGGCGAACAGATTACTAGCAACAAACGCGTGGCTTTCTATAATGGCCACCATGTCAAAGAAAAAGCCACGCCCCGTCCCCGTCCCAGCCGGAACCATCCCCAACCTGGTGGACGCGCACACGCATCTCGCCTCGTGCAAGGCCACCACGCAGGGGGATGTCACCGCATTGATGGAGCGGGCCGCGGCCGCTGGGGTTTCCAAACTTTGCACCGTGGGAGATGGCCTGGAGGAGGCCCAACAGGCGCTGGAGGCAGCGCACATGGATGAGCGCATCTAC
This sequence comes from Corynebacterium endometrii, assembly GCF_004795735.1. Taxonomy (NCBI): domain Bacteria; kingdom Bacillati; phylum Actinomycetota; class Actinomycetes; order Mycobacteriales; family Corynebacteriaceae; genus Corynebacterium; species Corynebacterium endometrii. Next base: position 824,481 of record NZ_CP039247.1, read on the forward strand.
GCCGCGTGCGCCATCCACCCAACCCGCGCGCACGAGCTGGATGCGGCGGCCCGCGCCCGCTTGAGCGAGATGGCAGCGGACCCCCGCTGCGTGGCCATCGGTGAAACCGGTATTGATACGTATTGGATTAAGCACGAACCGGAGCGAACCGCACCCCTAGACGTACAGGAAGAGGCGCTGCGGTGGCACATCGATCTTGCGGTGGAGACGGGCAAGGCGCTGATGATTCACAACCGCGAGGGCGATGAGGAACTCATGCGCATCTTGGCGGACGCGCCGGTACCACGAGTGACGATGCTGCACTGCTTCTCATCCCCATTGGATGTGGCCAAGGAGGCGCTGGAGCGCGGATACGTTCTGTCTTTCGCGGGCAACGTGACCTTCAAGCGCAATGATGAACTGCGGCTAGCGGCGGGTTTGGCGCCGGCCGGCCAGCTGCTCATCGAGACCGATGCGCCGTACATGACGCCGGAACCTTTCCGCGGGGCGCGCAATGAACCCGCGCTTATCGGGCATACGGCGCAGTGTGTCGCGGAGGCCCGCGGCATGGCCGTCGAGGAACTCGCGCAGGAGGTCTCCGCCACCTTCGATAAGGTTTACGGGCTGAGCTAACCCCAGTGTGTTGATCCTCACAACGGGAGAACGCGCAGCTTGCGCGGTAAAAGCGTGGCCAGTGTGACGGGTGAGGGGCGTGTTGATGGGGATTCGCTGCGCCCCTCGCGCGGCGGTAACTGTTATCGTATTGTTACTAATTATTCGCCCATGCGTTACTATGCTGCGTTGAGGTCCTCCCGTACACGCGCGGCGTGGGCCACCATGATGAAAAGTCCAAAACCTGGGCTCCACTTCAGATTCACGGAAGAGATGAATGTCTACCTCTAACCAGATCAAGCGAATCAACAACACTCGCTCTATGCCCCTGCGCCTGGCCACCGGTGGGGTCTTGGGCACGCTGGCCGTTGGGGGAGTAGTGGCCGCAGGTACTCACAAGGACATCACGCTGGATCTCAATGGAGAAAAGACCCAGCTGTCCTCCTTCAGCGGGTCCGTAGGGGACGTGCTGGCGGCCGCCGGCGTAGATATCAACCCCGATGACCTGGTTTACCCGGCACCGTCGGAGGATGTCGCTGACGGCGAAACCGTGACCGTACGCACCGCCAAGCCCGTCGCCGTGGTCATCGATGGCGTTGAAACCCAGCTGTCTTCTACCGCTCTCACGGTGCAGGACTTGGTGGGTTCCCTGGGGGATGTAGCCCCGGGTGCTTCCGTTACTGATGCGGAAGGCAATGAGGTTGACTCGGAACGGGTGACGGAGGGCATGGAGCTGCAAATCACCTCTCCGAAGATTATTTCCGTAGTCGACGGCGGCAAAGCGACCTTCACTAAAATCGCGGCACAGACCGTAGGGGACGTTCTTGAGGCGCGCGGCGTGGAACTGGGTGCGCATGACGTGGTTACCCCGGCAGTGGAGACTCCCACGGCTGAGGGAATGAGGATCAACGTCGACCGCGTTGAGTTCGTGGAGGAAACCCTCACCGAGGAATTCGACGCGGAGCCAACCTACGTTGATAACCCGGAGCTCGAGGCGGGTGTTGAAGAGGTTCAGACCCCAGGGCAAAAGGGAGAGCGCACCAAGACTGAGCGCATTAAGAAGGTCAATGGCCGGGAAGAATCCCGCGAGGTAATCGAGGAAGAGGAGATCCGCCCAGCGGTAGCCGCCGTGATTTCCCGCGGAACCAAGGAATCGCCCGCCGCGCCGTCAGTTGCCGGCGGTTCCGTCTGGGACTCCCTCGCGCAGTGTGAGGCCACGGGTAACTGGAGCATCAACACTGGCAACGGCTACTCCGGTGGCCTGCAGTTCTCCCCGTCCACCTGGCTCGCATACGGCGGCGGGGACTACGCCCCAGAGGCGTGGATGGCCTCCCGTGAGCAGCAGATTGACGTGGCTACCCGGGTGCAGGCGGCTCAGGGATGGGGCGCCTGGCCGGCGTGCACCGCGAAGCTTGGCATTCGATAAGCCGCATCGACGTAAAAAGCCCCGCGCCGCATCACGAGTTTGTCCTCGTGCGGGCGCGGGGTTGTGACGTTTCGTGCCGGTATTGAACTAGATTGGAATCCATGACTGAATCCTCTGTGGCGCTCCTAGGGCCGGTTGAAATCCGCCAGCTTGCAGAAAAGCTGGAGGTGAACCCCACGAAGAAGTTGGGGCAAAACTTCCTGCATGACCCCAACACGATCCGCAAGATCGTGGCGGCCGCGGACCTAGACCGCCAAGACCGGGTGGTAGAGGTTGGCCCGGGGCTGGGCTCGCTAACCCTCGGCCTGCTTGAAGCGGTGGATCAGGTCACCGCGGTGGAAATCGATCCGCGCCTCGCCGCACAGCTCCCGCACACCGTCCGCGAACGCGCGCCCCGGCAGGCGGATAATCTGAAGCTCATCGAAAAGGACGCGTTGAAGGTCCTCCCTCAGGATCTGTTTCAGGAACAGGGTGGTCCCACCGCGCTGGTGGCTAACTTGCCCTATAACGTCTCAGTGCCGGTGCTCCTGCACTTGCTGGAGACTTTCCCCAGCATTCGCCGGGTGTTAGTCATGGTGCAGCTGGAGGTGGCGGAGCGCCTTGCCGCGAAACCCGGAACCAAAATATACGGTGTTCCCTCCGTCAAGGCGGCGTTTTACGGGCAGGTGCGCCAGGCCGGCAACATCGGCAAGAACGTGTTCTGGCCGGCTCCTAACATCGACTCAGGGCTGGTCCGCATCGATTGCTTTGATCCCGGCCAGGCTCCGTGGCCTATCAACGACGAGTCGCGCGCCAAGGTATGGCCGGTGGTGGATGCGGCCTTCGCCCAGCGCCGCAAGACCCTGCGCGCCGCGCTGTCCGGGCTTTATGGGTCCGGTGCCGCCGCTGAGGAGGCCCTCGTTGCCGCCGGTATTGACCCTAGGCAACGCGGTGAGAAAATCTCCGTTGCCGATTTCGTGCGCCTGAGCGGGGTGGAATAAATGTCGGCGCCCATGAGCTTCGACCCGCGCGTGTGGACCGCGCACGCCCACGCTAAGGTGAACCTGCATCTGGGCGTGGCCGAGCCGCGTGAGGATGGCTTCCACGAGCTGGCCACCGTCTTTCAGTCACTGAGCATCCATGACGTGGTGACGCTGGAGGAAGTGGGCGGCCCAACGGGGGCGTCGAGCAGCGCTAGCCGCGTGCTTTCCCTCGAGGTAGATGGCCCCTACGCCCTGGGTGTTCCAGCCGATTCATCTAACCTGGCCTGGCGCGCCGTGGACCTGGTGGCCAGCCGCCTGCGGGAAAAGTTCGGCCCGCGTGATCTGCCTCAGGTAGCCCTCTACCTCACCAAGGGCATCCCGGCCGCCGGGGGAATGGCTGGGGGCTCCGCGGATTGTGCAGCCGCCCTGCGCCTGGCGGATAGGTGCTTTAGCCAGTACTACACCATGGACACCTTGGGCGAGGATGAGCTAATGGGGCTGGCCGCGCAGCTTGGCTCCGATGTTCCCTTTACCCTGATGGGGGGAACGGCGCTGGGGACCGGCCGCGGTGAGCAGCTGACCCCCATGATCTCCCGCGGCAGCTACGCGTGGGCGTTTATCTCCTCCCACGAGGGGCTTTCCACCCCCGCAGTCTTCGCCAAACTCGATGAGCTGCGCGCCGCGGGACGGGGCGTTGGGCCAAGCATGGACACCACCGCGGTGGGCCAGGCGTTGATGAGCGGCAAGGCACAAAGGCTGGCCGGTGCCCTGGCCAACGATCTGCAAGCGGCGGCAGTATCCCTGCGCCCGGATCTGCGAAAGACGCTTAAGGCGGGTAAGGCTGCCGGTGCGCTGTGTGGAATCGTCTCCGGTTCCGGGCCCACGTGCGCTTTCCTGTGCGAGGATGAGGGCATCGCCGCGGACGTTGTCTCCCAAGTCACCGTTGAAATACCAAAGACCCGCGGCTTTGTGGCCACGGGTCCGGCGGCTGGCGCGGTGCTTGTCTAACCAATCGCGGTTGGAATTCGCCGCACGGCCAATGGTTTACTCCGGTTTACTCCACGGTCATTTCAACCGGGGTGACGTCCAGCTTGTGGCGGACGGGTTCGGCGTCGCTGAGTAGGTCGATGACCACCAGCTCTTTGTTTTCTGCGTCGGTGACGTAGGCGTAGCCGTTGTCAGATTTGAGGATAGGGCCGGGTAGCTGCCATTTTTCCTTCTCCTCCCACGGCTCGATCGCCTTGATCTTCTTAGTCACCTCGCCGGATTCCGGATCGATGACGTTGAGATTGCCGTCATAGGTCAGCACCAGGCCCTCGCCCTGCGGGCCGCGGGCCAGGGAGCGGAACCAGTAGGAAGAACCCAGTTCAATCTCCTTGGCCTCGCCGGTAGCCGAGTTGATGAATGCCACGGAGGTGGGGCGCTCAAACTCGGCGTCCTCCTCGGTTTTGTTATCGCCAAGGACCCACTCGGATTCCTCGGAGCCGGCCAGGTTGCCGGAGCGCTGGTAGCCGCCCTCACCCGCGTACGAGGAGACGTCTACCTTGGTAAATTCCTTGCCGTCGAAAATGACCGGGCCGTCCTCGCAGCCGAATACCAGCCTGCCATCCGCGGCTGCGGCCTCACCGTGGACGTTTCGGCAGTCCGTGGTCTCTGCGAGGGTTTCGCCGGCTTCGTCGATGTGCCGGATGGTAAACCGTTCATCCTCGTTGCCCACGGTGTGGACCACGGAACCATCTGCAAATGGCACGGCCACGCCGTGGTGTGCCTCGCCGGTGTTGATGGTGCGGACGTTGGATGGCTCGCCGGTTTCGGCGGATTCGTAGATTTGGATGGTGCCATCGCCATCGGAGAACAGCGCGGTCAGGCCGTCGTGGGTGACCACATGGCCGGCCTTGGGGGCATCAAACTCCACGTCCGTGGGTCGGGGGTCCGCGGTGTAGTAGTGCTCGTGGTCGCCGTGCGGTGTGGTAATCAGGCCCAGATCGTAGGCCTCGAATTTATCGCCGTTGATGACCATTGCGTGGCGACCATCGCCGGCGCCGGCCAGGCGCAAGAAGCCCTCCTTGGCGTCATCGCCTAGGACTTCGCCGGTCTTGGCGTCCAAAGTCAGCAGCCCGCCCTCCTCGTAGGCGATGAGGACGCGGGCGGGTAGGGAGGCCACCTCAACTTCGCCGGCCTTTTCTTCGCCATGTTGGCCTTGCTCGGTGGATTCGGCGGGTGATGCGGTGGCCTCGGTGGAAGGGGTCTGGTCCCCGGGCTCTTCCGCCGCGGGCGAACACGCGGTGGCGAGGATTCCCGCCGCGCCGATAGTGACAATCGTTTTAATTAATTTCCTGGACATGGGAGGAGACCTTAAATCTTTTGAAAAAGATTTGCAATACTGCGCTGGTGTGGGTGTCCCCGGCCCGCCCCGGCTAAGATTGGAGGGGTTATGGCGAATCTCATCAACCTGGAACAGGTATCTAAGTCTTTTGGGCTAAAGACCCTGCTGGACGGCGTGTCGCTCGGTGTGCAGACCGGGGACCGCATCGGCATCGTCGGGGTTAACGGCGGCGGTAAAACCACCCTGTTGGAGGTGCTGACCGGAATCGAACCGCCGGACGCCGGCCGCGTGTCCCACAACTCCGATCTCCGCATGGCCGTGGTAACCCAGCGCTTCGAGTTGGACGAGCAGCTCACCATTGGCCAAGTAGTGGTGGAGCCGCTAGGCCTTGAGGTATTCGAGTGGGCGTCGAACTCCAAGGTCCGCGACGTTCTCGCCGGTCTTGGCATCGTCGACCTGGGGCTTGAAACGCGGGTGGGTAACCTCTCCGGCGGCGAGCGCCGCCGAGTCAACCTCGCCGCGGCGCTGGTGCAGGATTTAGACCTTGTGGTCCTGGATGAGCCCACCAACCACCTCGACGTGGAGGGCGTCCAGTGGCTGGCAAGCCACCTGCTCGCCCGCAAGCTGGCCGTCATAGTAGTCACCCACGACCGCTGGTTCCTGGACACCGTGGCCACTGTGACCTGGGAAGTTCACGACGGGGTGGTGGACACCTACGAGGGTGGTTATAACGATTGGACCTTCGCGCGAGCAGAGCGCGCCCGGCAGGCCGATGCCATGGAGCAGCGCCGCCAGAACTTAGCGCGCAAAGAGTTGGCCTGGTTGCGTCGCGGTGCGCCCGCGCGAACCTCGAAACCCCGCTACCGCATCGAGGCCGCCGAGGCGCTGATTTCAAACGTCCCCGAGCCGCGCAACAAAGTGGAGCTCATGGCCTTTTCCAAGCAGCGGCAGGGCCGCGTGGTCATTGAGCTTGAGGATGCCACCATCACCTCGCCGGACGGGCGCACCCTCGTCGACCGCCTCACCTGGCGCCTAGCACCGGGGGAGCGAATCGGGCTGGTAGGCGTTAACGGTTCCGGCAAGACCACCCTGCTGCGCGCCCTAGCCGGGGAGCATCCGTTGGAGGCCGGCAAGCGTATCCAGGGACAGACCGTCCGGCTGGGCTGGCTGAAGCAGGAACTCGATGACCTGGATCCAACGCGGCGCCTGCTCGATGCGGTGGAAGACGTGGCAAACTACGTTCGCCTGGGCAAGAAGGAACTTTCCGCGTCCCAGCTGTGCGAGCGCCTTGGGTTTTCGCCCAAGCGCCAGCGCACCCCGGTGGGGGACCTCTCCGGCGGTGAGCGCCGCCGCTTGCAGCTAACTCGCGTGCTGATGGCCGAGCCTAACGTGCTGTTACTGGATGAGCCCACCAATGACCTGGATATCGACACGCTGCAGGAGTTGGAATCCCTGCTGGATTCCTGGCCGGGAACCATGGTGGTCATCTCGCATGACCGTTACCTGATCGAGCGCATCGCGGACAACACCCACGCGCTTTTCGGCGATGGCAAGCTCACCAACCTGCCCGGCGGCATCGATGAATACCTGCGCCGCCGCGCAGCGATGGATGCGGCGTTGCCCCAGGGCACGCTGGATCTGGGCGGAGCCTCCGCATCATCTTCCGACGCCGCCCCGTCCGCCGCCACCGTAGCGGACCCCGCGGGTCCATCCGCTACCCCGGCCAAGGCCCCGGCGAAGTCCAATGGCCTGAGCTCGCAGCAGGAGCGCGAAATCACAAAGAAAATGAACTCGGTGGAGCGCAAGATGGGCAAGCTCGATCCCCGGATAGAAAAGATTCATCAGGACATGGCCGCGGCGGCGGAAATCGTGGACACCGAGGCGCTGACGCGGCTCGATGGTGAATTAAAGGCCTTGCAGGCAGAACGCGAAGAATTAGAGATGGAGTGGCTCGAACTGGGTGAGCGATTGGAAGGCTGATTCCGGCCATTAACCCGCCACGCTGGACTCATTAGCGGATGCAATCGCCGCCATAGTGTGGAATCATGGCGGCTATGAGCATTTCACAGCGCGTCATTGCGGCCTCTATTGCCACCGCGGCGGCCCTCGCCGGAACCGGCGTGGCTAACGCCGCACCGGCTAATCCACTCGAGCAGTTGTCCTCCCAGGTGCGGCTCCCTGAACTTAGGGTCCCGGAGTTTCAGCTGCCGAAGGAAGTCACCCAGCTGTCTTCCCAATTTGGCCTCGAAGTACCCGAGTTCCTCATCAGCCCTAGCATTACCTCCACGGGCGCCGAGCTCAAGGCTAAGACCACTGGTCACCTCAAGCAGGTTGGCCACATTGAGGACGGTAACGCCACGGGCATCGCCCAGGAGTGGGCTAACCAGGGCGCACGCGGGCAGCTGCGGTTCCATTCCGGCTCCCAGCGTGGGCTAACCCACAATGACAGGGGCACAGGTTCCGTGAAGAAGCTCACCGTCAGTGCGGCCAAGGAGCGCATCAATTGGCTCAACCGTAAGGCCAACCGGACCCCCAAGCCCCAGCGCTTCGGTGTAGCCACCGCGACGGACGGGACCTACATCTACGTAGCTGAGTACTTCTTCGACTAGAGCCTGAGCCCTCGCCGCGGATCCCTCGCACCGTAGCCAGCGCCGGTTGCACGTCATCGGCGCTGGCTTTCTGCGTGCCGGGGAGCGCGCCGGTAGGATGGGATCCATGATTTTGATCAACGTAAAGTACGAAGTCCGCCCGGAATATGAAGAGACTTTCCTGCAGGAAGTGGCCTGGTTTACGGATGCCACCCGCGCCGAGGAGGGAAACATCTTCTTTGACTGGTACAAGGACCCGGACAAGTCCAACGGTTACCTGCTGATCGAGGCATTCCAGGATGATGCGGCCGAGGCCCATGTGAACTCCGAGCACTTCCAGCGCGCGTGCGATGAGATGCCCCGGTACCTGCTTAAGACCCCAGATATCATCAACACCACCATTGAGGGCAAAACCACCTGGGATAAGATGGCGGAATTCCAGGTCGAGGAAGACTAGGCTTTTTGCCGCGAGGCCGCTTCCCGCGCATAAATCTTGCGCGCGGGAAGCGGCTTTCTTTATGCCGCGCTTGGCTAGCCTTCGGCGGTAAGCCGCCTAATCGCCGAGCGTGGAATGTCAATCCAATCGGGGCGGTTATTGGCTTCGTAGACCAGCTCGTAGCAGGCCTTGTCAAGGACCAGCGCGCGCAGGAGCAGGGCTTGGAAGGCGTCGCGGGTGTCGTAGCCATAGCCTTCTAGCAGGGCGCCTATGGCCCCGGCGGCCCATTCCTCGGACTCGGCGGTGGGGGAGCCGCCGTTATTAAAGTGCGCCGCGTAATCGATCGAGCGTACAAGCCCGGCCACATCGCGTGCCGCGGCATCCGGGCGGCGGCGGTCCTCAAGGTCGCGGGCCGGCTCGCCCTCAAAGTCCACGAGGGTGTAGCCATTTTCGCTGCGCAGCACCTGGCCTAGGTGCAAATCGCCATGGATGCGCTGGAGATTTACCGACTCGCCGCGGGAAGCCAGCGCGGCGTAAACGCCCATTACGGCTTCTTCGACCTCGGAAAGCTCGGGGGCGCGCTTTTTCAGGGAGGAAAAGTGCCCCCGCAGCCGCTGCGCTAGCTGCCGGGCGGGGGTCGACTCGGTATCAAAAGCGGCTGCTAGGTCCGCGTGGACACGGGCGGTTGCGGCGCCGAGAGCGCGGGCCTCGGGCAAAAACGCGGTGGGCTCTCCGGTCAAGGCCAGCGCGTACTTCCAGCCGTCCGTGGCCCCGGGCACCAAGTCCTGGACCATACTGAGCGTGACCTTTACCCCGTCCAGGTCGTAGCTGGTGTGGCCATGTACGGGAGCCACGTGTGGGCAGTCGGTGATTTCACTTAGCAATTCCACGTCCGGATTAAGCCCGTGTTCCAAGCGGCGGAACACCTTGTACATCCGCCCGCCGAAGACCACGGAGGTATTGGACTGCTCACCCTTGAAGGGGCGAGGGTTACCCGTAACGCCGGTGTCACCGGATATCTCCGCTATGTCCCCGATGGCCTCGCGGTAGGCCGCCGCGCCCTCAGGGGTGCCCAGCACATCCTCATCGGCGTCATTGACCAACAACTGGTAAAGGTCTTGCGTCTCCCCGTGGCGCACGTTGACGATGAGCCAATGGAACGGCCCGCAGGGAGCCTCCCGGAGGACGGTGACCTCATCGATGGGTTCCGACTTTGCGCCGTAGAAGCGCGCTGACATCAGGGTTGCGGCGAGCGTGTGAGGATTATGCAGGGGCATCTGTTAGAGCCTTTACTTGTAGCCTTACTTGGAAATATCGAACCAGAAGAATCCGTGCGGCGGCAGCGTGACCAGCCACGGAAGTTCGCCGATGGTGGGGAAGTACTCGCCGCCGGAAAGCTCACGCGGGGTGACCCCGTTAAACTCCTGCAGATCCATCATCACGGCCTGCGGGCGGTCAGACAGGTTGTTGACGCAGAGGATGTTCTCCCCGTTGTACTCGCGCAGGTACGCAAGCACGGTCTTATTCTCGCAGGAAACCTCGCGGTAGGTGCCCAGTCCGAAGGCCTTGTACTGCTTGCGTATGGCGATCTGGGAGCGGGTCCAGTGCAGCAGGGAGTTTTTGATCTCCATCTGGGATTCCACGTTGACTTGCTGGTAGCCGTAACGGTCGTTTTGCACCGGCGGGAGGTAGAGCTTTTCCGGGTCGGCCTTGGAAAAGCCGCCATTGCGGTCCGCCGACCATTGCATGGGGGTGCGCACGCCGTCGCGGTCCTGGAGCCAAATATTGTCACCCATTCCAATCTCGTCGCCGTAGTAGAGGATGGGGGAGCCCGGCAGGGACAGCAAGAGCCCGTTGAGAAGCTCCATCTTATTGCGGTCACCCTCGAGGAGCGGGGCGAGGCGGCGGCGGATACCCACGTTTGCCTTCATGCGCGGGTCCTTGGCGTAGTTGGCGTACATGTACGCGCGCTCTTCATCGTTGACCATCTCGAGCGTGAGCTCATCGTGGTTGCGTAAGAAGATGCCCCACTGCGCGGAATCCGGGATTTCTGGGGTTTCGGCCAGGATGTCGGAGATGGGCTGGCGCACGCCCATGTGCACCGCCATGAAGATGCGGGGCATGAGGGGGAAGTGGAAATTCATGTGGCACTCATCGCCGCCCTTGGCGGGATCGCCAAAGTATTCCACTACCTCGTTGGGCATCTGGTTGGCCTCGGCCAGCAACACGCGGCCCGGGTATTCCTCATCCACCATGGCGCGGATTTTCTTGAGGAACTCGTGGGTCTCCGGCAGGTTCTCGCCGTTGGTGCCCTCACGCTCGTACAGGTACGGGACGGCGTCCATGCGGAAACCGTCCATGCCCAGATCCAGCCAGAAACGCATCATATCGAGCATGGCTTCCTGCACAGCCGGATTGTCGTAATTCAGATCCGGCTGGTGGCTAAAGAAACGGTGCCAGAAGTATTGCTTGCGCACGGGATCCCAGGTCCAGTTGGATTCCTCGGTATCGATGAAGATGATGCGCGCGTCCTCGTAGAGTTCATCAGTATCGGACCAGACGTAGAAGTCACCGTATGGGCCGTCCGGGTGCAGGCGGGACTCCTGGAACCAGGCGTGCTGGTCGGAGGTGTGATTGACCACTAGATCGGTGATCACGCGAATGCCGCGCTTGTGTGCCGCGTCCACCAAGGCCACGAAGTCGTCGACGGTGCCGAATTCCGGGAGTACCTTGCGGAAATCGCGCACGTCGTAGCCGCCGTCGCGCAGGGGGGAGTCAAAAAATGGCGGCAGCCAGAGGCAATCCACGCCGAGCCACTGAAGGTAATCCAGTTTTTCCTCCAGGCCCTTGAGGGAGCCAGAGCCGGAACCCTCTGGGTCGTAGAATGCGCGGACAAGCACCTCGTAGAACACGGATTCCTTGTACCAGTGCGGGTTGGAACGCTCCCACGGGTTATCGCCCGGGGCCGGCGCCGGGGTGGTGTATTCATCCGCTCCCTGTTCAACCACAAAGCCATCTTCGGTGAGTTGGGTGGGGCCTGCCGGGGCCTGGGAGAGGTGCGGCTGGGTCTTCAGCGGGCCCGCGGACAAGCCAGGGGTTCCGTGCTGCACGGCATCGGTCCGGTCCTGGATCTGGTCGTGGCCCTGGCTCTCGCCGTTGTTCTCAGATGGGTTTGTGTGTTCAGTCATGGGTACCACCTTATGCAAAAACCGCACGCGCTTCAGATTTCGCGTGGCGCCGTCGCGCGGCAGATCCGGCGGGAGTTGGCCGCGCCACCCCCGCGCGGGAATGTGGAGAAGCGGGTTAACTTTTGTTGGTGGCGCGGCCCAACTAAATTAATGAGGAGAGATTTGGAAAGTTTCGACGCCGAGAAACTTTCACCCCGAACAACCCTTAAAGGTGGTTTCCTGTGGCTAAGCCAAAGAAGTTGGATAAGGAAGCGTACGAGGAGGAGCTCAAGCGCCTCCAGGCCGAATTGGTGGAGATGCAGCAGTGGGTCGTGGAGACCGGTCAGCGCGTGGTCATCATCATGGAAGGCCGCGATGCGGCGGGCAAGGGTTCCGCCATCAAGCGCATCACCCAATACCTCAACCCGCGCACCTGCCGCATCGAGGCGCTGCCAAAGCCCAATGATCGCGAGGCGGGGCAGTGGTACTTCCAGCGCTACATCGAAAAGCTTCCCACCGCCGGTGAGATAGTCATCTTCGACCGTTCGTGGTACAATCGTGCCGGCGTCGAGCGCGTCATGGGTTTTTGCACCTCTGATGAGTACCACCGCTTCTTGCACCAGACCCCAATCTTCGAGCGCCTGCTGCAGGAAGAGGGCATCATCCTGCGCAAGTACTGGTTCTCCGTGTCGGACGAAGAGCAGTACAAGCGTTTCAAGTCCCGCCGCAACGATCCGCTGCGCCGCTGGAAACTGTCCCCAATGGATCTTCAGTCCATCACCCGGTGGGAGGATTACTCCAAGGCTAAAGACCAGATGTTCGTCCACACGGATCTTCCTGATTCGCCGTGGTACACCGTTGAATCCGAGGACAAGAAGCGTTCACGCATCAACGTCATCAACCACATCTTGGAGTCCATTCCGTGGAAGAAGATCGAGACGGATGTGCCAGAGATTCCGGAGCGCCCGGAGGGCGGCGAGTATGAGCGGCCACCGCGCGCGGAATTCCGTTACGTCGAGGACGTAGCCGCCAAGCTCGAAAAGAAGGACGGCAAGAAAAAGGGCAAGAAGGGCGCTAAGTCCTCGAAGTCCAAAAAGAAGTCCAAGAAGTAGGCAATCGCGCCCGACGCCGCCCGCCGCTGGCCCCGCTTTTACGCCGGGCCCTAGGCGCCGAGCAATTCCTTGAGCATCGTAATGCAGCCCTGCTCGGAATTGGGCGGGGCAACCACGTCGGCAATCGCCAGGATTTCAGGATGGGCATTGCCCATGGCGATGGCGGTTCCCGCGGCCTGCAGGAGCTCATAGTCGTTGAGGTAATCGCCGATGGCCACGGTGTCCTCGATGGCAATGCTTAGTTTTTCAGCCATGTGCTCGAGCGCCCGGCCCTTGTGCGCCCCGGCGGCCATCACGTCTATCCAGTGCTGGCCTGACACCGCTACGTTTTGATCGCCCACCGCCCGTTTCAAGGCGGGGTAGATGTGTTCCTCAGACCCGGCCTCGCAGAAGACGGCCACCTTGATGATGTCCTTGGTGTTGGCAACTTCCAACAGGTCATCTACCTCTTGCACGGAGTAGTAGTACTTCTCCAGCTCCGCCCGGGTGCGCTGACCTACGCCCCGCAGCATGTATGTCAGCTCTGGTGTGCACAAAACCATGTCATTGTTTGCCCCGAATTCAGGCCGCGCCGCAAGGGCGCGCAGTACTGCATCGCGAGGGAGGACGGAAGAATCGATGATCGCCCCCTCATGGAAGACCACGGTGCCATTTTCCGCAATGTAGGACCTAGGGGAGCTGGGTCCCCCGTCGAACATCGTGCGCAGCGACGCCAGCTGCCGCCCGGAGGCCGGCGCCACCGCCACGCCCAGGTCCTTCGCGCGGTCGAGCAGCGGCCAGAATTCATTCGGCACGGTGCCATCCGCGTTCAACAGTGTGCCATCCATGTCCAAAGCAATGAGCCTAGGAGTCTTCACGTAAACGTACGCCTACCCGTCTATCCGTATGGATTATCGATCCGTATTGTTAATTGGATTACTGGAGAGAATCATAGTGATGTGGAACACTGGAGTGTATGACTTCACAGGATGCACAACCAGTTGACAGCACCATCATCACGTCCGTCCGCAAGACTACCGGACTTATAGAGCTTAACCGCCCAAAGGCGCTGAACTCCCTGAATCCGGAGATGATTAACTCGATGACGGAGGCGCTAGAGGCCTGGAAGGATGATGACTCGATCACCCAGGTGGTGGTCTATACCCAAAACCGCAAGGCCTTTTGCTCGGGCGGCGACGTGCGCTATGCCCGTGAGGCGGTACTAGCCGGGGACCATGGCGCGGCCGATGATTTCTTCGAGCGCGAGTACGCAATGAACGCCCTGATTGCGAATTACCCCAAGCCCTATATCGCCCTGCTTGATGGCATTGTCATGGGAGGCGGCCTGGGCATTTCCGGCCACGGCTCCCACCGCGTAATTTCGGAAAATGCGGTGGCCTCCATGCCGGAGATGAACATCGCCTACATTACGGACGTTGGCCTGCCGTTCCTTTCCCAGCGCATGGTGGGCACCCGCGGCAAGGCCTCCCCGGAGTTGGCCAAGTACTGGGCGCTGACCGGCTACCGCATGAAGGCGCCGGATCTCATCTGGTCCGGTCTTGCCACCCACCACGTCGCCGATATCGATGGGGCCTTCGAGGCCATTATCGAACGCGGGGTTGATGAGGCGCTCGCCGAGCTGGCAACCCAGCCCTCGGGGGATCCGGAGCTCGCGGAATCCATCGCCACCATCGAGGAGATCTTCACGGACCGCCCTTGGTCGGAGATCGACGCTGCCCTCAACGCGCACCCAAACGCGCGGTTTGTCGAAGACACCCGCAAGCTCATGTCCGCCGCGAGCCCCACCGCGGTCGTCGCGGCCAATGAATTGTTTAACGCGACCCTTGCGCTCGGTTCCGTGCGCGAGGAGCTCGACCTCGAGGTGGAGCTGGGCAAGTACATGCGCCGCTACCCGGACTTTGTTGAGGGAGTGCGCGCCGTCCTAGTCGACAAGGACGGAAATCCTCAGTGGCAGCCCGCCAGGTTCGAAGAGGTAGACTTCAAGGCCATCGAGGCGGCCCTTAAAGGCTAACCGCTCCGGCCCAACGGCCGGGGCCTAACCGAGGGAAGGGCCCGTGACCACAGTCCCCGCCGCGGCGGGAGGTACGCCCCTCTTTATTTTCCGGCATCGCGTCTCATCGCCACGCGGCGCCCGCTGGGGCCTTGCGGATGGTCAGATAATTGGGGTTAAACCGTTCAATGACTGCGTTTAGCCAAGCGGCTCCTGGCCCGGGGCTTGTGCCGCTTTCTCATTCCTTTAGGCCGCGGCAGGCCCACGCCGCTTGGGGATTGCGCCCGCGCTGCTTTATCCCCGTGATAGTGGTAGCCGGTCTCGCGGCTGCCGCGCATTAGCTGGGCATGTGGTAGTTGCGTAATTGCTTTTTTACAGCAGGGGGAGTTAAATCAGGCGGGCTAGAGAAATATACTGTCCTGTTCGAACAAAATAGACCTTTTAGTCTATTTTTTGTTCGCGTCTGATAAAAAGTGAGGTAACGGTGGCTACAGCTACTGCTTCCAATTCCCCTGATACTTCCCCCGCGCCTGAGCGCCGCGGCGGCCTCCCCACCTGGATGACCGGGTTCGGCGCCCAGGTAATCCTGGGCCTTATCGTGGGCCTCATCTTAGGCCTTATCGCCCGGTCGCAGGGACTCGACTGGCTAACTAACCTGCTATCCGGCGTGGGCAACGCGTACGTGCAGTTGCTCAAGATTATGGTTCCGCCGCTGATTGTGGCGGCGGTCGTTACGTCCGTGGCAAACCTGCGGAAGGTGGCCAATGCGGCAAACCTGGCGGTGTCCACCCTGGTGTGGTTCGCGATCACGGCATTCTTCTCCGTGCTCGTGGGTATCGCTACCGCGCTGATTATGCAGCCGGGCGTGGGCACCAGCATCGACCCGTCCACGGCGGCCGAGCCCGGAAAGGTGGGCTCGTGGCTAGCGTTTATCCAGTCAATCGTCCCGGCCAATATCCTGGGCCTGTCCGCGTCCTTCAGCGCCGACGAGGGCTCCGTATCCCTGGGCTTTAACGTCCTGCAACTGCTCGTGATCTCCCTGGCCCTGGGCATCGCCGCGGTTAAGACCGGCAAGGCGGCCGAGCCGTTCCTGGGTTTCGCCGAATCCTTCCTCAAGGTTATCCAGGTCGTGCTGTGGTGGATCATTCGCCTGGCGCCAATCGGCACCGCGGCGCTTATTGGAAAAGCCGTTGCGACCTACGGCTGGGACGCCCTGGGCTCCCTGGGTAAGTTCGTCCTAGCGATGTACGTGGGCCTGGCGATCGTCTTGTTCGTGGTCTACCCACTCGTGCTCACGTATAACCGCATTCCGGTCGTGGGCTTCTTCAAGCGCGTGTGGCCAATCTTCTCCCTCGGTTTCGTCACCCGCTCCTCCATGGGCGTGATGCCGGTGAACCAGCGTATTACCGAACAGGCCATGGGCGTGCCACGCGAGTATGCCTCCTTTGCTATCCCGCTGGGCGCGACCACCAAGATGGACGGTTGCGCGTCCGTGTACCCCGCGATTGCCGCCATTTTCGTTGCCCAGTTCTACGGCATTGACTTGAGCATCACCCAGTACTTGCTGATCATCTTCGTGTCCGTTATCGGTTCCGCGGCTACCGCGGGAACCACTGGCGCTACCGTCATGCTGACCCTGACCCTGTCCACCCTTGGCCTACCGCTTGAGGGCGTTGGCCTGCTGCTGGCCATCGAGCCAATCATCGATATGGGCCGTACCGCGCTCAACGTGACCGGCCAGTCGCTGTGTGCAACCGTGGTGGCCAAGCGCGCCGGAATTCAGGACCAGCGCACGTGGGACGCGGCAGAGCACGGGGTCGACGTTGTAGGTCGCGCCGACGATGCCGAGGACCACCTCACCCACACCGCCGCACGAGCCTAAGGCCGCTCAATAATCACTGGATTCGTTGTCACCGCAGTGCCGTCAGGGAAATACACCCTGGCGGCATTGCTGCGTAAAGAGCGGTTGTGGGCGTACGCCCGCAGGGCCCGCTCCCGTGGCACCCCCTCGGGCAGGGGAGTGGACAGCACTGCCTGCACCGCCTCCGGTGTGGGCGCCGGGAGGTCCAGCTCGCGGGCCTCTATCAGCATCACTCCCGTTGTGAGCTCGTTAAGGCGAACCGTCACCAGAGTCCATACCCCCAGGATCGGCATCGCCATCATGCCCAAGGACTGCTCCCGGGACCACGCCGCCGGCATAGTAGGGCGCACCAAATCGATGAGCCCATTGTCCGCACCGCACCGCGCAAGGCCCAGCGAGGCTTGGGCAATCGCCTTGCCCCGCAGGTGGGAGTCGGCCCAGGCCCAGGTCCACGTGCCGCCGGTGACCGTGGCGATCATATGCGCGCGGGCCTCGAACGCCCCCGCGTCAGAGGCGACCCGAGCCTTGCCCGCGTCCAAATCCACGGAGACAGCCGCGCCGGGGTAGCGGCTCTCAAAGAGCATGCGGTGTTCCACCGCGGTATAGCCGGCGTCCGCTAGCACGTCCCCCGCGGCCAGTCCGCCGGAGACTTCCGTCACGCGCGGTGCCCCGCGATGGGAGCCGGCCGCCAGGGTAACCACCGTGGATCCGGCCAATTCGATGTCCACCGCCGCGGCCCTAGTCCTCCGTGCGATTCCCAGGCCACCCGCCGTGGCGTATGCAAGCACCGCCCGTTCTTCGTCGATATGTCCGGCAAACCTTCGCACGCCGTCGGCAATCGCCCGCCGCGGGTCAAGCGGGCCATGGGGCGCGGCCAAGGCCACCACGGCGCGGGCAGAGTTGTCCATCGGGAGCACCAAGACGGGCTTGCCGCCGGTGACCGTCCGCGCGGCCAGGCGCAGCCGGTCCACGGGGGCGCCAGAGTCGTGCAACTCGGTTACTTCTAGGCCCTCGACCAGCCGCGTGGTCCACTGCCACCGCCCATCCCGGATCAGCGCGATACGTTGAACCTGGGCGGGGAATTCGCCAGCCTCGCTGACTATCCGGGCTTGCGCCATCACATCGGGCTCGCCGCTGCGGATGCGGGAGGCCAATTCCACCGAGCCCACGTGGAGATCGACGTTATGGATCTGGCCGTAGCGCTGCGCGAGGGCGTGGTCCACGCCGGCGGCGATGAAGGCGCCGTCAGTGATTATCTCGTCCAGTGAGCGGGGTGCGGGAAGGTGCATGGCTACACATTCTAAACGTCAGCGGGCGGCCGCTTGGGAGTACGCGTCAATCAGTACGCGGGTGGATTCCTTCCATGAGTATTTCTCAGCCTCCGCCCGGGCCCGCCTGCCCATCTCCACGCGGGCGTCCCCGTCGCTGAGAATCTCGTACAGCGCTTGCGCCCAGCGCGTGGCCACCACATCCGCCTCCCCATCGCAGTCCACGAGGCGCCCGGTCACCCCATCCTCAATGACGAACGGAATACCGCCGGCGCGGGCGCCCACAACCGGCGTACCGGAGGCGAAGGATTCCAAGGCGACGAGCCCTAAAGTCTCCGTCAGCGATGGGAAGGCGAATACGTCACCGCTGGCAAAGGCCGCGGCCAAATCGTCGCCGGACATGAAACCGGTAAACGTGGCCCACTCCGGCGAGCATTGGGATTTTAGCTGCTTGAGGAAGGGGCCGCCGCCCACTACCGCCAGGCGGGCGCCGGGCAGGTGCCCGCGCAGTTTTTCCATGACGGCCGGCAAAATATGCAGGTTCTTTTCCTTGGAGACTCGGCCCACGTACGTTACAAGGGGAGCGGCAGGGTGGCCGCTAGTCATGGTGGATCGCATCTCATCCGACGCCTTCCCCGGGGCAAATCCCACCGTATCCACCGCCTTGGGCCACAGCTGCACATTGCGCATGCCCATGGCGCGCGCCTTGTCCACCATGGGGCCGGAGGTGCACAGGTTAACCTCTGCCTGGTTGTGCAGGTAGCGGATTGCTCTTTCCGTTAGCGGGCGGACAAACCCGATGCCCAAATCGTCGACGTATTCCGGCACGTTCGTGTGGAAACTGGCGACGATGGGAAGCCCCAACCGGCGCGCGGCCAGCACGCCCAGCGCCGCGGTCCAGATGGGATTGACCGCATGGACCACGTCAGGTTTAAAGGCCTTGAGCCTCCTAAACAGCGAAGGCCATGGACCGGAGAACTTGATCTCCGGATAGACGGGCCACAGGCTCAAGGCCGGCAGGTAGACCACCTCGAAGCCCGCATAGGTTTCGGGCCCATTGCCGGGGGCGAAGATGAGCACCTCATGGCCTGCGTCCCGGAGCTGTTCCAGGCTCCGCGTGACGCGGGTGACCACGCCGTCGATTTTGGGGAGGAAGACCTCTGTAAAGATCGCGATTCGCACGCTACGCCTGCTGGTCCAGCTCCGCGGGAACGCCGGCGGCCTGCTTAGAGGTCCATAGGGACTGGGCCGGAATCTTGGAGCGGTCGCAGCGGTCCGCATACTTGCGGGCCACCTCTTCTACTTCCTGGAGGAGCCCCTCGCTCAGGGTGGTTGGTTCAAGGCCCAAGTCTAGGAAGGTCTCATTTTTTACGTGGAGCTCGTTTTCCGCCGATTCCTTGCGCGGATTGGGCACGTACGCCACCCGCGCGCCGGAAATCTTGGCCACGAGTTCCGCCAAGTCGCGCACGCGGTGCGTTTCCGTCATCTGGTTGAAAATCTTGACCCGTTCCCCGCGCGCCGGCGGGTTGTTCAGCGCGATCTCGATGCAGCGCACCATGTCCGTGATGTGAATGAACGCGCGAGTCTGCCCGCCGGTGCCGTGCACGGTGAGCGGATAGCCCACGCCCGCCTGCATGAGGAAGCGGTTGAGCACCGTTCCGTAATCTCCGTCGTAATCGAAGCGGTTGATTAGGCGCTCGTCCTTGAGCGTTTGCTCCGTGTGCGTTCCCCAGATAATGCCCTGGTGAAGGTCGGTGACGCGGAGTTCATCATTCTTGGCGTAAAAGGCAAACAGGTGCTGGTCCAGGACCTTCGTCATGTGGTAGACGGAGCCCGGATTGGAAGGGTAGAGGATTGATTGTTCAACCTTGCCGCCCGGCACTGCCACTTCCACGTCCAGGTAGCCCTCGGGGATTTCCATGCCCGCGGTGCCGTAGCCGTACACGCCCATGGTGCCTAGGTGGACAACGTGTATATCCCGGCCGGTCTCGACGATCGCGGCCAGCAGGTTATGGGTGGCGTTGATGTTGTTGTCCACCGTGTAACGCTTGTGGGCCGCATCCTTCATGGAGTACGGCGCCGCGCGCTGTTCGGCGAAGTGGATAACGGCGTCGGGGCGCTCAGCCTCGAGCAGCTCAACCAGGCCCGCGTAATCGTGGGCGATATCCAGCTTGCTAAATCCGATGCGCTTGCCGCTGACTTCCTCCCAGGCGTTGATGCGCTCTTCGATGCTGGAGATGGGGGTCAAAGACTCGGCGCCCAATTCCTTGTCGATGGCGCGGCGGGAAAGATTGTCGGCGATGACTACTTCATGGCCTGCATCGGACAAGTGCAGGGATGCTGGCCAGCCACAGAAACCGTCGCCGCCGAAAATGACAATCTTCACTTTGAAAAATCACTCCAGTAAATAGTTGATGACGCCACGATAAAGCGCGGCCCCCGTACCGCCCGTGCAGTAGGTGGCCGCGCTCTGTCAAGGTAATTCTACCCAAGCACGTTATTTAAGTGAGGTTAAAGCATCGAATGCCGCCATCACAATCGCCCTTTTTTCCTCGGCGCCGGTAATCCCGCGATCCGAAATCTCTTGCAGCGCCACAACCCCGGCGGTTCCGCAGACGTTGAGCATGACGTTGATCTCGAATCCGCTGAGTTCCGGATGGCGCTCAAGGAAGGCCTGCCTCATTGGTTCGCAACGCTCGGTGAAGCCGCATGCGTCATCGAAGGAAACCTCCATGTTTGCCAGCGCCTCGCGGACTTTGAACAGGGAGGTCACGCAGCGCAATTCCTCGCCGTCTCCAGCGAACATGGACGCGGTGATATCCCCCATGATCGCCGCCATGGACGCGTCCTCGGGGTAGGTGGGAACCTGGCGGGCTACCTCGGTGATGACGTCGGACGCGAAATGCAACAATGCCTCCGTCACGGACGCGAAGTAGTTGTGGAAGGTGCGGGGTGATACGCCCGCAGCCTTGGCGACGCGGGCCACGGTCAGGGCCTCCGCGCCCTCATCCACCACGATGCGGGCCGCCGCGTCAGACATGGCCTGGCGGGTTGCCTGCTTCTTTGCCTCGCGCAGACTAGACACCGAGCTTCTCCTGTTGGGCCTTCTCCAGCTCCGCGCGGTGCTCGCTCAATGCCTCGCCCTCGATGTCCATGTTGGGCAGGATCTTGTCCAGCCAGCGCGGAATCCACCAGGCCTTATCGCCCAGGAGGAACATGGTGGCGGGGATAATCATCATGCGGACGATGAACGCGTCGAAGGCAACGCCCACGGCGAGGGCAAAGCCCATGGTCTTGATGAAAGGCTCATCGATGAGGATGAACGCGGCGAAGACGGAAATCATGATCAGCGCCGCGGCGGTGACCACGCGGGCGCCGTGCTTGAAGCCGTTTGAGGTTGCGTTGCCCGCGGTCTTGCCGTGGATGAAGCCCTCGCGCATGCGGGTAACCAGGAAGACCTGGTAATCCATTGCCAGGCCGAAGGTCAGGCCGATGAGCATAATCGGTAGGAAGGACAGCAGCGGCTGCGGGTCGTCAATGATGCCGGCAAAACCCTCCTGCCAGATGGCGACGGTGATACCGAACGCTGCGGCCATGGACAACGCGAAGCCCAGCGCGGCGATGAGCGGCACCCAGATGGAGCGGAAGACGAGCAGCAGCACGATAAATGCCAGCACCAAGACGATGGCGATGTACGGCAGCAGCACGTCCGTGAGGCGCTCGGAAATATCGTCGAAGATTGGGGTCACGCCGGTAATGCCGAAGGTGGCTCCGGTGTCCTCCTGGAACTGGCCCTGGTATTCACGCAGCGCGTTGAGGGTATCCGTGGTGGCCGCGTCCGTGGCGCCGGTGGTTGGGGTGATAAGCACCTGCGCGGCGTCCATGTTCTCCGTGGTGGCCACGATCTGGGCGTTGACCACGCCGTTAGTGGAGTTGAACTTGTCCAGGATGGCGCCGTACGCCAGCGGGCGCTCCTGGGCCTCAATATCGGCGGTGTCCACAAAGGCCACCATCGGAGCGTTGCGGCCGGGGCCAAACGCGTCCGACGTCATCTCATACGCATCCCTCTGCGGCGAACCCAACTTTGCGGTGCCGTCAGTCGGCATTGCCAGGGAGAGATTTGCGGCCGGGACGGCCAGAATGCCAAGGACTGCCACGCCGGCGACCAGGTTGAGCACCGGGCGCTGGCGGATCTGGCGGACCCATTTAAGGCCCATGGTTGGTTTTTCATCCTCAGGGTCCGGAACCTTGGGGCCGGGCACCTTGCCCGCGAAAATCTTCGTGCCGAGCAGCCCGAGCAGGCCGGGGATGGCGGTAAGCGCCACGAGGACCGCCACGGCCACGGTGGCCGCTGCAGCGATGGCCATGGTGGACAGGAATGGGATGCCAATGATGGTCAGCGCGGCGAGCGCGATAACCACGGTGATACCCGCGAAGACCACGGAGGAACCGGCGGTGCCCAGCGCCATGCCCATGGCGTGCGCGCGGGTGCCCTTGTCCATCTTCTTGAGCTCCGCGGCGAGTTCCTTCGGGCTCAAGTCGTTGAGCCCAGAGGACGTGATGAGTTCGTTGCGGAAGCGCGCCACGATAAACAGCGCGTAGTCAATGCCCACGGCCAGGCCAATCATGGACGCCAGCATCGGGGTCATCTCGGAGACCGAATCCGTAAACACGGTGGAAATCTGGACGCCCAGGATGCCCACGCCCACGCCGATGACGGCGGATATCAGCGGCATGCCCGCCGCCACGAAGGAGCCGAAGGTCACCAGCAGCACGATGGCGGCCACGATGAGGCCGATGACCTCCGCGGTCATGTCCATGCCCTCGCTCATCGAGTTGAAGGCGTTGCCCTGGTACTTGACGGTCAGATCACCCCGGTTATACTCGTCGAGGATCTGCGTGACGGCGTCGCGGTCGGCGGGGTCGATGGCCATGACCTCTTCCGCGTCGAAGCTCACGGAGAGGGTGCCGGTGGTCTGATCAGGACTCAAGGGGGACAGGGCCGCCAGGTTGGAATCGATCTGCTCCTGCGGCATTCCCTCCGCCGCCATTTGCTGGCCCATCTGCTGGGCCATACCGCCGGCGGCGAGCACGGGGTTCACCAGCTGCTCGGTGCCGGTCAGCGCGCCGGTGGCCTTGAGCTCTTCAATCATGGCGTCCATCTCGCCCATGACCGCCTGATCCGTAAGCGTTGCTCCCTCGGGCGCCTGAATGACAATGGTGCCGGACGGTTCGCTCATCGCGTCCGAGCCGGTGCCGAAGCGCTCACTCATCTTCTCCTGAGTGACGGTGGAGTCCATGTCTGGCATGGCGAAGTTAGGGTTAGGGGATTTGGCGAATGCGGCCGTGAGCCCGCCCAAAGCGATGAGCAGGACGAGCCAGAATGCGAGGAACGGCCATACCTTCCGGTATGACCAGCTTCCCAGACGGTAGAGGAATCTAGACATGGAGTTACAACAGCCCTTGAACTAGGTGAACGGTCAAATTTTTAAAAGCTTGCACAGTCTATGAAAGTTTGCGCAGTTGCTGCAAATATGGTGACGGCGGCCACCTTCCGGGCGCGTGTAAACTGTCCGGCATGCTGTCTTCGCTCATGTACGCCGTAAGCTTCGCGCTGGCCGATTCCGTCAACGCCTTGCTCATCGGCGTTACCGTCGCTATCGGCATCATGTTGCCGCGCGGGCAGTACAAAGTGATTGCGCCGCTGCTCATCCTCGGCGACTGGACCGGCGTGTTCTTACTTTCCATCCTGACCATGCTGGTCTTCGATGGGATCAAGGACTACGTCGACGCGGTCCTAGAATCCCCGGTGCTCGGCTGGATACTGATTCTCATCGGCCTGGCCGCCGCGGTCATGGCGTGGCGCCAGCGTCCCGGCGAATCGAATGCGCTGGTGCAGAAGATGCTGGGGCCGCTGCGCACGCCTTCTCCGCTGACCTTCTTGACCGGGCTGGTCCTCGGACTGGCGCAGTCCATTACCTCCGGGCCGTTCTTCATCGGCCTGCTGCATTTGTCCGCCGGCGATTTTTCCGCCTGGGTCCGCTACGGCGGCCTGGCCATCTACGCCTCGCTCGCCCTGTCGCTGCCGACGCTGGTGGCCGTGTTCGTGGGCATCGTCCGCAGGCGGCCGGAATCCGCCGCGGGCCGCCTTTTTGCCAAGGCGCGCGAGAATAAAGACGCGGTGACCAAGACGGGCAGCTACGTCGTGGCGGCGTTTTTGGTGTTTATGGGGCTTGTCTCGCTGTAGGCGACTAATCGAAGTAGACGTCCTCGAGCCTTAACGCGTCGTGGGGGCGGGCCTGCTGGCCCGCGATGCCCACGTATTTGGCCGCGTGGGGGATAAAGGCGCTCGATTCGTCGAGGCTGAGTTCGCGGCGAACCTTCGCCGGGACGCCCGCCGCCAGGCAGCGTTCCGGGATTCCCTGGCCCTCGAGGACCACGGCGCCCGCGGCGATGAGCGAACCCGCGCCCACCCGTGAGCCAGACAGGAGCGCGGATTTCATGCCGATTAGGCTGCCGGCGCCCACGTGCGCACCGTGGACTAGCGCCATGTGGCCCACGGTGACGTCATCTTCGAGGATGGTGGGGTTGGCGGCGTCGGCGTGGAATACGCAGTTGTCCTGCACGTTGGAGCGCGCCCCGATGCGGATCGCATTGACATCCCCGCGCAGCACAGAACCGTAGAACACCGAGGACTCGGGGCCGATTTCCACGTCGCCTATGATCACGGCGGTAGGTGCGATGTACGCGCTGGAGTGGATGCGCGGCAAGATGCCATTAAACGGCAGAATCAAAGGCTGGTTCATGATTTACTCCACCACTATTGCTAGGCGCTCGCTGACTTCGTAACCGCCGGTTTCGGCGCGCAGGCCGCCCAGGACGGCGCGGCATGCCTCGGGCGGCAACGGGACCAGCCAACCGCGGTCTTGGTCGATTACTGGCAGATCATCGCGCTTCGAGGGGGCCAGCCACGCGGCCAGTACCGGCGAACCGTCCGCCCGGGAGCGCGGTGCCTGGTCCCCGCGCAAGACCACCGCTTCGCCCGCCGCGGCGGCCTTGATATCCGGCACCACACGGGCGGGCACGGTGATGATGAGCATCGACTCGGCGGTGCTGATATCGAGTTCGGGCACGTCCACCGCGCGGGCCGAATCGGGCGCGGAGGCAAGCCTCGGTCCGCGCTGGAACAGTGCTTCAAACAAACCCATGCCCGGTAGTCTACCGCCTTCCTGCGCCGCCGATCGGGGCACGGGGGCGCCGGACCGCGCCGGCGCTAAAGGAGGGGTCCCGCCGCGAAAGGCGAGATAGTGTTCTACGATTGGTCGAATGATTGATGCTCAGAATGTGGCCCTGGTGATCGAGGGTGGGGGAATGCGCAACTCCTACACGGCGGCGTGCATCCGGAAACTTATCCAGGAAAAGGTCCAGGTTGGGTGGGTTGGCGGCGTGTCAGCCGGCGCGTCCCACGCGCTTAACTACCTGTCCCGCGATGCCGAGCGCGCGGTGGAGTCCTTCGTGGATTTTGCCAACAACCCCAGCTTCGGCGGCGTAAGCTCCCTGCTGCGCGGCAACGGCTATTTCAACGCGGAGTACATCTACGAAAAATCATCGGACGCGGACTTGCCCTACGATTTCGCCGCGTATGAGGCGAATCCGGCGATGATGAGCCTGGGAGCGACCCGCGCGGACACCGGGGAGACGGTCTACTGGGGCAAGGAGGACGCCCAGGACCAGGCCAGCCTGAATATGCGGGTGCGCGCCTCTTCAACGCTGCCGCTGATTATGCCCATGCGCTACATCGATGGCGTGCCGTACGTAGACGGCGCGTTGGGGGAGTCCGGCGGGATTACCATCGGCGAGGCGGAGAAGGCGGGTTTCGAGAAGTTCTTGTTCATCGGCTCCAAGCCCCGCGGATACGTGCGGCCCGAGGTCTCCCGCCCGGCCGCCGTCCGCCGCTTGTTCCGGCGCATGCCCGCCATTGCCGACGCCATGATTACCCGCCCCGCCAAGTACAACGCCTCGAAGCAGCGCCTCTTAGAGCTCGAGGCGCAGGGGCGCGCGCAGCTGTTCTTCCCGGACAACATGCTCGTCACATCCACGGAACGGTCCGTGGCCAAGCTAAAGGAAAACTACGAGGCGGGCCGCGCGCAGATGTACCACGAGTGGCCCGCGTGGAAAGACTTCCTCACCGCGGGCTAAGCCACTGGGATAGCGGCGGGGAAGCGCCCTGGTGGAAGCCGGGGTGCTTAGTCGGCGACTAGCGGCTCCATGGTCAGCTCCGGGTGCTCCTTTTCCACGAAGGCGAGTTTCCACTTGTCGCCGAATAGCGCGATGAGTTCGCCGTCGGCGCGGGTGAAGATTTCCACGCCGCGCTGGCGGCCCAGCTCAGGGGCGGATTCGGCGTCCGTGCGGCGGGCCACCGAGTACGGAATTGGCTCCGTGACGGTCTCCACGTTGTACTCGAGTTCCATGCGGGCCTGCATGACCTCGAACTGCATCGGGCCCACGGCGGCCATAACCGGGGCCGCATCGCCGCGGGTGTCGTTGCGCAGGATCTGCACCACGCCCTCGGCGGCGAGCTGATCCAGGCCCTTGCGAAACGCCTTGTACTTGCCCAGGGACTTGGCTCGCAGGATGCGGAAGGCCTCGGGCGCGAACTGCGGCATCGGCTTGAACTGGACCTTCTTGCCCGCATAGATAGTGTCACCCGGTGCCAGGGATCCGGCGTTGACCAGGCCCACAATGTCGCCCGGGTAGGCGGTGTCCACCGTCTCGCGCGTGCGGCCGAAGACCGTCAGCGCGTACTTGGTGGAGAAGCTGCGGCCGGACTGGGCGTGGTTGACCTGCATTCCGCGGTCAAACGCGCCGGAGACCACGCGCATAAACGCCAAGTTGTCGCGGTGGTTGCGGTCCATACCCGCCTGCACCTTGAAGATGACGCCGGAGAAATCCCCGGTGACCTCGCGGCGTTCATCGATGGCAGCGCCGCCGCTGGAGCCCGCCGCAGCGACAACCGCGGGGTCCGAATCGCGCGGGCCCGGCGCCGGCGCAATCGCGCAGAGCGTGTCCAGGATTTGGTGCACGCCAAAGTTCAGCATCGCGGAGGCGAAAATCAGCGGGGAGGTCACGCATTGTTCGAAGAGTTCTTGGTCGTGGATGGCGCCGTCCGCGGCAAGCAGCTCCGCCTCCTCCACGGCGGTATCCCAGGCGCCCTCCTCCTTAGCGGCGGCGTCGGCGGGCGAGAAGTGCTCCTCAGGCGCGATGGTGGATCCGCCCGCGGTACGGATGAAGTGGATGTAGTTGTCCGCCTCACCGTCCTCGTTGATGTGCGCGAGGCCCCGGAAATCGCCCGCGATGCCCACCGGCCAGTACAGCGGGGTGGGCTGCAGCTGGATCTCGTTGACAATTTCGTCGACCAGCTCCAGCGGCTCGCGGCCCGCGCGGTCCCACTTGTTTATCACGGTAACGATAGGCAAACCGCGGGCCTTGCACACGCGGAATAGCTTCAACGTTTGCGGCTCTAAGCCCTTGGCCGCATCGATGAGCATGACGGCGGCGTCAACGGCGGTAAGCACGCGGTAGGTGTCCTCGGAAAAGTCGGCGTGGCCCGGGGTGTCTACCAGGTTGATCATGTACGGCTCGCCCTCGTGGCCCTCGGGCGCGTATTCAAACTGCAGCGCGGAGGAGGCAACGGAGATGCCGCGGTCCTTTTCCATCTCCATCCAGTCGGAGACGGTGGCTTTGCGGCCGGCCTTGCCGTGCACGGCGCCAGCCTCGGAGATGACGTGCGCATGCAGCGCCAGCGCCTCGGTCAGCGTGGACTTACCAGCGTCCGGGTGGGCGATGACGGCAAACGTGCGGCGGCGTGCGGATTCGGAGGCAATACTCATGGCACTAGAGCTTAGTGCCTTAAAGCCCCCACTCCACATTCACCCGCGAGGCCACCTCGTCGAATACCCGGCGGGCGAGGCGGTCCCCGCGCGCGCCGCGCCTGGTAAATCCCTTGCGCCCGGGTTTGCCGTAGTAGTACCCGGAGTCCCAGTGGATCCCGGGCTGCCCGGCGATGAACTGGGCCAATACTAGGCCGCCCTTGTCCGGGCTGGCCATGACGCTGTGCGCGAACCGCGTGGCGTAGGCCTTTGACAACAAACCGGTGGAGCGGCTGCCGAAACTGGAATCTATGACCCCGGGGTGGAAGGCCACGGACGGTATGCCGTGCAGGTGGAAGTAACGGGTCATGAGGTTCACGCCAACCTTGGCGTTGCCGTAGGCGCGCTGGGAATCGAAGTCCGTGCGCGAATCGAGCTCACCTGGGTCGAAGCGGCCCATTAAGTGAGACGCCATCGAGGATGTGTTTACTACCGCGCCGCGCAGCTGCGGCCGCAGGAGGGAGGTAAGCAGGAACGGGGCAACGGTGTTGACCTGCCAATTGCGTTCCCAGCCGTCTTCGGTGATGACCGGGCCGTCAAACATGCCCCCGGCGTTGTTGGCGAGCACGTCGATCCCGCCTATGCCGCGCAGCTCCTCGGCCAGTTCGCGAACCTGAGCCAGGCTGGTGAAATCGGCGGTGAGGTGCTTGTATCCGGGCACCGCTAGCGTCTTCGCCTCATCGCGCCCAACGACTACTAGCCGGTTGCCCGGCCCCGCCTGCTGCAGTATGCGCGCCGCCGACGCACCAATGCCGTCCGACGCCCCCGTAATCACGATCGTCTTCCCGGCTGCCCCCGCGGTATTACTGTCAGACCCGTTATGCATGCCGTTTATCTTAGCCCCGCCGGTTAATGTGCACTCCCGGGGGTGCTAACAGTAATCTAATTCGGGTTGTTTCAATGTTGATGCGTCAACAGTTGAAGAGTTTTAAGAAGCAAGGAAGCATATGGCGAACATTGGTGTAATTCTTGGGTCCATCCGCGAAGGCCGCAATGGCCAGCCCGTGGCGGAGTGGGTCGTGGAGCAGGCGCAAGGCCGCGAACACTCCTACGAGCTGGTGGATCTTAAAGAGTTTAATGTCCCCCTGATGGAGTCCGCGGTAAATCCAGGCCAGGCCAATGGTCAGTACGACAATGACAACGTCCAGCGCTGGGCGGACAAGATCGGCGCCCTGGACGCATTCGTGTTCGTGACCCCGGAATACAACCAGTCCGTCCCCGGGCCGTTTAAGAACGCCTTCGATTCGATCATCGAATGGAAGGGCAAGCCGGTTGCGTTCGTGGGATACGGCTTTGGCGGCGCCGAGGCCGCGGTCAAGGCGTGGCACGCCGCGGTTGATTCCATGCTGGCTATGCCGTATGTGCGGCACGCTACCCAGATTGACATTCCGAGCTACTTCGCCGAACTCGGCTTCGAGGCGGACGGGGCGCTGGCCAAAGACTTGGCCAAGACCCTCGACGGGCTGGAGAAGCTGCTGAAATAAAACGGGCAAAACGCTTTCGAGCCCTGGCCGGCCGCG
Organism: Corynebacterium endometrii; assembly: GCF_004795735.1. Taxonomy (NCBI): domain Bacteria; kingdom Bacillati; phylum Actinomycetota; class Actinomycetes; order Mycobacteriales; family Corynebacteriaceae; genus Corynebacterium; species Corynebacterium endometrii. The sequence goes on from NZ_CP039247.1 coordinate 853,657, forward strand.
ATATTGATTCGCGGGGTGGCCAGGGCTCGTGCGTTTTTACGCGGATAGGGAATGCAGGGGATTAGTCATCCCAGTCGTCATCGTCCCAGTCGTCCCGGTCATCGTCCCAGTCATCATCGCCCCACGCGGCTGCGTGGTGGCCAATCTGGTCCAGAATCTGCGGAACGCCCGGGATGTGGCCGAAGTTCGACATGAGGAATGCGATGATTGAAGCAATGATTGCGCCAATATTCATTGATGTGCTCCTAAGGGTATTTTCTAGCCGCTGGGCTGGCTAGGGGTGGATAAGGTGTGCCGGCACATCTGAGTAAATCCCACGTCACAGGGTTGCGCAAGGCCTTGTTTTGGGTGCAAAACCCATAAAAGCCCTTCAACAGCGATTATGAAATCCGTGATTAAACCAAGATGAAGGAACTCTCATCTGCAGGCGCCCGGGATTAATCCGGGGCTTAACGTTCATCGCGAGTGGATTGCATTTTGTGCTCGAGTCAGTCCCTCCTCGACGATAAGGCGTGCCGCTTCCGCCGCGGTGCTGATGGCCGCATCTAAGCCGGCGCCCGAATCGACGGGCCCCAGGACGTAATCCGGAATGCTAGAGCCCTTGGGCGGGCGGGAGATACCGATGCGTACCCTTAGATAGTCCCGCGTACCTAATTGCTGGGTTAGGGATTTCAGTCCGTTATGCCCGTTTTCATTCCCGCCCTTTTTCACGCGTACCTTGTGCGAGGGCAGATCGAGTTCATCGTGGATGACTATGATGCGCTCGGCGGGGATGCCCAGCTCGCGGGCCAGGGGTGCCACCGGTTCGCCGGAGAGGTTCATATAGGTATCACTGCGCGCCACTAATACCCGTTGGGAGCCAAATGTCAGAGGGGCTGCTTGCAGGCCCATGCCCCGAACCGGGTCTAGGACGTCCCCAGTCTGGGCCAGTATGTCATCGATCGCCATGTATCCCACATTGTGGCGGGTGGCGGCGTACTTAGCGCCGGGGTTGCCCAGGCCCACAATCAGCCAATCCGCATGCAAATCCGTCACGGACCAAGCGCGGCTAGTGCCGGGGGAGCGCTGGCCGCGGCCAAAGAGGCTAGTAAGGAAATTGATAACTTTATTCACCCGTCACAGTCTGCCATAGCGTGGGTATGGTGTGGGCCATGAGCCAAGTCATTGACACCTTGCCAGTCCCCATCGTCGTAGCGCCCATGGCGGGTGGGCCCACCACCGTGGCGCTAGTTAAGGCCGCAGCGGCGGCCGGCTGCATCAGCGCATTGGCGTGGGGGACAATCCAGGCCCGGGAAGCGGCCGAACATCTTCGCTCCATCAACGGCGCCTACGGCATCAACCTGTTCTACCCGCAGCGCCGCCTCAGCGGGGCGGAAATGGCCGCGGCGCGGGCAATCGCGGAGGAAGCAGGACGTGAACCGGGGCGCGGGCTCGCGGCCGTGGATTACACGTTCGGGTGGCAGGAAAAATTTGAGCTAGCTCTGGGCTCCACGGCCCGCATGGTGTGGTCCATGTTCGGCTGCTTTAGCCCTATGGAAATAGAAAAGCTGCACTCGGCGGGCAAAGAAGCATGGGTGACGGTCACTAACGAAGCCGAAGCATGCGAGGCCCACGCCCGCGGGGCAGACGTGCTGTGCGTTCAAGGGCCCGAGGCCGGTGGGCATCGCGGCACGTGGGACTTTACCGCCGAGCCCGACCCCCGGCCTTTGCCAGCTCTGGTCGGCGCCGTGCACGAAGCCGTGCCTAGTGCCACACTCGTCGCCGCCGGAGGGCTGCGCAGCGCTGAGGATGTGGACGGTGCCCTCGGGTGGCCGGGCGTGCGTGCGGTTAGCTGCGGCTCGGCGTTCCTGCTCACGGGGGAGGCGGGGACATCGGACGCGAACCGCTCTTTGATTGCTGAAGGCGGAACCACAGTATCTACGCGTGCACTGTCCGGCCGCTACGCCCGCGGTATGGAGACCGCCTACACGCGAGCGCACCCGGACATGCCGCCCATCTACCCCCATTTGAGCACCATTCTGGCGGAACGTCGCGCCGCTGGCGAGCGGGAAGTGTCCTATTGCCTAGTGGGGATTAACCCGCACCTCATCCGCGGGGGTAGCGCGGCGGAGGTGGTTGCCCAACTTTCCGGTAGCGGGCACTAAACCCCGGTAGAATGTTGGGTTGGAAGTAAAGGTTTACCCCCTCACCGCAAAGGAATGATTCTGTGACCGCGAACCCTGAACTTGGCCATGCTGACTGGAACGAGCGCCTCGAGCGTGCCCAGAAGATGATCCCGCTCATCCACCAGCTGCACAATGAGAAGAACGTTGTCACTTCCGTGTTCGGCCGCCTGCTGGTTGGCGTCACTGACATTGACATCATCAAGGCCAACAAGTACGCCCGCCGCGTCACCGGCTCCCAGCTTTCCACCGCAGATACCCTCCCCGTACTGGAAGCTCTCACTGAGCTCGACCTGGGTTCAGCTTCCCTCGACCTGGGCCGCCTGGTGCAGGGTTTCGAGGAGTCCGGCGAGTCAGACCTTAAGGCTTACCTCGAAAAGGAGCTTGAGGAGGTAATCGGCACCGGCAAGGACCGCGAGCCTGTGGACGTTGTTCTCTACGGCTTTGGACGCATCGGCCGCCTGCTGGCCCGCATCCTCATCGCCCGCGAGGCAACCTATGGTGGCGTACGCCTGCGCGGCATCGTAGTCCGCAAGAAGGGCGAGGATGACATCTACAAGCGCGCATCCCTGCTGCGTCGCGATTCGGTACACGGCGCCTTCGCCGGCACCATCGATGTGGACCCGGAAAAGGAAATCATTTGGGCTAACGGCTCCAAGATCCAGATGATCTACGCCGGCAACCCGGCCGAGATCGATTACACCGCCTACGGCATTGACAACGCCATCGTCGTTGACAACACGGGCGTATGGCGCGACCGAGCTGGCCTGGAACAGCACCTGCAGTCCAAGGGCGTTGCCCGCGTGCTGCTGACCGCGCCGGGCAAGGGTGATCTGAAGAATATCGTCTACGGCATCAACCATGGCGATATTGCCGCCGAGGATAAGATCCTCTCCGCTGCCTCCTGCACCACCAACGGTATTACCCCCGTGCTGAAGGTCATCAATGACCGCTACGGCGTGGTTCACGGTCATGTGGAAACCGCGCACTCCTTCACCAATGACCAGAACCTGATCGATAACTTCCACAAGGGTGACCGCCGTGGACGCGCGGCGGGCCTGAACATGGTGCTTACCGAGACCGGCGCCGCTAAGGCCGTCTCCAAGGCCCTGCCCGAGTTCGAGGGCAAGTTGACCGGTAACGCCATCCGCGTGCCTACCCCGGACGTGTCCATGGCTGTGCTTAACCTCGAGCTGGAGAAGGAAGTGGACCGCGACGAGGTTAACAACTTCCTGCGCGACGTATCCCTGCACTCCGACCTGCGCCAGCAGATCTCCTACATTGCATCCCCAGAGGTTGTCTCCTCCGACTTCGTGGGCTCCACCCACGCGGGCGTGGTAGACGGCCTTGCTACCATCGCCTCCGGCAAGCACCTCGTGCTCTACGTCTGGTACGACAACGAGTTTGGTTACTCCAACCAGGTAATCCGCATCGTTGAAGAACTCGCGGGCGCACGCCCAGTGGTTCTTCCACGCCGCGTTTCCCCTGAATCTCTGTAGGATTAGCCGCCTAGTGCACTTTTAACGCCGGACCCGCGTCGCGGGGCCGGCGTTGCTTCGGTTTTAGCGAAAGGGGTGGGGCAGCTGCGGGGCGCGGACGCTCACCCTAGTGTCGCGATTCGGCCGAACACCCACATGCCCCACCGCAGCAGCCGCCGTTGGATAGTAGATTTGTATGATCCACCGAGTCCGGTTGACCGTAGTGGGTAGTTGCCTGGAGATGGCCCAGTCCATCGATCTCAATGCGCACGGTCTGGCCGTCTCCGATAAAACGCGGCGGGTTCATGCCCGCGGCAACGCCCTCGGGCGTGCCCGTGACGATGACATCGCCGGGGTTGAGCGGGTAAAGCCGGGAGCAGTACTCAATCAGCTCGGCTACGGAGAAAATCAGGTCATCGGTGTTGTCATCCTGGCGTGTTTCGCCGTCGACCTGGGTGCGGATGCGGGCTCCCCGGCCCGGAGACCATTCATCCGGAGTCGTGAGCCACGGGCCAAACCCCGCCGTTCGGTAGAAGGACTTGCCGGCGTGGAACTGGCTGGTGGCCTTCTGGAAGTCACGCATGGAATAGTCATTCATGACCGCGTAGCCGGCCACGTAATCCAAGGCCTCATCGCTGGAGACCTGGTAGGCGCGGGTGCCGATTACCGCGCAGAGCTCGCCCTCGTAGTCCAGCTTTGACGTGGCGTAGTCCGGCACATAAACGTCATCGTAGGGGCCGGTCAGCGCGTCGGGGAACTTGATGAACAGCGTCGGCTGGTTCGGTGCCTCGTGCCCCATCTCCCGAATATGCTTAGCGTAGTTCAGGCCGACGCAGATGATCTTCCCCGGGTTGGGGATAACAGGGGCCAGATTGGCCGGGTTAAAGGTGATGGGTTCGCCGGACATCTCGGCCGCCTTGCGCCAATCGGGGCTGGCCAGCAGGGCGCCAACATCTTCGTGGTCCAGTTCGGTGCCAAAACCCTCACCGTCAACGCGGACAGTGGTGGTGCCGTAGGGGGTCCTTAGGGTAGCTAGTTTCATGTTCAGCTAGCTTAGTCGCCGCACCGGGGGAATTGCCGGGAAAATAAGGATTACCGGAGGGATTGCTCGAGGAGGTCGGCGGCGTCGGCGGCTACGATGGGCAGGTCGGCGACCTCGGATTTGGCAAACGGTTTAAGGACAAACGATGCCACGTCCTGGCGTCCCGGAGGGCGGCCAATCCCTACGCCCAGGCGCTGATAGTCCTTGGTGCCCAGCGACTTGGTAATCGAACGTAGGCCATTGTGGCCGTGATCGCCGCCCCCGGAACGCAGTTTTACCTGGCCGAATTCCAGCTCGAGATCATCATAAATGACAACCACATCGCCAGGCTCTATTCCGTAATAGGACGCCAATGCCTTGACGGCGCCGCCGGAAAGATTCATAAAACACCGGGGTTTAGCCACAATCGCCCTGCGCCCCAGCAGGCGGCCGGCGGGCAGCTCCACGATTTCCGTATTGGTCTTTTTGTGCACGCTTAAAGACGCGGGCATGGGGGAGACACGCGTCAACAACTCATCGATGACCTCGAAGCCAACGTTGTGGCGCGTGCCAACATACTTTGGGCCCGGATTGCCCAAACCTACAATAAGAACGGGGGTCTCACTCACGCTCCATATTGTTCCACATCCCGGCCTCCCGCCACGGTGCCGGGTGGTCTCTAAACCAACAGCGGTGCGCGGTAACCGGGGTGGGTGTTGACCGGAGGGCCGCCATAAGGGGAACACCATGCGGATTTGCCGTTGACTTTAATCATCCGGCCGCGGTTGCGGACCTTGTCATCCTCGTTCACCGCGTTGTGATATGGGCAAAGCATGAGCAGGTTGGCCATGGACGTAGGGCCGCCATTCTTCGCGGCGATGATGTGGTGAACCTGCGACATGTCCGCCGGGCAGTGGCATCCCGGCCAGGCACAAACGGGGTTTTCGATGCAGGCCAACTTGCGCTGTTTGCCATTGGCCAGGCGCTCCGTGGTGCCAAGGTCGATGGGCCCGAGAACCGGGTGGACCAGTGCGGCGTAGCCACGCTCAGAGATCTTTGACTGCAGGAGCTGGGCGCCGGTGAGCACCTGGCCGTTGGTGCAGCGAAGCAGCGTCTCATCCCCGGTACCGTCTAGAATTTCGTCCAGATCATCTATGGTAACCACCACGTTGATGGCGTATTCCGGCGCGGATTGGCCGGCGAAATAGCGCTTATGAAAAGTCTCAATGGTGCCGTCCTGGCCCTCGTACATCTCACCTATCAGCTTGGATGGACCTGTAAGCACCATCTGCCAATGTGTGGAACCGCGGCGGATGCGCACGCCCTCTACTGGGGCCTTGGGTGGTTTTAGGGCCTTGAGGCGCTCACGGGCGACCGAGTCGACGCGAGACGCGGGTAGCAGGGCTAGTTCCTCCCGCAGGCGCCATTTATCCAAAGACTTCTTCACGCGCCGGACAAAGCGCTCGATCCGGATGAGTACCTGGAGATCATGGGTGGTGCGGCGGGCGCGTTCCTGCTTGCGGGTGTAAGCGGTGTCACCGAAATACGCGGCATAAAGGTCGAGGAGTTCTTGCGCGTGCGCGGGAGAGGCGCCCCAGTCCATCAAGTCCTGTCTCGACGCACCGGAGACCTGCGCCACGAGCTGAATGCCGTGGGCAAGGGAGGAAAGGTACGTCTGCAAGCTCATGGTTTTACGCTAAATCGCCTGGCGGGCCAAGCGCAAGAATATTTAGCCGCCTGTGGATAACTCTGCTAAGGCACAGGTAGATCCCTATTTCAGGCAATAAAACAGAGAAACCGCCCCCCGCCCATGCATCGAGTGCACGGGGCGGGGGCGGAAGCTCACGCGGCGGCTTGGCCGCGCAGGAAACGAGATTTACTCGTTATCGGAGGACTCCTCGGAAGCAGACTCCTCAGCCTCTTCCTCAGACTCAGCGCCGGCCTCGGCGCCGCCCTCTTCGGCAGCCTCAGCGGCAGCCTCGAGCTCTTCGTCAACCTCAGGAACGGAAACGGTAGCAACAACGGTCTCGCCGTCTGCGACCAAGGTGGTGCCCTCAGGCAGCTCAACGTCAGCGGCGGTTACCACGGTGCCGTCCTCAGCGCCCTCAACGGAGGCAACCAGCTCTTCTGGGATGGACAGTACGTTTGCCTCAACGAGCAGCTCGTAAGCGTCCTGGTTGATCATCAGGCCTGGGGCTGGCTCGCCGGTGACGGTTACAGGTACCTCAACCTCAACCTTCTCGCCACGCTTAATGGTCAGGAGGTCGATGTGGTCGATGTCCAGGGTCAGCACGTTCTGATCGATGTGCTTAACCATGGTCAGGTGCTGCTCGCCGTCAATCTCGAGCTCCAGAACAGCGTTTACGCCGTGGTTGCGGACCAGGGCGGTGATTTCCAGGCGGTCCACTGCGAAGTGGATTGGGTCGTGGCCGTGGCCGTAGATTACGCCAGGAACCTTGCCGGCGCGGCGTGCGCGGCGGGCAGCGCCCTTGCCGAATTCGTTACGTGCATCTGCTTTGATGACAGGCTGATTGCTAGCCATAGTGGTCTCCTTCTACAAGTTTATTTCTAACCGGCGGGGCAGTGGAGCCGCGATGCGCGTGAAGACGTGCAGCACATACAACAAAAGCCTGCCGATGGACGTCTTGGACGAGTCATCGCAGGCTTGGAAAGCTTAAGCTGCTTACATGAAATCAATCGCGTCGATAACGGCGTATAAAACGCCCTCGCCGAGACGGTGATAATCTACCACTACCGCAACCTCGAAGGCAAAAGCACCGCGGGTAGAGCGCCTTGAGGGGCCACCGCATGACCGATCAGGGGCCTCAATGAAGTCCTTGGCCCGACCCACACAGGGAGGCTGCGCGGCGAAGCCAGATATCACCGGCGGTAGCCCAATCGTTGATGGTTTCGGCGGCGGCGGAGTCGTAGCGCAGGCACCGTGCGGCGACCCGGGCCAGCTGCTCTACGGTGTCCCACCACGGCTCGGTAGTGATGAGCTCCTCGAGCAGCGGCAGCAGCGCGGCTGGGAATCGGCGCTGGCGCAGCAAGTGATCGCACGCAACATACTTGAACTCCCTTTCCGGCAGGGACCACAGGCCGCGCACAAAATCCGGATCCAGCGGCCGGCGATCCAGGATTCCGCGGGTGGCCCGCTGGCGGGTTTTAACCGGGATACCCAGGAATTCACACCGGCGACCCGCCGCGGCGGACATGGCGAAGGCTTGGTCCGCATCGGCCAGCGGCGCCAGAACCTCCTCTACCGCCTCTACGGCCCGGGCGCGGGCGCAGTAGCCGTCTTCGCAGGGTTCGGTCATCATTGCTCGCCTCGCTATCGATGAGCGCGACCCGGGATTAACCGGCCGTGTAGCCGCCATCGACGGGTAGGGCGGCGCCGGTGATGTAGGAGGCGTCGGAGGAAAGCAAGAAGCGGATCAAGTATGCCACCTCTTCCGGGTTGCCCAGGCGACCCAGGGGATGGGCGTTGATGATCTTGCCGATTTCTTCATCGTCCATCTCACGGGCAAGCATCGTGTTGCGCACATAGGCCGGGGTCACCGCGTTGATGCGAATGCCCTTGGAGGCGTATTCCAGCGCCGCGGTGCGCGTTAAGCCAATGACACCATGCTTGGCGGCGGTGTACGCCGAGTGGCCGTGCGCGGCCAGGAAGCCGTGGACCGAAGCTACATTGACTATCGCGCATTGGCTCGTGCGCTCCTGGTCCATGAACTGCTCGAGCTGGTAGCGCATGGCATACGCAACGGAGTTGAGATTGAGATCGATCTGGCGATCCCAATCGGAGACGTGGAATTCCCCGGAGCGCTGCGGTTCGCTTCCATAACCGGAGGAATTGACCGCCAGGTGCAGGCCGCCGAAGGCTCGCACCGCGAAATTCACGGCCTCGCGCTGGTCCGCCTCGGACGCCTGGTCCATGACAAAGGCTTCTGCGGTGCCGCCGGCTTCGCGGATGTCAGCGACTAGGGACTGCAGCTCGGGTTCGGAACTATCGCCCGCGACAACCTTGGCGCCACAGGCTGCCAGCTCCTTTGCTGTGGCGGCGCCAATTCCGTATGCAGCGCCCGTTACCAGCGCCACACGTCCGTCAAAACTAGAAAACCTACCCATTGGGGACGGCGTTCCTTTCTCTGACGTTTCAAGTCAGTTGAGGAAAGAGTACGCCCCCAAGGGTAGTGAATTTATGAAGGAATTACCGCAAACCGGGTTTGTGGCTACTTCTGAGCCTCTTCTTGGGGCTCGAAAAGGGTGGTCACGGAGCCATTCTCGAAGATCTCATGGATGGTCTTGGCCAGCAGCGGAGCGATCGAAAGAACGGTCAGGTTGGACCAGCCCTCGGTGGACTGAGGCAGCGTATCGGTGGCGATAACTTCCTCCGCACCGCACTCGGACAGGCGCTCACGGGCAGGGTCGGAGAACACGCCGTGGGTACAAGCAATGACAACGGACTTGGCGCCGGCTTCCTTCAGCACGCGCACGGCGCCCGCGATGGTGCCGCCGGTATCAATCATGTCATCCAACAGGATGCAGTCCTTGCCCTCTACGTCACCAACGACTCGGTTGGACACGGTCTGGTTAGCAACCTCTGTGGAGCGGGTCTTGTGGACGAACGCCAGCGGGGCGTCACCCAATTCGTGTGCCCATTTCTCGGCAACCTTCACGCGGCCGGCGTCAGGGGAGACCACCGCCAGGTTGTCCAGGGAGTACTTGCCCTTGATGTAGTCCACCAGGATTGGCATGGCGTGCATGTGGTCCACCGGACCATCGAAGAAGCCCTGAATCTGATCGGTGTGGAGGTCGACGGTGACGATGCGGTCAGCGCCGGCGGCGGTGAGGAGGTCAGCGATCAGGCGCGCGGAGATAGGCTCACGGCCGGAGTGCTTCTTATCCTGGCGCGCGTATGGGTAGAACGGCAGGATAGCGGTGATGCGCTTTGCGGAACCGCGCTTGAGCGCATCAATCATGATGAGCTGCTCCATGAGCCACTTGTTCAGCGGCTGCGTGTGGGACTGGATGACAAAGCAGTCCGAGCCACGTACGGATTCTTCGAAGCGGATGAAGATTTCACCATTCGCAAAGTCGCGGGCGGTGGTAGGCACCAAGTCAGTGCCGAGCTCCTTCGCTACTGCCTCGGCCAGCTCGGTGTGAGCGCGGCCGGAAAACAGCATGAGCTTCTTCTTGACCTTGGTCTTAATCTTCTTGCCAGTCATAGGGGTCTAAGTGCCTTTCCTATCAATCCTGTGTGACTTTTATACGGTGTCAGATTCTTCAGAACCGGAACCAGTTTCAATGGAACGGGCCTGGGCCGCCTCCGCGGCTTCTGCCGCAGGGGTACCAGGGCGCTTGCGCTGAACCCAGCCCTCGATGTTGCGCTGCTTGCCGCCCGAGACCACGAGCGCGCCCGCAGGAACATCCTCCTTGATAACTGTACCCGCACCGGAGTATACGCCGTCACCAATTTGGACAGGTGCAATGAACATCGTGTCAGAACCGGTGCGCACATGGCTGCCGATGGTGGTGTGGTGTTTGTTTACCCCGTCATAGTTGACGAAGACGGAGGAAGCTCCGATATTGGAGTATTCGCCCACGGTGGCATCGCCAATGTAGGTCAGGTGCGGAACCTTGGAGCCGCGGCCAATTTGCGCGTTCTTCGCCTCGACAAAGCCGCCCAGCTTGCCCTCTTCGGCCAGGATGGTGCCGGGGCGGATGAAGGTAAACGGTCCCACGTTGGCGCGGGCGCCGATGGAGGAATCAGAGCCGTGGGTGCGCACGACGGTGGCTTCCTCACCCACCTCCATGTTTGTCAGCGTGGTATCCGGACCGATTTCTGCGCCGTCGGCGATCACGGTGGTGCCCTTGAGCTGGGTGCCGGGGTGGATGGTGACGTCCTGGCCGATCCGCACGGTCACGTCTATCCAGGTGGTGGCCGGGTCCTCGATGGTGGCGCCGCCGCGCATGGCGGCTTCGACGGTGCGCTGGTTGAGCACGCGGCCGGCGTCGGCGAGCTGAACGCGGTCGTTAACGCCCGCCAATTCGGCGGCGTCGGTCGCGAGGTGCGCGCCTACGCCATGGCCGGCTTCGCGCGCGATTTCCAGGACGTCGGTGATGTACAGCTCGCCCTGGGCATTGTTTGAATCCAGCTTGGTTAGCGCGTCGCGCAATACGGCAGCATCAAACGCGAAGACGCCGGAATTGACCTCATCGATCTCAAGCTGCTGCGGCTGCGCGTCCTTCTGCTCCACAATGGCGGTGACCGAGCCGGCCTCATCGCGGACAATCCGGCCATACCCGGTTGGGTCCTCAAGCCTCATGGACAACACGGTCACGGCATTGCCGGCGGCCACGTGCTCGTCTGCCAGCGCCTGGATGGTCTCGGCGCGCAGCAGCGGAACATCGCCATTGGTCACCAATACGGTGCCCTCGAAAGATGGGATTGGCTCGAGCCCGCACTGCACCGCGTGACCGGTGCCGTTTTGCTCCTCCTGGACCGCCTGAATAACCTCGCGCCCGAGCTCCGCCGCGATGGCGTCAACGGCGGGGGAGACCTGGTCACGCTGGTGGCCCACCACAGTGACGATGTGCTGCGGATTGATCCCAGCCGCGGCATGCAGGGCGTGGCCTACAAGCTGGCGGCCGCCAATGTCATGCAGTGTCTTTTGCTTGCTGGACTTCATGCGGGTGCCTGCGCCGGCGGCGAGGACCACAACGGCACACGGGTTAGTAGCTACCACGGGAAAATGAGCTCCTAAAAATTGGGATTGTTGAATCGATAATATGCGGGCGCTTTCGCTGCGCCGTTAGGCCACTTATCTTATAGGCCATAAGGGGCCTTATGCAGAGACCTCCTTGAGGCCCCGGGCGCGCCAGACGCCCACGAAGCCCATCGCGGCCAGCAGTAGCAGGGCAAAGGAGGTCCCAGCCAGCGCAACCAACGCGCTTATGCCGCCGGCAACAAGCAGGAACACGCCCATGAGCGTGTTGGCCGCGCCGACAAAACGGGTCCGCTGGTCACCCTCCGCCATGTCCACCACGTAGGTTTTGCGCGCCACGCGGATAGCGGTGTGGGCGAGGTTTACAAGGAAAAACGCCGCCGGCATAATCCACGCCAGCAAGCTTGGCGGCAACCACGCCGCCGCGGCGACGATGAGCACCAGGATGACCGAGGCGCTCGCCGCTCCGCCCGCCATGACCGAGCGCGAGGATTTATCAGCCAGCAGGCCGGATACTCGCCCGCCGACGAGGCTGGCCAGACCAGAGGCCACGATGAAACCGGCGAGACCGGAGAGCGCATCACTGCCCGCTTCCTGCGCGAGCATCACGATGAAGGAGGTGGAAAGCGCGGATACCAGAAGCAGCGAGCGCACAAAGACAAAGGAGCGAAAATCCTTGTAGTCGTGGAACAGGTGCCAGGTGTCCTTCCACCAGGACCTATCCATGCCCCGTGGTTCCTCGTCCGAGTGGGGTTCGTAGATACCGGAGAAAATCAGGGCGGCTGCCAGCCAACCGAGCGAACCTAAGCCCAGCAGGGCGGCGAGGCCCCAACCCGGCAGGTCTCCAAGGAAGTAGAGCGCTAATCCCACGGCAAGCGTGGTTGCACCGCCGATTTGGGTGGCGCGCCCGGTTACCTTGCCGCGCCGGCCCTTGGAGATGGTGCGCCCCTGCACGTCTTTTCCGGCAATGGAACATAGCGCCCGGAAGATGGAGAGTGCGCTCAAGGCAGCGATGACCACTACGCCCAAGCCGATGCCCGTAAAACACAGGGCCGCCAGGGCAATGATCAGGGCGCTGGCGGCCTGGCCGATGCTGCCGAGGATCCACAGTTTCTTACGGGAGCGGTGCGTGGTCACCCATGGGCTCAGCGCCGCCTGCGGCAACATGGATCCGGCCTCGCGGATGGGAACCAGTAGACCCGTGAAGAATCCGGGAACGCCGGCGGCCTGAAAGATCCAAGGGAGTACCGTCTTGGCGGCGACGAGCTGATCGCCAATATTTTGCAGGCCATTTGACCACGCGAAACGGGTTGCGTTGCGGGCCTCGTTGCGGCCTTCCTGGCCCTCCGGGTGTGTCATAAGAATTAAGCATAGGGCCCCGTCCTGGGTGGAGGGAAAATGGGCGGAAGAACGAGTGGCTGCGCTAGGGTTAATGCACATGGCAGACGTGGATCCCCTCATCCAGACGCTCTATGACGTCTTTGACCTCATCGGAGTAGTTCTCAACGGCATTATCGGCGGAACAATCGCCCGCAAGCGCCAATTTGACCTCATCGGGTTCATCTTCCTCGCCCTATTTTCCGCGCTGGCCGGCGGCATGATGCGCGACATGCTCATCGATCAGGGCCCCGCCGCGGCGATTTCCAACCCCACCTACCTGTCGCTGGCGATGCTGGGTGCGCTCATCGCATACCTCACTGATTTCAAGGGACGTGCCTGGGAAATGTTCCGCGTTCACGGCGATGCCGTGATTCTCGGCGTGTGGTCCGTCACCGGATGCGTGAAATCGCTGGCCTATGACATGCCCCTTATCGCGTGCGTGTTCATGGGCGTGCTGACCGCGGTGGGCGGCGGCATGGTCCGCGATATTGCCTCCGGCATTACACCGTCCGTCTTCGGCGGCAGCCCGCTGTATGCCGTCCCGGCGGTGGTGGGTGGATGTGTGATGGTGGCCTTCGCCCAGTTCGATTACACCGCTCTTGGCATGATCGTCTCTCCAATCATCGCGGCTGGCTTAGCAATCACGGCATACTGGCGGGAATGGATCCTGCCACGAGGCTCCTACTTTGCGCCGGTCAACTACACCGCTATGCAGGTGGCACAGATTGCCCGCCGCGCCGAACGCAAGGGCTACGCCATGGGCAAAAAGGCCGGGCGGAAGCTCATCCGCGGTAAATCGCCAAAAAGCAGTGGCGATGACCATGGCCCTGGTGAGTAGGGCCCATGCGCGGAGAGACGGTTGCCCTTAAATTCGCCCGCCTCGGTGCGCCCTAGAGTTCCATGCTCGTAGTGCATCCGGACCCGCCCAGTTGTTTTGTTTTCGAGACTCCCCGACGCGTCATCTCTATAGCGCGTAATCCGCAGGTACTTCAACCGCGTCTACACCGTGTTCCGACCCGCCAGCTGGCGTGAAGTGCCCGCCCACTGACTCCAATTATTTACATCAACAGGACGCCCTAGCCCACGGTGGGAAGCCCCGACTTCATCCATAGGCTCCTGGTGGTTACGGCGCGTGCGTTAACCACCATAGGCGCAAAGCTCGCGGTCTGCCCGAGGGTGCAATGCAACAAACGTTCGGGCAGTAGCTGGCCATCGGCAACGAACCGAATCCCACGACGTACCATCCAGAAATAGGCCTAAACAGGCCTAAACCAGTTCAACCCGAAAAAGTAAAAACACCCCACCACCAGCAAAACACTGGTAGAGGGGTGTAACAAAAAGCTTCCCCACCAGGACTCGAACCTAGAATGACGGTACCAAAAACCGTAGTGTTGCCGATTACACCATGGGGAACCAGCAACCAGTGCGCATACGCACCTGGCGCTGTAAACACACTACCTGAAAATCCCGTCGGGGCATAAATTGACTCGCGCTTAAATCCTTCTCGGCCGGCGGGGCGGGGCGCCGGCTCACGTTTGCCGGCGTAGGGGCATTAGGCTGGAGGGCATGGTGAGGCAGAGAATGCCCGGCAAGCAGCGCCGGGAACAGTTGATTTCCATCGGGCGCGCGGCTTTTTCGGAACTTGGATTTGACGGCACCTCGGTCGAGGAAATCGCGCTACGCGCGGGTGTATCCAAGCCGGTGGTCTATGAGCACTTCGGTGGCAAAGAAGGCCTGTACGCGGTGGTTATCGACCGTGAGATGCTGGCCTTGGAGAAGGTGATTACGGGGGCTTTGCAGGAGGGGTCGTGGCGCGCCCGCATCGAGCAGGCGACCATGGCGCTGTTGACGTACATCGAGGAAGAAACGGACGGGTTTATCATCCTGGTGCGTGATTCCAAGCCGGGCACGGACCGCAGTTATTCCACGCTGCTTAACACGGCGGTGGGGCAGGTCTCCCACATCCTGGGCAACGCCTTTGCCCGGCGCGGGCTGGATCCTGCTTTGGCGGAGCTGTACGCCCAGGCGTTGGTGGGCATGGTGTCCATGACCGCCCAGTCGTGGTTGGACGTGCGCAGGCCGGACAAGGAAGCAGTGGCGGCGCATATCGTGAATTTGTGCTGGAATGGTTTGTCTGGTTTGGAGCAAAAACCTAAGCTGTCAGTTCCGTTGGTTGAGTTGGAAGATACCGCCTTTGATGCGTCCGCCGGTGGCAAAACGGTGGACGCGGGCGAAGAGGATGTGAAGTAAACGTGCCGCCTATGCTTTCCGGATTGCTCAAGGTTGCTGCCTCGGATCCCAAGTTGAAGGGGTTGGCCTCCAACGTGGGGTTGGAGCGGCTGCATATCAGCGGCATCGATCAGGCCCGTCCCTGGGCTATCGGCGCGCTGGCTAATCAGGCGCCGGTGCTGGTTGTCACGGCCACCGGCCGTGAGGCTGAGGATTTGACCGCAGAGCTGGCCGCCATGATGGGGGATAAGGTGGCGTTTTTCCCGGCGTGGGAGACGCTGCCGCACGAGCGTTTGAGCCCTGGCGCGGATATCGTGGGTCGGCGTGCGCAGGTGCTGCACCGCCTGGCCAAGGGGGAGTTGCGCGTCGTGGTGACCGCGGCGCGCGGATATTGCCAGCCCATTATGTCCGAGGTGGAGGGCCGGGAGCCCATCTCCCTTGCTGAGGACGCGGAGTATCCGTTGGAGGCCGTGGTCTCTGCCTTAGAGTTCCGCGCCTATAAGCATGTGGATATGGTGGCCAAGCGGGGTGAGTATGCTACGCGCGGCGGCATTCTGGACGTGTTTCCCACCACCTCTGATTACCCGGTGCGCGTGGAGTTCTGGGGCGATGAGATCACGGATATCCGCCAGTTTTCCGTAGCAGATCAGCGCGCCATCCCGGAGATTGAGGTGGGTGCGGTGGACATCTTCCCGGCGCGGGAGCTGCCCATTACCAATGAGGTGGCCGCGCGGGCCGGGCGGTTGGCCCCGCAGCATGCGGGCAACGCTGCCTTGGCGGAGCTGCTGACCAAGGTCTCTGAGCACATTCCGGCCGACGGCATGGAGTCCCTCATCCCCGTCCTCGCCACCTCGCCGTTGGTTGCGTTGCCTGAGTTTTTCCCGGCCGGCACCCACATTGTGTTGGTGGGGCCGGAAAAGATCCGCACGCGCATCGCGGACTTGGAAAACACTGACGCCGAGTTTCTGGCCGCGGGCTGGGAGGCCGCCGCTATGGGGGCGGACGGTCCCATAGATGCCGCGAGCCTGGATCTTGAGGCCTCCAGCTACCGCTCTTATGAGTCACTGGAGGCGACCGCGCGTGGACATGAGTTGCCGTTGTGGACTTTTGCGCCGCCGGGGATGTTTGAAGCCGATGAGGCTGACACCCTCCCCCTTGAATTCGAACCGGGGCCCACCCCGCGCGGTGATATCGCCGGGATTGACGCAATGATGGCCCAGCTGCTGGCACATACCAATGCCGGTGGCCGCGCGGCGTTTATCGCCCCTGCGCAGGGCGCTATAAAACGCATGGTGGATCGCTTTTCGGAAAAGGGCATCCGCACCTCCGTGGCGGAACCCGGTCAGGAGCCCGCCGCCGGCGAGGTCACTCTGTACCAGGCGCTCAGCCACGCCGGCCTGGTGTTTCCCAAGGTGCGCAAGCCGAAAGGCGCGGACGCCCTGCCGCTGGTCGTGGTCACCGAGACGGACCTGACGGGTAACCGCGTCGGCGATATTGCCGGCGCCAAGCGCCGCCCGGCCAAGCGGCGCAACCGAGTGGATCCCCTGGCCCTGAAAACGGGGGACTACGTGGTGCATGAGACACACGGCATCGGACGCTTTTTGAAAATGGCGGAGCGCTCCGTCAACACCGGCGATGAGATGTCCCGCCGCGAATACATCGTGCTGGAATACGCCGCCTCCAAGCGGGGCCAGCCGGCTGACCAGCTGTGGGTTCCCATGGAATCCCTGGACCTGTTGTCTAAGTACACCGGCGGAGAGGCCCCCACCCTGTCAAAGATGGGTGGATCCGACTGGAAGAACACCAAGCGCAAGGCCAGGGCCGCGGTGCGCGAGATCGCCGGCGAGTTAGTCCAGCTCTACGCCAAGCGGCAGGCCGCGCCGGGGCACTCCTTTGCCCCGGACTCGCCGTGGCAGGCCGAGATGGAAGACGCATTCCCGTACGTGGAGACCGAAGATCAGATGCTGGCCATCGATGCGGTGAAACAGGACATGGAATCCCCCGTGCCTATGGACCGTGTGGTGGTAGGCGACGTGGGCTACGGCAAGACCGAGGTGGCCGTGCGCGCCGCCTTCAAGGCGGTGCAGGACGGTATGCAGGTGGCGGTGCTGGTGCCTACCACGCTCTTGGCGCAGCAGCACCGCGCCACCTTCGAGCAGCGCATGGCCGGATTCCCGATAAAGATCGAGGGGCTTTCCCGTTTTACCTCCGCCCGCGAATCGAAAGAGATCCTCGCAGGCTTGGCCGACGGCACCGTGGACATTGTCATCGGTACCCACCGCCTGCTCCAGACCGGCGTGCAATGGAAGAACCTGGGCCTCATCGTGGTCGATGAGGAACAACGCTTTGGCGTGGAGCATAAGGAACATATCAAGGCGCTCAAATCCTCCGTGGATGTGCTCACCATGTCCGCGACGCCGATCCCGCGAACCCTTGAGATGTCCATGGCGGGCATCCGGGAAATGTCTACGATTCTGACCCCGCCGGAGGATCGCCACCCGGTGCTTACCTACGTGGGCGCGTACGAGGATAAGCAGGTAGCGGCCGCCATTAGGCGAGAGCTGTTACGTGATGGCCAGACCTTCTTCATCCACAATAAGGTCGCGGACATCGAGAAAAAGGCCCGCGAGTTGCGGGCCCTGGTCCCCGAGGCCCGCATCGTCGTGGCCCACGGCCAGATGTCCGAGGACCTGCTGGATAAGACCGTGCAGGGATTCTGGGACCGCGAATATGACGTGCTGGTATGCACCACCATCGTCGAGACTGGCCTGGATATCGCCAACGCCAATACCCTGATTGTGGAAAACGCCCACCATATGGGCCTTTCCCAGCTCCATCAGTTGCGCGGGCGTGTGGGGCGTTCCCGTGAACGCGGATACGCCTACTTCCTTTACCCGAAGGGCGCGACCCTGACCGAAACTTCCTACGACCGTCTGGCCACCATCGCCCAGAACAATGATCTCGGCGCCGGCATGGCCGTGGCGATGAAGGATCTAGAGATGCGTGGTGCGGGCAACGTGCTGGGCGCCGAGCAATCGGGGCACATCGCCGGCGTGGGCTTTGACCTCTACGTGCGCCTCGTGGGCGAGGCCGTGGAGACGTTTAAGGCACTCGCCCGCGGCGAGACGCCGACTGTTACCGATGACGGCCCCAAGGAAATACGCATCGACCTGCCTGTCGATGCACACATTCCTGAGGAGTACATCAACGCCGAACGCCTGCGCCTCGAGGTCTACCGGAAGCTGGCCGCCTCCAAGGACAACAAGGATCTGCAATTGGCGATTGAGGAAATGGAGGACCGCTACGGCCCGCTGCCGGAGGAGGTAGAGCGCCTCTTGGCCGTGGCGCGCCTGCGCCATCAAGCGCGCGCGGCCGGTATCGCCGATATTGCCGTCCAGGGCACCCGCATCAAGGTGCACCCGGTGCAGTTGGCGGATTCCAAGCAGGTACGCCTCAAGCGCCTCTTCCCCGGCTCCAGTTACCGAGCCGCGGCCCAGGCCATCCAACTGTCGTTCCCCAAGAGCGGCCGCAACGTCAACGACCCGCTCATGCGCGACGTGGAACTCATTCAGTGGATGGCGGACTTCCTTTCAGCCATGTTTGATCTGCCCGAAATTGACGTCACCGGCGGGCGCGGGCCCAAGGTTAAGGGCCTAAACGTCGATGAGGCAGGCAAGGCCAAGGCCGAGACCCCACGCACCGCCGCCCAGGAGGCCGCCGCCCGTGCGCGCCGCGCCCCGGCGTCCCGGGCAAGGAAGAAGTCCGCGATTGACAACGCGGGCGGCTTTCGTTCCCGCGGCAGGTCCTCCGGCTCCGGCGGGGAGGGCTCCGCGGGTTCCGGATTCGGAGTCAACGCCGCCCGCGGCGGCCGCGGTGGCCGGGGCTTCCGCGGCGGCGGCCGCTAGAGATAAGACAAGGTGCGGGTGAGCCGGTTGTAGCCGGCCTACCCGCCCTTTTTCTTGAATAATCAGTTCACCGGGTTACGCCCGGTGCGGCGGGCGGGGAAGTATCACGCATCACGCGGTGGGTTTGCTCCATCAGGGGCCAGGGAGGGGAAGGCGGTTTACTGGCATTCGCCCGGTCGTAAAAGTAGTGGGCCCGTAAGCAGGGGGCGGTCTCTTCGATAGGCTGTGAAGATTCACTGGGGTGTTGTGCCGCGGGTGAAAAATTATCCTCCGCAATTTCCCACTTCGAAATCGATTGCAGAGAGGGGGATTGGGTTATAATGAAGTTAATTCTTTGCACACATTCCATCGAAGGAGATGACCCTATGGCAGAGAAATTTACCGCGGCGGTGGTTGAGGAATTCGGCCCAACCCTGAACATCCGCGATGAGGACCTTCCGGAGCCAGGACCGTTCCAGGCACTGGTGAAGGTCCATGCTTCCGGCGTTTGTCACACTGACGTGCACGCTGCGGAAGGCGACTGGCCGGTAAAGCCAGAACCACCATTCATCCCTGGCCACGAGGGCGTGGGTGAGATCGTCAAGCTTGGTCCCGGTGAGCATGAGCTCGAGCTGGGTGACATGGTTGGCAACGTGTGGTTGTGGTCCGCGTGCGGCCAGTGTGAGCACTGCCGCTCCGGTTGGGAGACCCTGTGCGATAAGGCCGAGTACGGTGGCTACACCGTCGATGGTTCCTTCGGCCAGTACATGCTCGTTGATACCCGCTACTGCGCTCGCATCCCGGAAGGGGCAGACCCAATCGAGGTAGCCCCAATCCTGTGCGCCGGAGTGACCGTCTACAAGGGGCTGAAGGTCTCTGACACCAAGCCCGGCCAGTTCATGGTGATTTCCGGAATTGGCGGCCTGGGCCACATCGCTGTCCAGTACGCCGTGGCCATGGGCATGCGCGTCATCGCGGTAGACATCGCCGATGACAAGCTAGAGCTGGCCAAGAAGTACGGGGCGGAGTTCGTAGTCAACGCCGGCCAACAGGATCCGGGAGAGGCCGTTGCCGAATACACCAAGGGCGGCGCCCACGGCATCCTGGTTACCGCGGTCCACCCACAGGCCTTCGGCCAGGCAATCGCCATGGCGCGCAAGGGCGGAACCATCGTGTTCAACGGCCTTCCACCAGGGGAGTTCCCCGCACCAATCTTTGACATCGTGTTCAAGGGCCTGACCATTCGCGGCTCGCTGGTGGGCACCCGCCAGGACCTGGCCGAAAGCCTGGACTTCTACGCCCGCGGGCTGATTAAGCCCCACGTGGAAGAGATCAAGCTTGAGGACATCAATGACGTCTTCGACGGATTGATCAAGGGCGGCATCGATGGCCGCCGCGTCATCAACTACCAATAAGCCGCCAAGGCCGGCTCTCCTAGAGCGGTAGTGGCACAAGGCTAATGGCGCCCCGGTTTTCCCGGGGCGCCATTTCTGTTTACTGGTTTTATTTGCGGCTATAGCGCCAGATTGCCGGTCACCAGACCGATGACCGCGGCAATCGCGCCGCCGATGATGATGGCCACCACGGCCCACTCTAACGGGTTGAATACACGTTCCTTCTTTGAGATGCGGGTGATGACGTATGGAACCAAACCCGGTACCACCGCAAGCGCGCCGAAGAGGAGGTAGACGGGGTCTGCGGCGTAGATAAGCCACATGGAATACACAAGGGCCAGCAGGCCAACTGCCAGGTGACGCTTGTTGGTAGCCGGTGGGATATCGGGCCCGGAGTCATCGAAGCGGGTTCCGGCGTGAGGGTGGGAGATTCCCTTGCCCCTGGTGGCGAGCAGGACCAGGTATAGCGCGGAGAAGATGTATGGCAAAAGGTAGAGGATAGTAGCCAGCTGGACCATAGACGTGTAGGCCGTGTTGTTCAGGAAGAACAGGATGACCGTGAACTGGATGACGCAGGTGGAAATGAGCTGCGCTACCCATGGGGCGCCGGTAGAGGTGAGCTCACCAACGCGGCGCGGCAAAAGCCCGTCCAGGGCCATCATCATCAACGGTTCGGCGCACAGCATCTGCCACGAGACATACGCGCCAAGAACTGACAGGCACAAGCCGATCGAAATGAGGAGTCCACCCCATGGGCCCACCACGGCCTCAAGGACCGAGGCCATGGAGTTATCCGGCAAAGCGGCAAGCTCGGCCTGGGTTAGCACGCCATAGGACAGGGTGGATACGGACAGCAGCAGCACGAGCACGGTGAGGAAGCCAATGACCGTGGCGCGTCCCACGTCCTTGCGGGATTTTGCCTGTTTTGAGTAGACGGATGCGCCCTCGACGCCAATGAACACCCACACGGTAAAGAGCATCACGCCCTGGATTTGCTCGAACACCGTGGCGCCGGATGTTTCGCCCCAGAAGTCTAAGGTGAATTTGTCCCAGCTAAATCCCAAAAACGCCACCAGGATGATGAACGCCGCAATGGGCAGCACCTTGGCGATGGTGGTAATGGAGGTCATGATGGCGGCCTGGCGAATGCCCCTGGTGAGCAAGATGAAGATCAGCCAGGTCATCAGCGAGACGGAGATACCCGTGACCCACCGATTGGATTCATCAAAGAACGGAATGTAGTGACCGATGGTGCTGAAGAATAAGGTTGCGTAACCCACCTGCGCAATGACGGAACCTAGCCAGTAGCCCCAACCTGCGGTAAAGCCGATATAGTCGCCTAAACCGGCGCGGACGTATGCGTAGACGCCGGAGTCCAGGTGCGGCTTGCGCTGGGCCAGAATATGGAAGACGAAGGCCACGGACAGCATGCCCACGCCGGCGATGACCCAGCCGATGAGCATAGCCCCGGGGGCTGCTACCGATGCAATATTCTGGGGCAGGGCGAAAATACCAGAGCCGACAGTCGAGCCGATGATCAGCGCTACAAGCGTGAACAGCGGAACTGAATGCCGGGGCATCTGGGCTGGGGTGGCTGCGGTTGTACCGTCAGAAGGATGGGATAAGGTCACCCGAATAACCTACTGCGTTTGATTCCGCCAGCGAAAACGCACACTCGGCGAGAAGCCAATCTAGCAGTAGAAATGGATGAAATTCCCCCGTAAGTGTGCTGAGGCTTACACTGTGAGGCTATGTCCGTAGTAGTTCTTGACCCGCGTTGGCCTGACCAAATCCCCCTGCAAGCAATAGGGCGGATTACCTCGCCCGTTGAATTTGGCGCCGAGGTGCCAATCTCGGTGCGGTGGGATTTCGATGCGGTGGTCTCCGGTTGCGGGGAATCCACCTACGTCACCACGGATGCCTCGGACCCAGAGATTCAAGCCCGCAGGGAAGCGGGGGAGAGGGTCTTTGCCGCCGCGTCGCTCAGTGACCCGGTCCTCAAGGCCCGGCAGGTCATGTCTCGCGCGCGTGACATCGGGGAATGGGAGGCCACCCAGACGCATGCAACGCTGCTGCCGTACCTTGAAGAGGAAACGCAAGAATTCACCGACGCGGTGCGAGGTGGTGCAGGCGATGAGGAGTTGCTCAAGGAACTAGGCGACGTATTTTTGCAAGTTCTTTTCCATGCGGAAATCGCCAGCCGCAGGGGAGCATTCGATTTGGACGATGTGGCGGCGAGCTTCGTTAGCAAGATGCGCTCGCGTTCTCCGTACCTGTTTGACGGCACAACCACCACCGTTGCGCAAGAGGTCCAGCAACGCTTCTGGGCGGAGGGCAAGGCGCGAGAAAAAGCCGGAAAGCCCCGCGGGGATAACCGCTAACCCGCCGCCTCGGCGCGGGAATCTCATGTCTAGCTGTGGGGGAGATAATAGGTGAGGGCGGGGCGGGGTGGCGTCGTTAAGAATTGCGTGCCATGCCTGTAGGATTGGGCGCCGTGACTGATTGGATGAGGCGACTAACGGGCTGCGGATGCGCGGCCGTCTTGCTGATCGTTGTCACCGTGTCCGTGGGCCTGTGGGGACTATCCTTCATGGACAAGCCCGCTCCGATGCGCACCTTGCAGCCAGTACCAGACAACGTACCGCCGCAAACCCCGGCCGAGGTGGACTCGATTGATATCAATGCGCCCGGGCGCACCTCGGACAGCCTCACCCAATGGTCTACCCAGCTGTCCCAGCAGACCGGCATTCCGGGGCAGGCCCTGCGGGCCTACGCCAACGCGGAACTCATCGCGCGCGAAGCGTGGCCGGAGTGCAACCTGCGCTGGAACACTCTCGCCGGCGTGGGCTGGGTAGAAACCCGCCACGGAACCTACAGCGGGAATTGGTTTAAGCCCTCGGAGCTAGACGCCAACGGCTATACCACGCCGCCAATCATTGGAATCCCCCTGGACGGCGCCAATGGCACCGCGCGGGTGGCTGATACCGATGACGGCGCCTACGACGGGGACCCGGAATTGGACCGCGCCATGGGGCCGATGCAGTTCATCCCCGAATCCTGGAAGCGATACGGCCTCGACGCCAACGGCGATGGCAAGGCCGATCCACAGCAGATCGATGACGCGGCCCTATCCTCCGCGAAGCTGTTGTGCGCCTTTAACCGCAACCTGGCTGACGGCGAGGCGTGGGTGCAGGCCATCTTCTCTTATAACCAATCAGAGGACTACATGCGCCGGGTGGCCAACGCGGCAAATTCCTACGCCATTGGGCAGCCGGCGACGTCCTAGCGGCGCCCCGGTTGGGGCCGTTAGCCCCTGCTGAGGGGGTGTTGCGGCAGAGTAGGTCAACTGGTTATGACGTAACTGGGCACCGGGGCGGGTTTTCTGGAACAATTAGGCAGAGGTGCCAATAAATTCTGATTTTGAGATTATTCCCGCACCCTTATCTCACATCAACCTAGTTCTATAGGAGTGAAGTACAGCATGGCTGACATCATCCACGTATTTGCACGAGAGATCATGGACTCCCGCGGCAACCCAACCGTTGAGGCTGAAGTATTCCTCGATGACGGTGCGCACGGCTCCGCCGGCGTGCCTTCCGGCGCATCCACCGGTGTTCACGAGGCTCACGAGCTGCGTGATGGCGGTGACCGCTACCAGGGCAAGGGAGTTCTCAAGGCAGTCGAAAACGTAAATGAGGAAATCGCTGACGCTCTCGCAGGTTTCGAGGCTGACGACCAGCGCCTCATCGACCAGGCAATGATTGCCCTGGACGGCACCGAGAATAAGTCCCGCCTGGGTGCAAACGCCATCCTGGGTGTATCCATGGCTGCCGCCCGCGCGGCCGCCGCCTCCGCCGGACTGCCGCTGTACCGCTACATCGGCGGACCAAACGCGCACGTTCTGCCGGTTCCAATGATGAACATCCTCAACGGTGGCGCACACGCTGACTCCGGCGTCGACGTTCAGGAATTCATGATTGCCCCAATCGGTGCCGAGTCCTTCTCTGAGGCACTGCGTCAGGGCGCAGAGGTTTACCACA
This sequence comes from Corynebacterium endometrii, assembly GCF_004795735.1. Classification (NCBI taxonomy): domain Bacteria; kingdom Bacillati; phylum Actinomycetota; class Actinomycetes; order Mycobacteriales; family Corynebacteriaceae; genus Corynebacterium; species Corynebacterium endometrii. The sequence goes on from NZ_CP039247.1 coordinate 877,970, forward strand.
ACCTCAAGTCCGTCATCAAGGAAAAGGGCCTGTCCACCGGCCTTGGCGATGAGGGTGGCTTCGCCCCATCCGTAGAGTCCACCAAGGCGGCGCTTGACCTGATTGTCGAGGCAATCAAGAAGGCCGGCCTCGAGCCAGGCAAGGACATCGCGCTGGCACTTGACGTTGCCTCCTCCGAGTTCTTCAAGGATGGCAAGTACCACTTCGAGGGCGGCGAGCACACCGCTGAGGAAATGTCCAAGGTTTACGAGGAGCTCATTAACGAGTACCCAATCGTTTCCATCGAGGACCCACTGCAGGAAGATGACTGGGACGGCTACGTCACCCTGACCAAGGCGATTGGTGACAAGGTTCAGATCGTGGGCGATGACTTCTTCGTCACCAACCCGGCACGCCTGAAGGAAGGTATCGCCAAGAAGGCAGCGAATGCTCTGCTGGTTAAGGTCAACCAGATTGGTACCCTGACCGAGACCTTCGATGCCGTTGAGCTGGCGCACCGCAGTGGCTACCGCACCATGATGTCCCACCGCTCCGGCGAGACCGAGGACACCACCATCGCCGATCTCGCGGTTGCGCTGAACTGCGGCCAGATCAAGACCGGTGCCCCTGCTCGTTCCGAGCGCGTGGCTAAGTACAACCAGCTGCTGCGCATCGAACAGGAGCTGGGCGAGGGTGCCGTATACGCGGGCCGCTCCGCGTTCCCACGCTTCCAGGGCTAAGGGGCCGTTAGGACTTGCGCAAAAGAGGCCTAGGCCTCTAGGCCCATGAAGCGAAGATTCCCGTGACCTCCCGGTGGGGTCGCGGGAATTTTTGTTATTTTCACTGCAGTCACGTGTGCCACGGCGCTTACCCATTTTCTGGCGCTAGGATAAGACTCCTATGGCAAGCGCGAACAAGTCCTCCAAGCCCCAGTCCAAGCTGGACGGTGGCAACTCTCGCCGCCGGAATTCGGTTCCGGTGGCCTCGCGTGCTGCCGATCGCGCGTCCCGTGAGCGGGAGGCGGCGAGGGCTAAGGAGCTGGCCTCCAAAAACCGTTCGCGCATGGATATCGCAGGCGTCAGCGTTCTCATCGCAGTGGTCCTCATCATCTTGTTCGCAATCGCCGTGCCGTTGCGCAACTATTACGATGGCCGCACGGAGCTGGCCCGCTTAAACGAATCCATTGCCAGCGCGCAACAGGAAAAAGAACGCTTGCAAACCGAAATCGAGCGTTACCAGGACCCCGAATACATCCGCCAGGAAGCCCGCCGTCGCTTGGGTTTGGTGGCGCCCGGGGAGGTTGCGTACCGCATTGTGGATCCCCGCATGAGCCAGGGGGAGAGCCTGTCTACCGATAAGCAAGCGGAATCGGACCAACGCGAGTGGTACGAGGTCCTCTGGGACTCCGTCGCGGAAAAGCCTCAGGTCTCCGTGGTCAGCGGCAACGGGCCAGAGACCCCGCCTTCGGCCGCCGAGACCGCACCAGAGACGCCCGCCGCCTCTGGCGACGAGGCGGAGCAGGCCACCCCGGCCCCGACCGGCTAGCCCGATTAGGCGGCCTCGAGCTTTTCGACTAACCAACGCGGCCGGAGCCATGAGACAATGATCTCATGAGCGTTAATCAAGCAGATCTTGACATTGTTACCACCCAATTGGGCCGCGAACCACGCGGCGTAGTGGACATTGCATACCGCACCCCGGACGGACAGCCGGCCGTGGTAACCACCTCGCCAAGGTTGCCGGACGGTACTCCGTTCCCAACGCTGTACTACCTTACGGATCCCCGGCTAACGGCGGAGGCATCACGCCTTGAGGTTGCCCACGTGATGAAGTGGATGGAAGCGCGCCTGGGGGAGGATGAAGAACTGGCAGCGGACTACCGCGCAGCTCACGAATACTTCCTGGCCAAGCGCAACTCAATGGAAGACCTGGGCACCGAGTTCTCCGGCGGCGGAATGCCGGACCGGGTCAAGTGCCTGCACGTTCTGATCGCCTACGCCCTGGCCGAGGGGCCTGAGCATTTCCGCTTGGGCACCGAGGCCGTTGCACTGGCCGCCGATCATGGCCGCTTGCGCGGCACCGCCATCCCCGAGGATTGGCCGACCATCGCTGAGCTAGGCATCGAGCTTAGCCAGTTTGATTTCTCCAACGCCGAATAAATCCCTACAAGGAGTTCTTCCCCATGACTCGCGTGGCTGCTGTAGATTGCGGTACCAATTCCATCCGTCTGCTCATCTCCGATATCCATGAAGATGGAAAGATCAAAGACATTGTCCGAACCATGGAAATAGTCCGCCTAGGGCAAGGCGTGGACGCACACGGTGAGTTTGCCCCGGAAGCTCTTGAGCGCACGCGTGCGGCCCTGGCCGGCTACGTGCAGCAAATGAAATTTGAGCAGGTAACACGGGTGCGCATGGTAGCCACCTCCGCCACCCGTGACGCGAGCAATCAGCGGGAGTTTTTCGACATGACCGCCGAATTGCTCGGCCAGATCCAGCCGGGCGCGCGGGCCGAGGTTATTAGCGGCGAGGAAGAGGCCATGCTTTCCTTCTCCGGCGCGGTCAGCGACCTGCCGGCGGACCGCGCCCCCTTCTGCGTTATCGATTTAGGCGGCGGGTCTACTGAATTTATCGTGGGCGAGGCTGACGGCTCAATCCTCGGTATGCACTCCGCGCAAATGGGATGCGTGCGTATAACCGAGCGGATGATGCCTTCCGATCCTCCGAGCGAGACGGAAATCGAAATCGCTGAGGATTTCGTGGAAGAGCGCATGCAGGAGGTGGAGCGAATTGTCCCCGTCGACAAGGCAGTAACCTTCGTAGGCTGCGCGGGAACGTTCACGACTCTGTCTGCTATAGCCCAGGGATTGGAACGCTATGACGCGGATTCCATCCATGGTTCGGAGCTTCGCTTCGACGGTCTGCGGGTGTTGACGCGTTCATTGATGCTTGAGCCGGCCGAGATGCGTGCGCTCAATCCGGTCATTCACCCGGGGCGTGCCGATGTCATTGGCGGCGGCGCCGTTGCCGTAGAGGGGATCATTAACATGATCGAGCGCAACTCCGAAGCCCGCTCCTTCTTCATCAGCGAGAAGGACATCCTCGATGGGATCATTGCGGGCTTGGCCGAAGACGTTCAGGCCGAGGCCGAGTAAATCGCGAATTTATGCGCGTTACAATGCGCAATTCGGTGTTGGACTGGGTACTCTAATAGACTGGTTCCAGCACGCGCCCCCATAGCCCAATCGGCAGAGGCAGTTGACTTAAAATCAATTCAGTGTGGGTTCGAGTCCCACTGGGGGCACCACCACCAGCGGAAACGCTGGAAAGTTGGGCACTTTTTGGCCTATGGTGTCCAAAAAGTGTCCAACTAATAATTACTTAGCCGTCTTCCGGTAACGGTTGAGGCACTGCAATTCTCCGAGCGTGAAACCCTTAAACCCTTCTCCTCGAAGGTAGGATACGGCTCCGGTTTGGTCTCGTTTCTGGACTTGGCCGGGTTTAGCCATAATCTGAGCAGCCGCCATAAGGACTACGCTCCGAACGCCTGGACGGTAATTTCCGGCACTGTCTATGTGATTTGCCTCGGGATTGCCTCGGCAATATGCCTCGCCGAAGCCAGAGGCGCTCTGGAGCGCGAATTTGGCCGTCTTTCGGGCCTCTTCCTCGGTAACGATGGGCGGAGGATCGAATTCGAGTAGCTCGTCGACTGAAATCTCCATTAGCCCTCCACGAATCGAATCTTTACTTCAGAATGTTTGACCGGAGTTTCGTAATGAACCGGAGAACCTTCAAACGTCGCAGCCATGATCGACCGCGCAGTCCACCACGCAGAGATTCTCACACACAAGGCAACCAGTTACCGCATCAACGGTCACGAAGATATCCTGCCTTCCGTAAACGCAGAACGAGGCAAAGCACTAAAGTAAACGACAAGTACAATTGGGCTACTTTTCCACCGTCAGAAGTGGGCTACTTTTCGACCGTCGCTGACAGTCGCTGACGCTCTGATGTTCGTGTTCCTTTAAGGGGGTCTCCAGTGGAAGATAATTCGGCGAGCCTAGCTGATCTAGAGCGAAGGATAGAATTTCTGTCTGCTCAAGTAGAACGGCTTGTAACCCTGCATCACCCATTTCCGCCACCTTATGTAGAGTTTCGGAAAGCGGTGATGCTCGCTGCCTTGACTTTCGAACAAGAAGCTTTATCTCAGAAGCTTTTGGGGGCAGTGGTTGCACACAACGATGGCAATATCGTTGATGTCAGGGAAGGCTTGTTGCCTTTTCCTGAGGAAACCATCGAATTGTTCAATGAGTATTCGGCTAACGGGGTGATCGAACCCGATCAGACAATCGACATGCTCAAAACCATTGTCCCAAATGGTGCGGTGGCCAAAGACCTCTTCGAGGCGTGGGAAGTAGGCCGGTCCGTCATTCGTCAAAACAACGGAGAATCGTGAATCCGGCTACGGGCTTAACACTCGCTACCCAAGCGAACTGTACTTTTTGCCACGGTCAAGCGCCGCGGAGCACAGTGCCCCTGGCCTAGACCACTGACCAAAGCAACACCTCCGCGCGCAGCCCAAGCGCGGAGGTGTTGTTGTCTCCGCCGCATGCCGCGCCCTGGCCTGACCAGCCCCACGGCACAGTAGAACGGGTTCTGCACCGCGATCGGCGGTGCGCCAGGCGAGCCCGACCACGACAGCTGTACGTATTTCCCCGCGACCGTGCCCGCGTCCCACTACACCACGGCGGTGCAGCGATGACCCCAACCGAGCGCGCGATCGCCCGGGCTGGGCTGACCTTCGAGATGGCCGACGTTCTCGACGATCTTGGCGACACCCGCCGCGGCATCGCAGGCGTCACCGACGAGCTCTGCCGCTTGCGCACCTGCCGCGATGCCTTGATAGTCCGCGCGGTCACCCTCGGCGGACCGCGCGAGGCCATCGCAGCGGTGACGGCGTTCGTGGGCGGCCTCAACGCCGCGGCCTCAACGCCGCGGCCTCAGCGGCGGCACAGGCGAAGGGGGTGGACTTCGTTGCCCCGCCAGACGACGGGCTCGGGGTGTGCGCACCGTGGGCTGCGCGGCGGGTGTCCGCGCTGGGCCCGGTGACGGGGGATGACGCCGTGCCGGTGCATCCGACGTCGCTTGGCCACGCTGCGGTGGCGGAGGCGGTGGCCGGAGCGATGTAGGTGAAGAACGGTCGAACCCCCGCCGTGGTGATCCCCGCTTCGGGGGCACATCCCCCCATATAGGTGTGCACGAAAGTGCTTCGAGTAGCAGTCGCGCTGAAATACTAGACATCGGGCTTTATTGTGACGTCAGGTGTATTCCAACGCCATGCCAATAGGCCTAGATCGAAAGGGAAACCGCAATGTACAAGCGACTACTCGCACTCTGTCTTGCCGTGGCCATGCCAGTGGCGGCCGTGCAACCAGCCCACGCAACGACGCCCGAAATCACCGCTGCAAGAGCTACCAAACCAGCCTCCGAAACCCTCTCGCAACCAGATTTTTCTGGTGCCTCCGAAACTGAAACCGAAGACATTTATGAGCAGCTGGATTCTGAGCTTGAATACCTTTCTGGCCTACCGGCGGATGAACTGGATGCCGAACTTCAATCGCTTGAGCGCAAAGACGGAACAGCCCCGAGGCTTGGACCGCTCGTCATCGTGGCTGCGATCGGATGCGCGGTAGGGATCGGGGGCGCAGTCTTTACAAAATCGTGGGAGGACCCGAACAGTGCTGTGTGGGCTCTCGCAGGTGTGCTCACTAGCTGCATTCCCGGAGCCCAGCAGGCTAAGCTCGTTCAAGTCATTATGAATAACAAGCAAACGATCGCCACCGCCCTCAAGAAAGTCGGTGCATTTAGTCTCGCCGCGGCGATCCTTGGTGCGAATATCGTTCCTGTCGCGATTGCACCTAACGAGTAATTAGAGGAAACGTTCTATGAGCCTACAAAAATTCCTGTGGATTTGCGCGGGCGTCGGGACTTTGCTTGCGGGGTATGTAAAAGAAGCGCCTCCTCTTCTGTTAGTAGCTCTTCTCTTCGTCGCTGCCATTCCGACAGCTCTACTAATTGGGTCATCTTCGGAGCTAAAAGGCGGCCTTAAGGCCGTCGGTCTGCTTGCGATTTGCATTGCTATAGGGGCATTCGTTCCGCTAGTTTTGGTCTTCGCTTTTGCTGGTTATGTAGCAGTGACCTGGTATTCGGTTACCCCCGCTGAACCCTCAGAGCACTCTATCTCGCCGAAAGGATAATTGGAGCAACGACGGAACACAGCTTCAACACGACAAACCCCCGCCGTGGCGACGCTCCGCTGAACCCTTCCCCACCGTTTGCTCGTCATCCCCCCGTTAGAAGCACGCCCACACCAATTTGCCCAGTACACCCCTCGCCAGGCGATTGGCAGCGGCGAGCTCTGCGCTGCGGCGACGTCCAAAATGTCCAAAACCACACCGATTCAGTGTGGGTTCGAGTCCCACTGGGGGCACCACCAAAGGCCAGCTTAAACGCTGGCCTTTACCTTTACCCCGCGACAATCCCACGGCAATTCCCCAACGGACTATTTAGCACGTCAGCAACCTCATCAAGCACGCCGACCCACAGCGCCGCCTAAATAACCAGAGCGTGGAAGGGTTGAAATCTAAATGTTTCCTTGGTTGGGAACTAAAATTTCCGGCCGGGCGTTAATAAGAGTGTAAAGACACCGAGAAAGCACCGAATAGAAAAGCACTCGGCCGCCAAGATTGAAAGGAATCGGGATACCCTGTGCGTTCAAGCAACCCGGTAATGAACTCGTTAACCCAGACTACCGCTGAGAACCCATACCAGTCACAGTACGGAGGTTACAGTGACGGCTACGGGCAGGCCGGCGCTCCAGTAGCGCAGGAGCGGCCTATGACTGTCGATGACGTGGTCACCAAAACCGGTATCACCCTCGCCGTTATCATCGCTAGCGCGGTGGTTAACTTCTTTATCGGCGCATTCGTCGACCAGAGCCTCGCGATGATCCTGACCTTCGTGGGTGCAATCGGCGGCTTTATCACCGTCCTGGTCGCAACGTTTGGCAAGAAGTGGGGCTCTGCAGCCACCACCTTGATTTACGCTGCGTTCGAGGGCCTTTTCGTGGGTGGCTTCTCCTTAATCGTCTCCGCCGGCGCAGGTTCCGAGGCGGGCGCCATGATTGGCCAGGCAGTCCTGGCCACCGTTGGCGTCTTTTTGGGCATGCTGATTGTCTACAAGACCGGTGCGGTTAAGGTCACCCCTCGTTTCAACAAGATCATGTTCGGCCTCATCATGGGCGTTGCGGTCATGGCGCTGGGCAACTTCCTGCTGGCAATCTTCACCGGCAGCAGCCCTCTGCGCGACGGTGGCATGCTTGCGATCGTCTTCTCCATCGTCTGCATCATCCTGGCAGCCCTGTCCTTCATGACTGACTTCGACCAGGCGGATCGCCTCATCCGCGCCGGTGCGCCGGCCAAGCATGCCTGGGGCGTGGCCTTGAGCCTCGCTGTGACCCTGGTATGGCTCTACACCGAGATCCTGCGCCTGCTGAGCTACTTCCAGCAGAGGTAACATCACCTCTACGGCCTCGGTATAGGTACGAAGACCTCCATTGCCCACCCCGTGTGGCTGGAGGTCTTTTTGCATCCCGGATGCGGCGGGCCCATGCATCCTGTGGCGCGCCCCGCCACGGGTGCTGGCGTGCTGCGAAGGATTGGATTCGGATCCCGGATTCGCCGATGGAATGTACAACAGTGGCGTGGGGTGCGCGGCGAGAGGCGTTAGGCGTGAACGAAGATATTTCAAACTCGAAATAAAATTCCGCTAACCCAATTTAACTCTGGGTTAATGATCTCATAATCTCAACCCGTTTCGGTAGACAGTGACGGGAACGTATTGCATTATTTTTCCTGAAAGCGCCGATAGGAGCTCACCAAGGTTGGCCTTGGTGAATGGCGCTTTCCGGGAGAGCGTGGTTGCCTCGCATTAGTGCGTGTGACACTGTGCCTTTCCGTTATATGAGAGATAGCTGACGCGAATAGGTGTCAGGGGGAGCCGCTTTCAGCGCAATGCGGCTTTCGACTCCACATTTGGGGGCTCACCGTCACTCGCTCTAGTCGCACGGGAGGTCCTGGGCTTTCCGAGGCCTAGGGAGGGCTATACGCCGCGCCTGCCGCCGCAGGAGGCGCGCGTTACCGCCTGATACATTGCTCAACTGCCTAATGGCCTTTGAAAAAAGGGGGAGGCCGGGTAGTAGACGAGCGGGGTGGGGCTGTTTGGTTCATGCAATCCCGCCCCGTTCTTGCGTGCGTAAGTGCCTCGCGTGTGCAGGCTCCTAAACGAGTGCAGGAACCGGAAGTTGCTGGCGGGTGGCCGATGAGAAAACGATCTTCGGCGCAGCCCTGCCGGGTGGGCAGTCACTGCGCCGAAGAGCTAGTGTCTGGAGGGCCTAGAGCCGGATTGGGTCCCCGTCAACCGCCACTGCGGTAAACGCCACAACGCCCTGTGCGGTCTCCTCAGGAGCGGACAGCTCGACCGTGACGCCCTCGGTGGTCTCGCCATTCGTCACGCGGGTAGCGGTGCCCTGCGCGGACTCCTCGGTCCACTCGTTCCAGGTGATGTCCGTGAGCATGTCGGAGGTATCCACGCAGTTGAGGGACAACTCGGCCGGCTCAGCCGCTGGGGCAGCCGCGCAGTCGATGTACTGGGGAAGCTCCGCGGAAGCCGCTGCGGTGGTGGTTTCAGCAGTGGAGGACTCAGACTCAGACTCAGCGGCGGCACGGCCGGTGAAGGTGGAAGCGTTATCCTTGAAGCTCGTATCGGTGGAGTCAACCTCTCCTGGTGGGTGGCACGCTGCAAGGCCAACGGCTGCAACCACGCTAAGAGCGGCAGTGGCGGAACGGGAGAACTTCTTCATGAGTTAGCTCTTTCTCCAGGAATCGAAAATAGATGGAAAACTTGTGCAGGTTTATGACTGGCGCGGAGTCGCGGCCTTCTCTGAATCATACGGCGCCGCGGAGATGATTGTGACGGAAATGGTCTTGCCATTTGGGGCGGAGTATTCACGGGTCTCACCCTCCTGTGCGCCCAGGATGGCTGCGCCCAGTGGGGACTGCTCAGAGTAGGTCTCCAGATCCTTATTGTCGGACGCGGCGGCGCGGGTGCCGATCAGGAAGGTTTCCTTGTTGTTTTCATCGCCGTTGTAGTACACGTGAACCACGGAACCGATGTGGGCAACGCCCTCCTGCAGTGCGCCACGCTCGGTGGTTGCGTTGGCAAGAATCTCAGAAATCTGCTTGATGCGGGCCTCTTCCTGGTCCTGCATTTCGCGCGCAGCATCGTAGCCAGCGTTTTCCTTAAGGTCGCCCTCTTCGCGGCGCTCGTTGATTTCGGCGGCGACTACCGGGCGGTGATCAATGAGCTCCTGAAGCTCAGCCTCAAGCTTTTCCTTAGTTTCTGGGGTGATGTACTGCTTCTGCTGTTCAGCCATGATGCAACCTTCCCTGATTGTTCAATCTCAGTGCGTTGAAGTGTGAAGTGGCACGGGCTTACCGCGCCATGTTAAAAATTTAGGTCTTTAGCAGTGGCTATGGCCCCGGAAATGCGATTGGGCGCAACGATATGCACCGCGTTGGGAGCCTGGCATAGCTAGCTCAAGACATACGCAGGAAATATTAGCACAGCGGGCGCGGCCTTTAACTATGCCAGCGCGCGGGGCCACTAGCGGTGAGGGGGAACCGGTTGGCTTTCGGCAGGGAGGTGTTAGGAGTTTGCGTAGCGGGGGTTTTCAGCATCCAAGTACGCGGGAACCTCGCTTGAGCAACCATAGACTCCGCCGGCCACGGCACGGGCATTGGTGGGGATATCCACGGCCACGCGCATGTTGGCCTCGCCGTTGGCGGGAAGGGCGAATTCGCGGCGGCCTACCTCAGCCTTGGAGTAGTCATAAGCCTGAACGATGCAATACGCAGTGGCATTTGGGTCGTTTCGGGTTACGTCACTCCAGACTCGAAGCGTGGAATCATCAACTACCTCGTGGGAGACGTAGCTAATCGATGCATTAACTTCCTGCTTGGTGGTGAAATACTGGTAGGCGTAGAAGAGCGCGGCAATCAAGATCGCTACTAGCACCAGCGCCATTGCCTTTCCGGTGAGGTCACCGGAGCTTTTCTTAGCGGCTGCTCCGTATCGGTCACCGCGCTGGGTGGTGGTGGAAGCGGTGGTACGCGTTGAATGTGGACCTTGAGGGCTCATGCCCAATATCTTAGACCGGTTCCAACTTTTTATTGACATCGCCTACTATGGTCATGGTTAGCCCCGCACAGGCGGGGGAGGAAATCTAGATCTCCTTTGGCGCCACCGATGCGCAGTAGCACTGCCGCACGGTGGCCAAAGGTTCTCTAATTAAAGGGGATGGATACCAACGTGAGTGGACTTCGAATTCTGTCAATCCACGCACATCCAGATGATGAGTCATCTAAGGGTGCCGCAACCACTGCCAAGTATGCGCACGAGGGACACGAGGTTCTAGTCCTAACCTGTACTGGCGGTGAGCGTGGAGACATCATCAATCCCGCCATGGATAAGCCCGGAATCCTGGAGAATATGGGCGAAATCCGCAAGGAAGAAATGGCCGCGGCCGCCGAGGCTCTGGGCGTTAAGCATAAGTGGCTTGGCTACGTGGACTCCGGCCTGCCGGAGGGGGACCCGCTCCCACCGCTGCCTGAGGGCTGCTTCGCCCTTTATGACGATGACGTCATTGGCCGGGACTTCGTCAAGGTGATCCGTGAGTTCCGCCCGCACGTCATCATCACGTATGACGAAAACGGCGGTTATCCGCACCCGGACCACCTGATGGTCCACCGCGCGTCGATGATCGCGTGGGAAAAGGCGGGGGATGAAAATTACCATCCCGAGCTCGGCGAGCCGTGGACCCCGCTGAAGCTCTACTATTCCCACGGATTCGTCTACCAGCGCATGAAGCTTTTCCATGACCGCCTGGTCGAGTCCGGCAAGTCCAGCCCATATGGGGCAATGATGGCTCGCTGGGAGGCCGGTTTTGGTGACATCATGGCGCGCGTGACCGCCCAGGTGGAGTGCGCGGAGTACTTTAGTCATCGAGAGGCCGCATTGATCGCGCACGCGACCCAGATCGATCCGGCGGGAGCCTTCCTAGCCACTCCGGTCTCAGTTCAGCAGGAACTTTGGCCTACGGAGGAATTCGAGCTGGCCCGCACGCGCGTGGCCACGGATTTGCCGGAAGACGATTTGTTCGCGGGAATCGAGCAGAACTAGGGGCTGGCACAGCGGGCCAGCGCCAAGGAAGAATCTAAGGTTGTAGAAAAATGAATGCACTGGGAACCCTCAGCGCCGCGGTGACGAGCGATGTGCTGCTAATTGCGCAGGGCGTGTCCGACGGACCGGTTGGCCCTGAGTTTGGCAAGGCTTCGCCGGTAGGCATGCTGTTGCTCGTGGCGCTGGCCGTGGCCGTGTTGTCCGCCGGTTGGGCTTTTCACCGCAGGCACTCCCGTTTCCGCAGGCGCGCCATGTTCGCCGAGGAACACGGCATCGACCCATTCGATCAGGAGGCAATCGATGCGGCGATGGCGGAACGTGGACTCTATGACCGCCGCAAGCAGCGCAAGTTCTAACGGTGAGCCCGTTTGCCTTTTACACAGACTCAGAAGAATGTGGCAGGCGATTTTCCTCACCTGCGCACGCTCATAACGCGTTTGTGTTAGATTGAAGGCCATGTTGAGCAACCGTCAGTATTATCCGCAGGCTCCGGGCCATCCGGCGCCTGCTCATGACGCGTGTACCTCATAAGTCCTGACGCTTGCGCCCCTGAGGCTTTCTAGTTTCAGGCGAGCCCGGAGCCTTAAAGCAGCCCTTCACGAAAATGAAGGAGCTGCTTTTTCTTTTGCTTATTTCCGTGCCGCGAGGCGCTATAGAGACCCATTTACCGGAAGAAGGATAGACCATCATGACCATTTCGCCAGCCTCAACTTCCAACCGCCGGGTTCGTGCATTCCATGAACTACCAACCCCGGCCCAACTGCGGGCGGAATCCCCGCTCACTGAGCGTCAGCTAGGAAAGATTGAGCGCGACCGCCAGGAGATCGCTGACATTTTCAATGGCCGGGATGACCGCCTTGTGGTGGTCGTTGGACCGTGTTCCATTCACGACCCGGTAGCCGCAACGGATTACGCCAACCGCCTGGCCCCGTTGGCTAAAGCCCTGAGTGAGGATCTCAAGGTGGTTATGCGCGTGTACTTTGAAAAACCCCGCACCACCGTCGGGTGGAAGGGACTTATCAATGACCCGTACCTAAACCAGACCTACCAGGTGGCGGAGGGGCTGCGCTTGGCCCGGCGGGTGCTCACGGACGTGGTAAACCTCGATCTTCCCGCCGCCTGCGAGTTCCTGGAGCCCAATTCCCCGCAGTACTACGCGGACGCCGTAGCCTGGGGCGCGATTGGCGCGCGCACCACGGAATCCCAAATCCACCGCCAATTGGCCAGCGGCATGTCCATGCCCATTGGATTCAAGAACGGTACCGACGGCAACGTCGAAGTCGCCATTAATGCGGTGGCCGCGGCCGCGAAGCCACACTTCTTCTTCGGCACGTCTGATGACGGGATCCCGTCCGTGGTGGAAACCGCGGGAAATGAGCACTGCCACATCATCTTGCGAGGCGGCAGCTCCGGGCCGAATTATGATGCGGAATCGGTGGAGGGGGCCGTCGGGCGGCTAGGGGGCGCCAAGCGGCTGATGATTGACGCTTCGCATGCAAACTCCGGCAAGGACGATGCGCGACAGGTAGCGGTGGTGCGCGAGATTGCGGATCAGATTGCCCAGGGCAACGAGCACATCGCCGGCATTATGATGGAATCTTTCCTCGTGGCCGGCGCCCAAAACCTCGACGAGGTAGGCATCGATGGCCTGGTCTACGGGAAGTCGATTACGGATAAATGCATGAATTTCGATGACACCGTGGACTTGCTAGGTGAGCTGGCAAGTGTTGTGCGCCAACGCAGGGCTTCACGCTAAACTAAGGATTGTGAATTACCTGCCGAAGCTGCGCGCGCCCAAGCTGCTGGCGTCCAAGCTGCTCTACCCGCTGTATGAGGCTCGCCTGACCCGTGAGCTAAATAGCCGGCCGCAGCCCAAGCACGTGGCAATCATGGCTGATGGTAACCGGCGTTGGGCCCGCGAGGCCGGCTTCACGGACATCAGCCACGGGCACAGGCAGGGCGCTAAAAAGATTGGTGAGATCATCTCTTGGTGTGCAGACACCGAGGTGGAAGTAGTAACCATCTACTTGCTATCCACGGAGAATCTCAAGCGCAGCAACGAGGAAGTTCAGCTGCTCTTTGACATCATCTCCGACGTGGTAGAAACGCTATCGACCTCCGACCTGGGATGCCAGGTTCGGCTCGTGGGCCACCTTGATTTGCTGCCAGAGGAAGTATCGTCCAAGATGCTCGCGGCCGCGGCCCAGACCACGGAGAATTCCGGCGTGATTGTTAACGTCGCCGTGGGCTACGGCGGCCGCCAGGAGATAGTCGATGCGGTGCGCACGCTCATCGAGGATGAGGTTGCGCAGGGCGCCACGCTGGACAACATTGCAGAGCGCGTGAGCGTGGATTCCATCTCGCGCCACCTCTATACGCGTGGACTGCCTGACCCGGATCTCGTCATCAGGACCTCCGGAGAGCAGCGCCTGAGTGGCTTTTTGCTCTGGCAGGCGGCGTATTCGGAAATTTGGTTTACAGATACGTATTGGCCGGCCTTCAGGAAGGTTGACTTCCTGCGCGCGCTGCGTGACTACTCCCAGCGCTCCCGGCGGTTTGGAAAGTAGGCAGACATGGGCCCCACGGTGATTTTCGATACTTTCTACGGCGCTACGCACCAGTACGCGCGGGAGCTTGCCGAGAGGACTGGGGCGCGGCTGCTGGATTTAGACATGGCGGGCAACCAAGCGGAATTGGACCGCCTGTACGCCGAACAAGCGCCCCTGGTCGTGCTCAGCCCGGTCCATGGCCCGCAGATCCGCGGTGCGGCCTTCGTCGCGGAACATGGTTTTAGCCATCGGCCCGTCGCCGTGGCAGCGGTGGGCATGACCCTCCTTGAGGATGCACGTAAGAAAGACCAATTATCGGGAGCGCTGGGGGATTATCACGCCGTGGAGCGCTTCTATCTACCCGGCCGGATGAACTATTCCGCCCTTTCGGCAAAGCATAGGGCAATCATGACCTCCCTGATCACGGCGTTAAAGCTCAAACCGCGCAAAAGCGACAATGAGAAGTACATGATTGAGTGCTACGACAAGGACGTCGATCACGTGGACTTGGCAGAATTGGAGCCAATAGTCGAGTGGATAGTGCGTAATAGCGCACTCGGGTAAAACGCCGGTGTTAGAGAGCTCTGCCGGTTAACTCGGCGTAGCCAGGCGCGCCCGTTGCGGGCAATGGCGGGGTTGGAGACGGCAAGGGATGTGTCTACATCTGCACCCTCTGCTAAATTTGCATATCGTTCTTTGTTAATTTCCTCGGAGAAGTTTCTCTATGGCTTGCAAGCTGAAGGGCCGATAAGGCGCGGTGCGGCCGCGATAGCAGCACCAAGATATTGCAGACATTTAACCCGTATGGCGCCGTACATGCCGTACGTGGCGTTGTTTGAGCACGAGGAAACCGTACCTGGAACATGCGCGTATCAAGGACGCGTAATTAAATGTTGTACGAAGAGTTAAGTAGATTGACGTGACAGAAAAATCTAGAAGTAGCGCGGCGCATGGTGCTGGCACTGGTGAAGAAGTGATCATCAAGCGCGGCCGCAGTGTGGTGGCCCGCGGTGGCAAGCTGGAGGCTGCCCTAAAAGACCGCATGCTTGGCCGCCAATCCATCCATCCGGGGCTGATCCCCGGCATTTCCGTGGAAGACACTAACCGCGAGTTCCCCACGAACAAGCCCGTGTTCATCGTGGCATTCCTGTTGACCCTCGCGGTCATAGCCTGGGCGTTTATCAGCCCGGAATCGCTGAGCGAAACCGGCACCAACATGCGCGACTGGGTAGTGATCAACCTGGGCTGGGGGTACACGGCTGTGGTCCTTGGCGTAGCGCTGTTTATGCTCGCCATCGCCTTCGGCCCGACCGGCAATATCCGCCTAGGCGCGGATGATTCCGAGCCTGAGTTTTCCACTGCGACGTGGATTTCCATGCTCTTCGCGGCGGGCCTGGGTATTGGTCTCATCTTCTACGGCCCGCTGGAGCCGCTGCAGCACTTCATTACGGTCCCGCCGGGCTTTTCTGAGTATGAGTCCGGTTCCCCGGCACTGGCAGAGCACGCGCTTTCCCAGGCGATTTTGCACAACGCATCCCTGGCGTGGGTGATCTACGCCCTCGTTGGCGTATCGATTGCCTACGGCGCATTCCGCCGCGGCCGCCTGCCGCTTATCTCCGCGGTCTTCGAACCGGTATTCCCGGATAGCCCGAATAGGCCAGTCGGCAAGGTCATTGACATTTTTGCCGTGTTGGTGACCCTTTTTGGTACCGCAACCTCCTTGGGCATCGGTGCTTTGCAAATCCGCACTGGTGTCTCCATTGTTACCGGCCAGGAGCTGGGCAATAAGTTTACAGTCGCAGCGATGACGGTTCTGACCATCTTGTTCATCATTTCCGCAGTGACCGGAGTCAAGACCGGCATTCGTATCCTGTCCAATGCCAATATGGGGTTGGTAGTGTTCATGGGGCTGTTTGTGCTGCTAACAGGCCCAACCCTCTACCTGCTTAATCTGCTTCCCTCCACGCTGCTGACGTTCGTGGATAACTTCGCCACCATGATGGAGGTTAACTCCACGCAGTCAGAAGATAATGCCGCTTGGCTGGCAGGCTGGACCACCATGTTCTGGGCGTGGTGGATTTCCTGGTCCCCATTCGTGGGTTCCTTCATCGCGAAGATTTCCAAGGGCCGCACCATCCGTGAGTTCGTGACCGTGGTGCTCTTTGTGCCTTCCGGCATTTCCTTCGTGTGGTTCGTGATTATGGGTGGAACCACTATTGACCTAAACATGAATGAAGGCCTGGGGATCGAGGATTCCGGCGAAAACGTATTGTTCGACATGTTTGACAATCTGCCGCTGGCCCCAATCATGACCATCGTTGCTCTTTTGGCCATTGTGATCTTTTTCGTGACCGCGGCGGATTCAGCAACCAACGTCATGGGATCCTTCTCCCAGTCCGGCCGCCCCGTGCCGTCCAAGCCGGTCACCATTATCTGGGGCGCGTCCCTGGGCGTTGTGTCTATCGGCCTGCTGCTTGCGGGCGGGGAGGATGCGCTTTCCGGCCTGCAGTCAATCATGGTGGCATCATCCTTGCCGTTTACTTTCATCATCATTGGCATGTGCGTCTCCATGGCAAAGGACCTGGCGAATGATCCGTTCATGATTCGCCGCCGTTACGCTAAGGACGCAATCGGCCGTGGCGTGAAGGCCGGCATCGAAGAACACGGTGATGACTTTGTCTTCGGCGTCACTCAAGTAGATTCCGAAGAGGGCGCCGGCGCTGACTTCGATTCCAAGGACCCAACCCTGACTGAGTGGTACACGGACCACAACGATGAGTACAAAGCCGTCAACTACGCCCCTGACGGCCACGAGATTGTCATCGAAACCGAGCCCCGCGGGCGCGAGGAAAAATAACCTTGTAGTCATAAAAGCGTGCGCCTCACATTCGGTGGGGTGCACGCTTTTTCAATTCAGTTTCCGGGCAGTACACCGTGGTATTTGCGGATCCTGCCGGAGAAAACCGGGGTGCATGCTCGCGCGGCCGGGTTAGACTTTCCGCAGGCGAACTTGCTCAACCAGGTGGTTAGGGCCCTTGCGCATGACCAAAGAGGCGCGGACGCGCGTGGGCAGGATGTTTTCAACGAGGTTGGGCAGGTTGATGGATTGCCAAATCTCGCGCGCGTTGGCGCGCGCCTGATCCGCGGGCAGGTCCGCATAGTGCGCAAAGTGGGCGCCGGGTTCCCTAAACGCAGTGGTGCGCAGTTTAAGGAAGCGCTCAATGTACCACTGCTCGATGGTGTCTACATGGGCATCGACGTAGACCGAAAAATCGATCAGGTCGGAAACCATGATGGTGGGACCAGTCTGGAGCACATTGAGGCCCTCAAGGATCAAAATGTCCGGTTGGCGCACCACCTGGGCCGCATCCGGAACAATGTCATAGATGATGTGGGAATATACCGGGGCCGGAACCTCAGCCTTGCCTGATTTCACATCGGTGACAAAGCGCATGAGCGCGCGGCGGTCGTAGGATTCTGGGAAGCCCTTGCGCTGCATCAATCCCTTTTCCTTAAGGATTGCGGTGGGGTAGAGGAATCCGTCCGTGGTTACCAGATCCACCTTGGGGTGGGAATCCCAGCGCTGAAGCAGCACCTGGAGCAAACGCGCGGTCGTGGATTTGCCAACCGCCACGGAGCCAGCCACGCCGATGATAAACGGCACCTTCTCCGGGGATTTGCCAAGGAATTTCTCCGTAGCGGCGTTGAGCGCCTGGCGCGCGGCGACCTGCATGTGGATGAGACGCGAGAGCGGGAGGTAGACGTCAGCTACCTCGGTCAAGTTGATGTTTTCACCAATACCGGAAAGCTCCTCAACCTCTTTCTCATCGAGCACCTGAGGCATGGATTTACGAAGCTCACGCCATGATTCGCGGTCGAATTCGACGTAGGGGCTGGTGTCCTGCGGGCGAGACATGACCATATTGTTGCACTAGGACGTTATTGCGGGCGAACTTGGACGCGCATCGCGGCCCTAAACGGGGGGCTGTGCCGCGCGCTAGTGTCTGAAGGATTAGACCCAAGACAACTAGTTGAATTTTTTGGCCCGGCCCCTAGGTCTGCCCGATAAGATATGGGCGAGCGCCGCGCTGGCGCAAAAGCTATCAAGACTTCGACGAAGGGATACGTGGTTCCATGACCTCAAATAACGGCGCTGACGTACGCTACCAGGAGCTCCGCGAGCTGGATCCAGATGTATTCAACGCGATCGGCGGGGAGATTTCCCGCCAGCGTGACACTCTGGAAATGATTGCTTCTGAAAACTTTGTGCCACGCGCGGTACTGCAGGCCCAGGGTTCTGTTTTGACCAACAAGTATGCGGAGGGCTACCCGGGCCGCCGCTACTATGGCGGCTGCGAGCACGTTGACGTGATCGAGGATATCGCCCGCGACCGTGTCAAGGAGCTCTTCGGCGCCGAATTCGCCAACGTTCAGCCGCACTCCGGTGCGCAGGCTAACGCCGCGGTGCTATCCGCCCTGATTAATCCTGGCGATAAGATCATGGGCCTGTCCCTGGCTCACGGTGGCCACCTGACCCACGGCATGAAGATTAACTTCTCCGGCCGCCTCTACCAGGTAGCCGCCTACGAGGTAGATGAGAAGACCTCCCGCCTGGACATGGACAGGATTCGTGAGCAGGCCATCGCCGAGAAGCCGCAGGTACTCATCGCGGGCTGGTCCGCGTACCCACGTGAGATTGATTTCGAGGCGTTCCGCTCCATCGCCGATGAGGTGGGAGCGTACCTGTGGACGGATATGGCCCACTTCGCCGGCCTGGTCGCGGCTGACCTTTATCCATCCCCGGTTCCTCATTCCGACGTGGTATCTTCCACGGTTCACAAGACCCTCGGCGGCCCACGTTCCGGCCTCATCCTGGCGAAGCAGGATTACGCTAAGAAGCTGAATTCCTCCGTATTCCCGGGCCAGCAGGGCGGGCCGCTGATGCACGCTATCGCGGCGAAGGCCGTGGCCTTCAAGATCGCCGGCACCGAGGAATTCCGCGAGCGCCAGAAGCGCACCATTGAGGGTGCACAGATCCTGGCCGAGCGCCTGACCTCCGAGGACGCCAAGGCAGCGGGCGTCGACGTGCTAACCGGCGGCACCGATGTTCACCTCGTCTTGGTAGACCTCCGCAACTCCAGCTTGGATGGCCAGCAGGCCGAGGATCTGCTGCATGAGGTGGGCATCACCGTTAACCGCAACGCGGTCCCCAATGATCCACGCCCACCAATGGTGACCTCCGGTCTGCGCATCGGTACCTCTGCGCTGGCTACCCGCGGCCTCGACGCGGAGGCCTTCACCGAGGTTGCTGACATCATTGGCACCGCACTGGCCAACGGTAAGAACGCTGACGTTGCCTCCCTGCGCGCACGCGTGGACAAGCTTGCAGCTGACTTCCCACTCTACGAGGGCCTGGAAGACTGGAAGCTCGTCTAAGGCCATACCCCGCCCGCTTCCGTCCCCGCGACGGTGCTAAACGGGCAAGGAACTAAGTAAGAGCCCACCGCGGCGGCCCATGTGAAGGGGCGCCAGGTGGGCTCTTGGCGATCCGGCCGGTGTGTAGGAAACACTTTTTTACCGGCCAGGGCGCGAGGCGGGAGCTTAACCGGTTTAAGCGTCAGGCTCTTCGAAATCTGGGGTATCGGGCAAGGCTACCGATGGTCCCAGCGCCCGACCCGGTGCGGGATCGGATTGCGCGGAATCCTTCGCGGACTGCGCATGCGCCTCACGCGCTTGTGCGAGCCACTCCGGCGCAGAATCGAGCAGCTCCTTGATTTCCGAGGTGGTCAGCGGCTTGTCCATCCCGTTTTTCTTTAGGGCCGTCACGGAGATGCCAAGCTTCTGAGCTACGACAGGCCGGGGGTGAGGGCCCTCACGCCGCAGGGTGGACAACCACTCCGGGGGATTGTTCTGCAGGTCGCGCAGCTGAGCATGCGTTACGGCGCCGGCCTGGAACTCTTCTGGCGTGGCAGGCAGGTATATCCCCAACTTCTTCGCCGCAGTCTGCGGCTTCATTGCGGTACCTGATGGTTGAATATTGTTATCAGTCACGCCCCCAACTTAGCACTAGAACTACACTGTCTTCCATGCTGCGATTAACTTTTGCCACTGGGTGCGAGCCCGGAAAGTGGTTCCAACGGTTCCGTGACAACACCGCCCACGGAGAGCTCATCACCTTAGATTCGGACGATCCAATCGCCGAATTGCTCGCCGGGCGCGCTGACTTGGCACTGGCCCGCGTCCCCGCCCGGGGCGAGGATTCACGGCTAGGGGAGGGGTTTCATAAGGTTAATCTTTACGAGGAAGCCCCCGGCATCGCGGTGCCCAAAGACTCGATATTCGCCCAGCTAGGGGAACCGGTGCTCGCCGCCGATGTGGCCGATGAATACGTCAATTGGGCGATAGGACCCGATGCGGATGTGGACATTCCCTCTATCCGTGACGGACTTCAGGTAGTAGCCGCCAACGTGGGCATTGTCATCGCCCCGCGCCCGCTGCTGAAGGTCTTATCTAAGAAGCAGGTGACCCACCTGGACTACATCGATCCGGACGTGGCGTTAACCCGGATCGCCTTGGTGTGGCGCAAGGAAGATGACGGCGATGCCATCCAGGACTTCGTTGGCATTGCCAAGGGGCGCACCGCCAATTCCTCACGCCAAGAGCAGCCTAAGAAGACGGCGCGGGAGAAAGCGGAGGCCAAAAAAGCGCGGCGTGCTCAGGGTGGCGGAAAGGGACCTGCGGGTCAAGGAAAAGGCAAAGGTAACGGCCGTGTAACCAGCTCGTTATCAAAAAGTAAGAAAGGTCGCAGCCAGCGAAAACGTCGCTGAATCCGGGGCGGTACCCGCAAATTGCTTCACTGATTGAACAATTAGCTTGCCTCGGCTGCAACCGATTTCTACGCTGGATTAGGAGCTCACAGGTTGAGCATGAATCTCCATCGACAAACAAAGGATTTACTGAGATGAAGAAGATGAACCGTCGTATCGCCGCTGGCCTGGCTGCCGCAACCCTCTCTTTGACCATGGTTGCTTGCTCGCAGGCCGAGGACGCGGCCAACGAGGCAACTGACGCGGCCGGCTCCGTCGCGAATGAGGCTACTTCCGCTGTAGATTCCGCTATTAACGAGGTGGAGTCCGAGGTTGAGGGAACCGACACCGAAGATTCTGACAACGCTGAGGGTGAGAACGCGGAGGAGGCTACCGATGTAGCCGCCAACGGTGAGACCACCACACTGAACACCCCTGCGGGCGACTTCGAGGTTCCTGCCGCATTCGCCACCGCCATCGAGGGCAAGGTTGCCGAATGGGGCGACGTGGTCAACGTTGACACCACCGACCTGGGTTCCGTGGCTGAGTTCTCCAACGGCGACATGCTGGCTTGGGCTAAGGACGCCGCCGGCGAGGTCCCAATCGTGGGCAAGATCGCTGAGACCTGGAAGAACGAGGGCGGCATCGAGGCTCTTGGTATGCCAACCGGCCCGGAGACGACCGAGGGCACCGGCTGGGTTCAGGAGTTCGCAGAGGGCTCCATCTCCTGGCTGCAGGGTGAGGACGGCCAGTACGGCCCAACCATCAACTAAGTGCCCAGCCCCGCCGGGGCGAGCAACTTAAATCCACAGGCCTCCACGGCTTTTCCTATAGGAAAGGACGTGGGGGTCTTTTTGGTGCTGAGCATTTGTCAATGCTCGGTTGATTGGGGTGCTAACGCCGGAGCAAGCTTGAGCGATAGATTGCGTAGCGTGGGTAAAAGACCCGAATGTTGACGAGTTGACGGGGCGGCGGTCTAGACTGCCCCCGCTACGGATGCTCGGTGAGATGGTCGCCGAGGCAGCCTTTGGTAGCCGGCCCCGCATCAGGAATTACAAGGTTAAGGATGAAAACAATGACGCTTAAGCTTAGCCGCAAGTGCGCTGCAATCATTACCGCCGCAGCGGTGGCAGTCTCCGCGGGCGTTGCCGCGCCTCAGGCGGTAGCGCAGGCTCCGACTAACTCCAATCCCGCAAGTGCGGAAGTGGCTCTTGAGACCTCTAGCTTCGGAACCGAAGTGCAGAACTTAGCAACCGGCGGGGTTCAGAACTCCGAAGAGGCCGGCGCTTCCTCCGAGTCCGGGGAGGGTGCCAACGGGGCAAGTTCCGAGAGCAAGCAGCCGTTTAACCTCCTGTACTTGCTTGCCGGAGCCGTGGGGATCATCATCCTAGGAGATCTGATCCTCAGCGCGGTCAACGCTGCTAACTACACCACGATTTTCAGCCGTTAGGGCGCGGGGCCCATCCCTGAGGGTGGGTCGGCATGACGTGGTAGTAGATTTTAAGGATAATGGAACCATGAGCGAAAAGACTTTTGAGATTCGTGCATTCCGCCCTGAGGATTACCCTCAGATGCAGCATATTTACGAAGTGGGCCTCAACACCGGCCACGCGACGTACGAGACCAAGGCTATGACTTATGAGCAATTCACCAAGTCAAAGATCATGTCCACCGTCCACGTAGCGGTGGAAGCGGATGATGATTCCAAGGTCATTGGTTGGGTATCCGCCGCACCTATCTCTTCACGTTCCGTATTCCATGGAGTGGTAGAGGACTCTGTATATATTCACCCGGATGGCCAGGGCCGTGGCGTAGGTGGCGCCCTTATCGATAAGCTGATCGAGGTGTGCACGGAGCTGCACAAGTGGGCGATCCACTCCTGGATCTTCCCGGAGAATGTGGGCTCCATCAAACTGCATGAATCCCGCGGCTTCGAAAAGGTTGGAACCTACTCCCACCTGGCGAAGATGACATATGGTGAGCTCGCCGGAGAGTGGCGCGACACTGACGTATTCGAAAAGCTACTGCCAAAGCCGTCTGAGACGGCCATCAAAGTTCAAGAAAACCGCGAGGGCTAAACCAGAATTTTCAGATAGTGCCTGACGATAGCCGATTGCGCCCGACGGGCTAGCGCGCCGACGCAGCGCGCCCACCATGCTCCGGGTATAGAGCCGGTTTCGATGCTAAAAGACAATCCCGTCCTTGGACTCCGTCAGGATCAAGGTTTCCTCGCCGCATTCCGGATGCCCCGGCAGGGTAGCGTAGCTAAACCCACCGTGCGGGCGCCTGAATCCCCCTGCCTGGTTAAGTGACCCGGCAGGGTATTTCTATGCCCGCGGCGCCAATTCCTAGGCGCCTTACCACGACGCTGCCGGGCTCCAGCGGGATCCCAGAGTGGTAGACCGCGAGCCCGGCGCGGGCTTGGTCCCGCCAGCTCAGCAGTGCCTGGGCGGCCGCAACGTAGTCGCGGTGGGGAAGCGTTCGGCTCCACGTGCGTACGGGAAAGCCCGCCGTGGAGGCGAAGGTGAGCTCTTGCGAGCGTAGTTGCGCTTCCCGGCGGGCTTATAGCTTTTAATCAACGGTTTCCTTGAGGTGCTCCTCGCGCAGCGGGAAGAGCAAGATCATCGCCACGATGGTTAGTGGCACCATGAGCAGGAATACCGGCGTGAGGCCATCGTTGTAGGAATTTAAGATAGCCAGCTTGATTGGCTCCGGCATCTGGGAGACCATCTCCGGGGTCAGTGAATTCATTCCCTCGTCCCCAAAGTGCGCGGCGTAATCGCGGCCCTGCTGTCCTAGCTTGGCCAGGGCCTCCGGCATGCGGGCCTCCATCTCACCACGCATGTTGTGGATGAAGAGGGAACCAACGAGGGATGCGCCCACCGCGGAACCGATCTGGCGGAAGAAGTTGTTGGCGGCGGTGGCGGTGCCCACCAGGGAAACGGGGAAGGAGTTCTGGACGATAAGGACCAGAACCTGCATGACCAGGCCCAGACCGATGCCGAACACCAGAAGGCGGAGCCCAAGATTCGGCAGGGACGTGTCATAGGTCAAGGTAGACATCCACCACAGGCAGACGGTGGTGATGGCAAGGCCGATGATGGGGTAACGCTTGTAGTGACCGGTACGGGCGATGATAAAGCCCACCGCGGTAGAGGTGCCCATCATGCCCACCATCATTGGAATCATCATGAGGCCGGCATTGGTTGGGGTCAGGGTGTGGACCATCTGCAGGTACGTAGGCATGTAACCAAGCACGCCGAACATCGCGAGTCCCAGCATCGTACCCGCCAGAGTGGTCAGCAGCATGTTGCGGTTGCGGAACAATCCCATGGGAATGAGCGGGTTGGCGGCGCGGCGCTCGGTGAAGATGAGCAGCAGGCCAGCGGCCACGGCCGTTATGCCTAGTCCGATAATGACCGGGGAGGTCCACTCATATTCAGTTCCGCCCCACGTGGTGGTGAGGATTGTGGAGGACGTAAACAGCGCAATAAATAGCGCGCCGAGCCAGTCGAAACCAACCATGGACGAAGAGCCCTTGCGCAGTTTCAGAACGATGACGCAGACGATGAGTGCCAGCAGGCCCAGCGGGATGTTCATCCAGAGGCCCCAGCGCCAGCCGGGGCCATCCGTGAACCAGCCACCTAGGACCGGGCCCAGGACGGAGGAAAGGCCAAAGACGGAGCCCATGATGCCCATGTACTTGCCGCGCTGACGGGCGGGGATGACCTCAGCGACGATAGCCTGCGAATTGAGCATCATGGCACCGGCGCCGAAGCCCTGAATGGCTCGGCCCACGATGAGCAGGTTCATGCTCTGGGCGAAACCGCCTATCGCGGAGCCAATGATGAAGATGGCGATGCCGGTAATGTAAGGCCACTTTCGCCCCATCGTGTCGCCGAGCTTGCCTGCGATTGGCATGGCAATGGTCATGGTCACCAGGAATGAGGATATAACCCAGCTCATGTGCTCAACTCCGCCTAGTTCGCCCACGATAGTGGGCAGGGCGGTGGAGAAGATCATCTGGCCCAGGGAACTCATCAGCATGGTGAGCAGCAGGGCGATGAAGATAATGGTGACGTTCGGGGCCGCCTTGGCCGCGGAGACCGGGTGGGCGTGTTCCGCCGGCTCAGTAATTGCGGCCTCTGGCGTCACGTGTGCCTGGTCTTTCCTGACGTTTGGATTAACCACAGGGCTGGCATGGACGTCAGCATCGACGCGTGGTTCATCATGGTGATGATCAGGGTTGTTATTTACCATGTCAGTCCCTTCGAAAAAGTAGTAAGTTGCTTGGCCGCGTTGCGGAAACTGTCCGAGAATCCTTCGTCCGGCTTTTTGCAGGACATTGCCAGCCAGAGCGATTCACGCAGGAAGGAAGCAGTGATCGCTGCCTCCATTTCCAAGGAGATCTCAGTCAGCTTGCGGTCTTGGGGATGGAGCCTGAAATGTTCCGCTATGAGTTCCACGGTCTCGGAGGAATTAGCCCGGCGGCGGGCCATCAATTCCGCGGCGGCATTGGGGTCCGTGGCGATACGTTGGCGGCGCTGCCAGATCTCCTGACGAGGATCCTGGTCCGTGAAGCGGTCTCGCATGACGTTCATTATGAGTTTGATGACATTATCCGTAGGGGTATGGATAATTTGCTCACGTTCGTCATCGCTAAAAGCGGCAATAGGGGAGCCTAGGACGGCCTCATCCTTAGAGTCGAAGTAGTTGAAAAAGGTCCGCCGCGATATCCCAGCGTCCTCGCAGATTTCTTCCACGGTGACCTCTTTGAAGCCGCGCTCATCGACGAGGCGCGTAGCGGCGTCCTCGATACTCCGGCGAGTATCTCGGCGTTTTTGTTCGCGAAGTCCAATAGTCTCTGTTTCTTGCACGAGGTGCAACCTTACACCCGGGTGCACTTTTTCTCCAAGTGCAACTTTGCACTAAGTGCAAAAGTCTAGTTGGGGATGTAAAAAGCGCCCACTTACTGGGCGCAGTGGGCGCTAACGTCGCGCGGGCGAAGGGGATAAGTATCGACGAAAAGGACTTATTCCCGGGTCAACATAGCCGCGACAATAATTTGGCCGCCTTCGACGTATTCGGCAACGATTCCGTCCTCGGTCTGGGTAAATGACCACGTGCCAGTGGGATTGCACTTCGAATTCAGCGGGTTGGCCTTGAATACCACCGCGGCGTTATCAATCTGTGCATCGGATAGGAATACCTGGCACCCCTGGCGCGGGTAGACCAGCAGTCCCTCGTCACCGGTAATCGATACTGCCCCAAGCCAAGTGGAGGGGTTATCCGCCTGGATGGCGTTGCGGAAGGCGCCGGAATATGTGCCCGTTAATTCGCTTACCTCTTGGGGAACAATGGCATCTACGGAGTCCGAGGATGGGAAATTCTCAGTGATGGGCTGAGGTTGCGGCTTGGAAAGCCCAATGGCTCCAGCGACAATCGCCGCAATCGCGGCCAAAACCAACACCGCGATGCCCGTGCCGACTACCAAGCGCCTGGTGGAAGCGGACTCCTTAGCGGGGCCGAACGTGTTGGCGGGGTTTCCTGACGGGGAGGCCGGAGACCCAGGCGGCTGGGAAATGGGCTGCGAGCTATGGGGCATGGCGTACATTCTAAAAGCCACAACCCCGCCAGCACCACTCGAGATCCTTGAAAGGACCGGTAGCAATGCCAACGGGGCGAAAAGATCTACTCGGCTGTACCAGCCGCGCTATCTAGCGGCGGGACTCCGGATCGGAGTAGTCAACCACGGAGTACTCCTGCAGCTTCGCCAGCTGGTGGAGGGACTCGATGTAGCGGACGGTGCCGGACTTGGAACGCATAACCAGGGAACGGGTGGTGGCACCGTTCTTGCGATAGGAAACGCCACGCACCATGTCACCGTTGGTCACGCCGGTCGCGGAGAAGTAGCAGTTATCGGAAGAAACCAGGTCATCGAGGGTCAGCACCTTGTCCAGGTCGTGGCCGGCCGCGCGCGCCTTTTCCGCCTCGGCTTCGTCCTTCGGCCACAGCTTGCCCTGAATCTCGCCGCCCATGCACTTCATCGCGCATGCGGTAATGATTCCCTCGGGAGTTCCGCCAATGCCCATAGCCATATCGATGGAGTTGGTGGTCTGCGCGGTGGCGATCGCGCCGGCTACGTCGCCGTCCATGATCAGGCGGACCTTGGCACCCGCCTCGCGAATCTCCTTGATGAGCTGCTCATGGCGTGGGCGATCGAGGACCACAACCACCACGTCGGACGGCTTGAGGCCCTTAGCCTCGGCCACGGCCTCAATGTTTTCCTTCACCGACTTATTGATATCAATCTTGCCCTTAGCCTCCGGGCCAACCGCGATCTTGTTCATGTAGAACACCGCGGAAGGATCGAACATGGCGCCACGCTCGGTAGCGGCAATCACGGAAATAGCGTTTGGGCGGCCCTCTGCCATGAGCCGGGTGCCGTCCACCGGGTCCACTGCGATGTCCATCTCCGGGCCCTCACCGGTGCCCACCTTTTCGCCGTTGTAGAGCATCGGAGCCTCGTCCTTTTCGCCCTCGCCGATGACCACAACGCCATTCATCTCCACGGAGTTGATGAGCTGGCGCATAGCATCGACCGCCGCGCCGTCACCCTCATTCTTCAATCCGCGGCCAACCCAACGGCCAGAGGCAAGCGCCGCCGCCTCGGTGACGCGCACGAGCTCCATTGCTAGGTTGCGGTCCGGTCCATGCACTGGTTTCTCAGACATAAAAGTGGTGCCTTCCTTACTTGATGGCAAAAGAGGTTATAACAAACTTGTCCGTAGCCGGACTAAGTGCCCGCGCTGCTTCCTTTTCCATTCTTCCATTTTTAGCCTCTATAAATTCCGTATTTAACCCCCGAAAGTGGGATTGAGGGGTGATAACCAGTCAATCGCGCGGGAAATGGCAGGTGATAGCTCCATAGTTCGCAATGTTGCGGGGGAACGTGAAATACTGGTGCGCGTGGCAAGTGAGAACAAACCTAAAGTCTTCGAGACTGGTAGAGACATGATTTTGTCCATCGGCGTCATTGTCGTTGCGATGTTTGCAGTGGTGGGTGCCACTGGGCTGTGCACTATCAACCCAGAAGACTCACAGCAAGGCCCGGTGCGTGAAGTTGATGCGCGCTCCTTTTTGGATCTGGAGGCACGCTCGACCGGCATTGCAATCCGCATCCCGGAGGTGCCGGAGGGGTGGTACACCAACTCGGCGCGCCGCCAATCACTTGCTGGGGAGCTGGCATCGACGGTGGGCTTCGTATCTCCTAATGACGGCTACGTCTCCGCCACTCAGACCAATGTTGGTTTGCCCGAGGCGGCCAAGCAGTTTGACGGCAATTTCCGCCCCGATGAACGCACTGTCGACGTGGAGGGCGTAGAGGCGACCGTCTATAGCTCAGAGGATGAGGAGGTGCGCCCGGTCTGGGCCGCCGACCTGGGGGACGTCCGCTTAGTACTGTCAGGTTCCGCATCCGAGGCGGATTTCACCACGGTGCTAGAGTCCTTCATCGATGCGCCGGTGGCCGATGGCGTGGGTTCCGCGCCGGAAGGCGGCGTGGGAGCGTCCACGCAATCTTCCCAGTAGTCAGACATAGTTCAAGGCCCTTCCCAGCTTGGGGGAGGGCCCTGAACTCTTTAGAAGGGCAGAACCTAGGCTGAGAAGGTTACCGTAGCGATTTCGAGCGCGTTGAGCGCTTCGGGGTCGGCGCCGTCTGCCGACGCCTCCACCGGCTTTTCCTCAACCGTCACCGCCACCCCGGGGCCGGAGGCTGCCTCCTCCAGCTCCTTCGCGCTAAGACCGGAGATCTTTTGCTTGCCCACGTACACCTCAATCCTTTCCTTCGACGCGGAAGGGGTGATGATAATGTCCGCCACCTTTCCATCCTCGAAGGATAGGGCGATGGAGCCGGAGAAATAGGTATACAGCCCGGATGTTTGGGTATGCGGGGAGCCAAAGAATTCCTCCACTGTCCTTTCCTTGTCGCCAAAGAAAATGGATCCAGCGGAGCCCGATGCGGACACGAAATCCACGCGCTCACCCGGGTAGCCATAAATGCGCATTGCCATATCTAGAATTCCTCTCCGTCTTCCTGCTTGTCCGCCCCATCGATGGGGCTGCCCGCTGCTTCGGCCTTGCCCAGCGCGGCCTCGACGCGGGCCGCAGCGCCATCCAGATGGGACTCGCACGCCCTGGCCAGCGCCTCGCCACGTTCCCAGTACTTCAGGGATTCGTCTAGGCCCATCTGCCCCAGTTCTAGGATCTTGACGGTTTCAATTAACTCATCGCGAGCCTGTTCGTAGCTCAATTCCTCGACCGGGGTAAAAGCATCCTGGCCGGGCTGGCCGGTGCCGAATGAATCGCTCATAATCGTGGTGTCCTTGTATTTTGTCGAAAGTTTATAGTGTTCGCGGTGCAGGCAAAGGGGTTAGTCCGCCTGTTTAGCGGCCATGGACGCGGCCGTGATGGAGCCATCGCCCACGCGGATGCGCAGCTGGGACCCGGGCGGGGACTGCGTGTAAGACGTCACTACCTGTGGACCGGAACCGTCCCGCGGGATTACCTGAACAATCGCGTAGCCGCGGTCCAAGGTAGCCGAAGGCCCCAGCGTAGTGATCTGGGAACGTAGGGAGGCCACGCGCGTGCCCTCACGGTCGAGCAAATGCCCAATATCCCGGCGCATCATCAACCGAGCGCGCTCAAGCTCATCCCGACGCGCGCGGATAGGGGTCATTGGATCCGCCATCGCCGGGCGGGAACGCAGGTTTTCCACCCCGCGACGCTCGCGCTCGACCCAGGTCCTCAGTGACGCGGCCATTCGCCCGCGGGCCTCATCGATAAGGGCGTATTCCTCGTTGACGGCGGGGACCACGCGCTTGGCGGCGTCGGTAGGTGTAGCGGCCCTGAGATCCGCGGCGTTATCGAGCAGCGGGCAGTCCGGCTCATGCCCGATCGCCGATACCACCGGTGTGCGTGCTGCGGCCACCGCGCGAAGCAACGCCTCCTCGCTAAACGGCAGCAGATCCTCAACCGAGCCGCCACCGCGGGCAATGATGATGACATCCACGGCGGGGTCAGCATCCAAGACCTTCAACGCGGCCGTGACTTCCTTGACCGTATTGACGCCCTGGACGGCGGTGTTGATGACCTTGAATTTCACCGCCGGCCACCGATCCTGCGCTACCGCCATAACGTCACGCTGGGCGTGGGAGTCACGGCCCGTAATCAATCCAACGGTGGTGGGCAGGAAGGGCAGCGGCCTCTTCCGTGAGGGATCAAAAAGCCCTTCTTTTGTGAGCTCTTGGCGCAGCATCTCGATCTTGGCCAGCAATTCGCCGATACCCACCGGGCGGATCGCGGTGGTCCACAGGGAAAAACTGCCGCGCCCTGCGTAAAAGGCCGGCTTTCCGCAGACCACCACGCGATCGCCGTCCTTGGGCGGGGATGGCAGGGAGGTCAACAGGTTAGTGGGGCAGGTCAGCTGGACGGAAGTCTCCTTCTCCGTATCCCGCAGCGTGAGGTAGGACAGCTTCCAGCTGGGCTTCACATTGACCTGGGTGAGCTGGCCTTCGACCCATACCTGGCCCATGCGTTCGATCCAGCCTTTGACCAGATCGTTGACCTTGGATACCGACCAGGCGGTCTCTGGCGTGTTGGCCAGCTTGCTCATGAAACTCCTCCCGCGGGTACTCTTACTGTGCCCAAGCGTGCCTATTCGCTTGCATCTGCCGGCCGACGCGCCCGTGCGGGGGAGCGCCGAATCCGGCCTAAATCAGGGCGGGTACCCAGCCTTGTCCATCCAGTCTATTGTTTTTCCGGACCTTTCGTTACTCTGGGGGACATGACTGATGCAGGAAAGAACGTTCTCCTCGCCGCGCCCCGCGGCTACTGTGCCGGTGTTGACCGTGCCGTTGATACCGTTGAACAGGCCCTAGAGAAGTATGGCGCCCCGATTTACGTGCGCAAGCAGATTGTGCACAATCGCTACGTAGTTGAATCCCTGTCCGAACGCGGCGTGATCTTCGTTGACGAGGCCTCGGAGGCCCCGGAGGGTGCGCACCTAGTCTTTTCTGCTCACGGTATTGCCCCGAGCGTGCGCGAGGAAGCCTCCGCGCGCCGCCAGCTAACCCTGGACGCCACCTGCCCGCTGGTGACTAAGGTCCACAATGAGGCCAAGCGCTTTGCTCGCGATGGCTTCCACATCCTCCTCATCGGCCATGAGGGCCACGAAGAGGTTGAAGGCACCGCCGGAGAGGCCCCCGAGGTGACCCACTTGGTTGATGGTGTCGCCGGCGTGGAGAAGCTGCCCGAGTTCTTGCAAGATGAAAAACTCATCTGGCTTTCCCAAACCACGCTGTCCGTGGATGAGACCATCGAGATCGTCAACAAGCTGCGTGAGCGCTTCCCGCACCTGCAGAATCCGCCTTCGGATGACATCTGCTACGCGACCCAGAACCGTCAGGAATCCGTCAAGGCCATCGCGCCCAAGTGTGACCTGATGATCGTCGTGGGTTCGGCTAACTCCTCGAATTCGGTCCGCTTAGTCGAGGTGGCCCTGGAAGCGGGCGCCAAGTCCTCCTACCTGGTGGATTTCGCCAAGGAAATCGATGAAGAGTGGCTTGAGGGCGTTAACACCGTGGGCGTTACCTGCGGCGCCTCGGTTCCGGAGCTGCTGGTGCGCGAAGTGTTGGAATTCCTCGACCAGCGTGGGTATAGCAACGTCGAGCAGGTCACCACTACCACGGAGACCATCCAGTTCGCGCTCCCACGTGAGCTGCGCGAAGCGCGCAACAAGACCGCGCGCAACAAGACCGCGGGTGCCAAGGCGGCGGGCAACAAGGCCCTGTAGGTAAGCGTGTAGTGACTCGCTAAAGAGCCCACCGGTCTTGTGCTGCGCGTTGGCCTAAAGGAAGCCTTTATAAGAGCGGGCCGTCCTAATCGCCGTAAAGATTGTCATCGAGGCGGCTGCGGCGGTTGGGCTTGGCGCTGTGCGGATCTTTCGGCTGGCCCTGGACGCCGTCAGGAGTCTTCTGCTGGTAGCTAGCCGGCTGGGCCGTGGTTTGCTCGTAGCGTGGCAACTGCGGCGCGCTCGGCTGCCCCGCTCGGCGGTTCGGGTCGGGGCGGCGGCCCCGGTCGAATTCCTCAGCCACGCGGGATTGGCGTTCCACATTGTGGCGCGCTGCCGCCTGCTCCGATTGCTCGCGCGCGATGCGCGCACGCTCCACGCGCTCGGCGTGGGCGCTATCCGCGGCGGGTTTGTTGGCGCGGGCGCGCTCTATGCGCTCACGCGCCTCCGCCTCGCGACGCGCGGCCTGCTCACGGCGGCGTTCTTCGCGGTTACGGGCCTCGTCACCGCCGCGCACGCTGCTTGGGCGCCTGCGCTGCGTGGCGTTGGAGCGTTCAACCAACTCGGCGACGGACAGGCGCTGATTACGCTCACGCGCCCGATTGGAAACCTCACGGTTGCGGCGGTCGGCCTCGGCCGCTATGCGGCGCGAGGTCTGTGCCTTTTCTTCCCGTGCCCTATCCCCGCGGCTGCGGAGCATGAGCCGGAGCACCGCGATAAGAATGGTCGCGATGGTAACCGTGATGAGCAGCGGGAAAAGCTGAATCAACGGGTACACGGACGTGATCAATGCGGTGCGGGAAAAAGGGGAGGCGTTGTCTGTAGCCTGGGCGCGCGTGACCAGCCAGCCCGTGATTACCGTGGCGATGCCGAAGAGGAGCGGCAGGGATGCCACGGTGAGAAACAGCCCGCGAACCTCGACGAAGAAGGTCGCCACTATCGCCGCTATGGCAAAAATTACCCCGTACTGCCAGCCGATGTTGGCCATCAGCATGGAGAGGATGGCGCCAGTAGCTAGCGCGGCACACACAATCGCCACGCTGCTGGCGATGGGTAGGCTAGCCCCGCGCAAGGAAGAGGATTTTCGAGTAGTCCTCTTAACCTTCGCTTTTGCACGTGGTTGGGATTGAGCGTGTGACACGCTGAGAAAGTTTACCCCGAGGGAGGTTGACTTTTGTCTTTAACGCACCCGCAAGCCCGCGAAAGATGCGGGCGTCACCCGCCGCTTAGCCCAACTGGGCGCCCCGAGGTAAAGCCGGGCGATATCGCGTTATTGGCCGCCGCCCATTCGCCGCGGCCAATCCTCGACGGGCTTTAGCACCGTAGGGTGGCGGTCCGCCCTTCCCGGAATGTCCATCTCCGCGAGCCTGCGGGCGGTGACCATCACGCGGGAATCCAGGCTTGCGATTGTTTGATTGTAGGCCTCCACCGCGCGCTCGAGCCCCTTGCCCACCTTGTTGTAGTGCTCACCCATCGTGTTGATGCGGGAGTATAAGTCCCTACCCAGGCGTTGCACCTCACGGGCCTTGTCAGACATGTCTTCTTGCTGCCAACCCAGTGCTACGGTGCGCAAGAGCGCAAAAAGCGTCGATGGGGTGGCGATGACCACACCGCGTTCAAAGGCGTGCTCAAGCAGCTCGTTGTCCACCGATAATGCCGCATCGAGGAATGGATCGGCCGGGACGAAGAGAATTACAAACTCCGGAGTGGGGAAGAACGCCCCCACGTAATCCTTGGAGCCCAAGGCGTTGACGTGATTGCGCAGCAGATGGGCATGACGGCGGAGGTAAGCGGCGTGTTCCTCCGGGTCCTGGGATTCGAGGGCGTCCAGGTAGGAGCTGAAGGGAACCTTGGCGTCTACCACCACGTTGCGCCCACCAGCCAAGTGGATCACCAGGTCGGGGCGGTAGGTTTTGCCATCAACCGTGGCGGTGACTTGACTGTCGAAATCTACGTGTTTGAGCATGCCGCCGAGCTCCACCACGCGCTCGAGCTGCATCTCGCCCCAGCGGCCGCGCACGTTGGGGGAGCGAAGCGCGGTGACCAGCTGGTCCGTTTTGTCATTCAACCGTGTCGACGTCCTAGCCATGGACTGGACCTGGCTGGTCAGCGAGGCAAAGGCCGTAGCCCGGTCGGCCTCCAATTCCTTCAGCTGGATCCCCAGGCGATACAAAGCCTTCTCTAGGGGTGCCAGGCTGCGTTCCATCTCCTCCTGGCGCTGGCCCGCGGCGGCCAGGGCCGCCTGCTGGGAGCGGGCCTGACTTTCCTCGAGCAGCTCAAGCAGCCGCTCTTGGTCGCGCCCCGGCCCCTCCACGGCCGGTTGTCCACCGGATTCGGGGTGGGTGGTGGGGCGAAGGTAGGCGTGGCCCAGCCACCCAAGCATCGCGCCGATTGCGAGGCCTAGGAAAAGCAATAGCACGGGCAAGGTAGTACTCATGGAACCTACCTAACCACCCGTGCCAGACATGCGGCTAGTTAACGCCCTCTTCTATGGAAAATTTGTTCTACAACTGCGCGCGCCTTCTTCAGGCCTTCGCGTGCACTGGGGTGGTCCAGCTTGGTTGGGGAGGAGTCCAAGTTGAGATTGTCTGGGGTGCGACTGTGGGAAGAGTCCACGCCGCCGGAGGCCGAGCCGGCAGGGGATTGCTCACTGCGCGCAATCTGGGCGCGCTGTATGGCGGATTGCTCCTCGGTATACTTGCCCACCAGATGCCCGGCCACCGTGGCAAAGGGGATATCCTCGACCGTTTTTTCACCGGATTGCAGTTGCAGCATGTCCTGCATGTAGCGGTAGGCCACGGCGATGGTCGCGACCGTCGGAACCGCGAGGAACGCGCCGACGAGATTGAACAACGTGCCGCCAACCGTCACGGAAATCAGCACCACGACGGGGTGCAGGTTCATCGCCCTGGACTGCAGCCATGGGGAAAGCAGGTTAGATTCAACCTGCTGGACTATGAGCACGAGAATGAGTACCGCGATGGCCTGGGAGAAACCCAGGGACACCAAAGCGATGGTTACAGACAAAGCGCCGGCCACTATTGCGCCCACGAACGGGATAAAGCCCGCGATGAAGGTGATTATTGCCAGTGTCAGGGCCAGGGGCACGCCGATGATGACTAGGCCTAAGCCGATGAGAACGGCGTCCACGGCGGAGACCATGGCCTGTGCGCGAATGAAGCCGCCAAGGGTATTCCACGCGCGGGTGAGTGCCTCGGTCAGATGCCACCCGGCGCGGCGGCCCGTGGCCCTGCGCAACCATGGCAAAAATGCATGCCCGTCCTTCAAGAAAAAGAACGTGAGCACGACCACGATGATCATGGTGACTACCAACGAGGTTGCCGTGCCGATACCGGAGAATACGCTGCCCGCGATATCCCCGGCGCGCCGCTGCAGCAGCGATGCCACCTCATCTACGTAGCGGTAGATGTCCTCTGGGTTGAGGTTCAATGGGGGTCCCTGAGCCCACAGCTGCAGGCGCTGGATTCCTTCCACGGTCTGCAGGTACAGGGTCTGGGATTGGCGGGCGAAGTTAGGCGCGATGTAGGCGATCAGCGCGGTAATGATGCCAAAGAACCCCAGCATTGTCAGCAGTGCGGCTATGGCGCCGGGCACCCCCACTCGCCGCAGCTTGCCGGAAATCGGCGCTAAAACCGTGCAGATAAGCAGGGCCAAGACTATGGGGAGCAGGCCGCCCCAAAAGTTTCCCAGCATACGGCCGGCGGCGTACAGGAACGCGCCGATTACCAACAGGCGCAGCGCCCATAGGGCGGCGTTGGTGGCCATCGCGCTGAGCACAACGCTGCGGTCTAATTGTTCCCCAGGAGGGTGGGGCGAGATTGAATCAAGCTCGGCGGGGTCAACGCTGTCATCAAACTTCTTGCCCACCGTTGTATCGGCATGCTGCGCTTGCACCTCGGACGCCGATTCGCTGGAGCCTTCGCGAGCTGCTTCGGTGGCTGGGCCAAGCGTGGGCTCTGCGGCCGAGGGCGCTAGTGACTTCGCGATGGAAGGCGATTCATCTTTGCTGGAACTCACCCTTACATAGTGCCCTAAAACCGCCCATTAGTGGTGTTGCGCAGGCCAATGGGCGCTGCGCCATGCCGCGGCGCAGGGGGAAGTGGGCTGGTGATGGCCAGGTTTGCCCACAAGTGCGTTAGGATTGTGCGCGTGAGTCTTACATTAGGAATCGTCGGCCTGCCAAACGTTGGCAAGTCCACATTGTTTAACGCCCTGACCCGTTCGGACATCCTGGCTGCGAATTACCCGTTCGCCACCATTGAGCCCAATGTTGGCTTGGTGGAGCTGCCGGATCCCCGATTGAACCGCCTTGCGGAGATCTTCGAATCTGAGCGCATCCTCCCGGCGACGGTGTCCTTCGTGGACATTGCCGGCATCGTCGAGGGGGCGTCAAAGGGTGAAGGCATGGGCAACGCGTTCCTGTCTAATATCCGTGAGGCGGATGCTATCTGCCAGGTTGTGCGAGCATTCGCCGATGACAACGTCATTCACGTTGACGGCAAGGTAGATCCAACCCACGATATCTCCGTTATCAACACTGAGCTCATCCTCGCCGACCTGCAGACCGTCGAAAAGGCCCTTCCGCGCCTGGAGAAGGAAGCGCGAAAGAATAAGGATCTGGCCGAGGTGGTAGAAGCTACCAAGAAGGCCCAGGAGATCCTCGAGGATGACCGCACCCTGTTCGCCGCGGCCAAGAATGGTGAGATTGACTTAAAGCTGGTCCGCGAGCTGCACCTGATGACCGCCAAGCCATTCCTGTATGTCTTCAACTCCGATGAAGAGGTACTGACGGACGAGGCGAAGAAGGAGGAGCTTCGCGCCTTGGTAGCGCCGGCCGATTGCGTCTTTCTCGACGCCAAGACTGAGACCGAGCTTCTCGAGCTCGAAGAAGACGAGGCCCTCGAATTGCTGGAGTCCGTAGGCCAAGAGGAGCCTGGTCTGGCGACTCTTGCTAAGGCCGGCTTCCACACGTTGGGCCTGCAGACCTACCTGACCGCCGGCCCCAAGGAGGCCCGCGCCTGGACCATCAAGCAAGGTTCCGCGGCGCCGCAGGCCGCGGGCGTCATCCATACGGATTTCGAGAAGAAGTTTATTAAGGCTGAGATCGTGGCCTTCGATGACCTCGATGAGCTGGGCTCCATGGCGGAGGCCAAGGCACACGGAAAGGTCCGCCAGGAGGGCAAGGACTACATCATGCAAGATGGCGACGTGTGCGATTTTAAGATCGGCGGCTAACCAACCCCGACCAGCCAGCTGCCCTTTCGCCGGGTGAAAAATCCGGCGGAAGGGCAGCTGTTTTATAACCCGCCATCGTGCTAAAGCGGCGACCCGGTGGCTTCCTCGAATCGGACCATTATTGCCGAGTTCTTTAGTAGCCCCGCCGCGGCGCCACGACGCGGTTGCCCTAGGGCCCGGAATTGCGAAAACTTGGAAACCATCGTGCCTTGTCAGGCCATCTGGATCGATTCACAAGTTTAAATTATGGTTTGACCTGCTTTATCGCGGTAGGACACTATCTAAAGGTGTTTAAAGTAGGAAAAGCCTTTACAGCATTGATGGCCACCATGGCCGCTGCATCCCTGGCCGCATGCTCGGCGACCGGCGGGGCGCCGCGTCCCGGCGAAGACGGTGAGACGGCAGGTGGAGTAGACACCCCGCGTTACGTAGTTTCCATGGTCACCCACGGGGCACCAGGGGATACCTACTGGGACTTGGTCCGCACTGGCGCCGAGGAAGCGGCGAAGAAAAACAATATCGAGCTGCGCTACTCATCTGACCCCGAGGCGCCTAACCAGGCCAACTTGGTCCAGACCGCCATAGATTCCGGGGTGGATGGCATTGCCGTAACCATGCCGAACCCAGGGGCGATTGGCTCCTCCGCGCAGGCAGCGGTCGATGCCGGAATCCCCGTAGTGGGGCTCAACGCCGGCATGGACGAATATCAGGAGTACGGCATGACCGGCTTTTTTGGCCAGGATGAAACCATCGCCGGCACCCGTGCCGGTGAGCGTCTGGCCGAAGAGGGCGCGGAGAAGGTTCTGTGCGTCATCCATGAGGAGGGTAACTCTTCCCAGGAAGCGCGCTGCGCTGGCGTCAAGGACGGCATGCGCGGCGGCGACGTGGAGATCCTTTATGTCAACGGTCAGGACCTGACTTCTGCCCAGGCCACCATGCAAACCAAGCTCTCCCAGGACCCATCCATCGATACGGTCTTCGGGCTGCAGGCGCCCGTGGCGATGCGCGCTATTGAGGCGATTGAAGACGCCGGCTCCGATGCCGAGGTTGTCACCTTCGATACCAATGCCGAGTTGGTGGACGCTATTGCCGACGGCCGCGTGAAGTGGGCCGTGGACCAGCAGCCGTATCTCCAGGGTTACCTAGCCGTTGACTCCCTTTGGGTAGCAAAGCGCAACGGGGGAACCTTTGGCGGAGGCCAGCCGGTCTTTACCGGCCCAAGTTTCGTGGATTCCACCAATGTTGAGCAGATTTCCGAGGCGGCTAAGGCTGGTCTGCGATGAACCAGACCACCGCAGCGGACAACGCCAACAAGACAATGGGTGATAAAGCCAGTGATGACCGCCTGCGCAGCAAATCGGGTTTTGCCAAGCTGATACGGCGCCCCGAGTTGGCTAGCCTGGTGGGCTTTGTGCTCATCTTCATCCTGTTTTTCTCGGTCGCCCCGGCCTTCCGTTCCCTGGACGCGATGGCCACCGTGCTCTACGCCAGCTCCACGCTGGGCATCGTAGCCTTGGCGGTGGGCCTGTTAATGATTGGCGATGAATTCGACCTATCATCCGGCGTCGCCGTGACCACCGCCGCGTTGGCGGCGACCATGCTCAATTACAACTTCCACCTCAACTCCTGGGTGGGGGCGGGCCTCGCCCTGCTTTTATCCTTGGCTATTGGCGCATTAAACGGGTACCTGGTCACCCGCACCGGAATCGCGAGCTTCCTGATCACCCTGGCCGCCTTCCTGATGCTGCAGGGGCTCAACCTGGCCATCACGAAGCTGGTGACCGGCCAAGTTGCCACCCCAACCATCGCGGACATGGAGGGCTTCCCGTCCGCTCAGATGGTATTCGCCGGGCGCTTCGAGATATTCGGTGTGACCATCCGCTCCACGGTTATTTGGTGGATCCTATTTGTGGCCCTGGCTTCCTTCATGTTGTTCAAGACCAAGTTCGGTAACTGGATCTTCGCCGTGGGAGGCGACGAGGAGGCCGCACGCGCCGTGGGCGTTCCGGTGCGCCGAGTCAAGATTATCTTGTTCATGTTCGTGGGCTTCGCAGCGTGGTTCGTGGGCATGCACACCCTGTTCGCCTTTGATTCCATCCAGGCCGGCCAGGGCGTGGGCAACGAGTTCCTCTACATCATCGCCGCCGTGATTGGCGGCTGCGCGCTCACGGGTGGACGCGGCACGGCGGTAGGTACCGCGATCGGCGCACTCATCTTCGGCATGACGAACCAGGGAATTGTCTACGCCGGCTGGAACCCGGACTGGTTTAAGTTCTTCCTAGGCGCCATGCTGCTATTTGCGGTGCTGACCAATTCTTCCTTCGCGAAATTCACCAAGAGGGGATAGGCCATTATGGCGATTATTGAATTGCAAGATCTGACCAAGTCTTACGGAAACTTTGACGCGCTGCGTGGGGTAAACCTCTCCGTCAATGAGGGGCAGGTGACCTGCGTGCTGGGGGATAACGGCGCGGGTAAATCCACCCTGATCAAAATCCTTGCCGGATTGCATAAGCAAACCACCGGAGTGATGCTCATCGACGGGGAGGAGGCTACTTTTGAGTCCCCGCGTGATGCCATTGCCCAAGGTATCGCCACGGTGTATCAGAACTTGGCGATCGTCGATGAGATGAGCGTGTGGCGCAACTTTTTCCTCGGACAGGAAATCACGGGCTTTCTCGGCAGCCTGAAGGAGGAACAGATGCGCGCCATCTGCTCCGAGCAGCTGCGCGACATGGGTATTGACATCCCGGATGTGGACGTAGAAGCCGGCAATCTATCCGGTGGTCAGCGCCAGGTGGTTGCCATCGCCCGTGCGGTCTACTTCGGTGCCCGCGTGTTGATTCTGGATGAACCAACCGCGGCCTTGGGCGTCAAGCAGTCCGGCGTGGTACTAAAGTTCATCGCCGCCGCGCGCGACCGTGGCCTGGGCGTGGTCTTTATTACCCACAATCCGCACCATGCTTACCTGGTGGGAGATCATTTCAGTATCCTCAAGCTGGGCCGCCAGGAGCTTGATGCTCGCCGTGACGAGGTCACCCTAGAGGAGCTGACCCGCCAGATGGCCGGCGGCGGAGAACTTGAGGCGCTCAGCCACGAATTAGGGCGCCAAGGCTAGCCGCCCGCCCGGCGCGGGGCGGTTACATGCGCATCGCCTTCATGGCCCTCATGCCGGTTCTGACTATTGCACGGAATGTGGAAGGGGAGACGTGGTGGGATGGGGCGATGGGGTGGAAGCGCTGCTGGGACACGGTGCGCTTGTTCGTCCACAAACGCATGCCGGTGATCCCGTGCCGATGATTGAGCCCGGAGTCCTTGACCCCGCCCCCAGGCGCGGAGATGGAACCGTACGCGGGGGCAAAGGCCTCATTGATATTGACCATCCCGGCCTCAAGCCGGCTGGCCACAGCCCAGGCGCGTCTGGTGTTTTTACCCCACACCGAAGCGGTGAGGCCAAAGTCTGAATCATTAGCGCGCGCGATGGCCTCCTCCGCGGAATCCACCACATAGACGGCGACCACCGGGCCGAAGGTCTCCGAGTCATACAGTTTCATTTCAGGGGTAACTCCGGTGATGATGGTGGGCTCATAGAAGTATGGGCCCAACTCGGGCAGGGCGGTGCCGCCAGCTATCACAGTAGCCCCTTTAGCCACGGCGTCCTCAACGTGGGAAGAGACCGTCTCAAGCTGGGCCGGGCCGGTGAGGGAACCGATGGTGGCGGCGTCGCTAAAAGCGGGGCCTACAACCTGGCGCTTAGTGGCCCGGGCAAACGCCTCGATGAACTCATCCGCAATGGCGGAGTGGACATAGATGCGCTCGGCCGACATGCACAGCTGGCCGGACGAGGAGAAACAGGCGCGCACCGCGCCCTCGGCGGCGTAGTCTACGTCAGCATCCTCCAGCACCAGCATCGGATTCTTGCCTCCCAATTCGGCCATGGTGGGCAGCAGGCGCGCCGCGGCCTGGGAGGCCATTTGCTTGCCCACGCGGGTCGAACCGGTAAAGGAGAGCCCGTCCACGCGCTCGACCAGCGCGTCACCCACTTCGGCGCCACGGCCGGGGACCAGTTGCCATACGCCGGAGGGAAGGCCCGCCTGGATTGCCAAGCGCCGCAGGTACACAGCGGTAAGCGAGGTCTGGGAATCGGGCTTATGGACCACCGCATTGCCCGCGATGAGCGCGGCAAGCACGTCACCCACGCCGAGGGATAGAGGGTAATTCCATGGGGAGATGAGCCCCACCACACCTAGCGGGTAGTACTGCGTGCGGGTCTTGGTCAGTACCGGCAGAGCCCCTTTGTGGCGTTCGGTCCCGTAGGCCTTTTGGGCACTGACCGCGTAGAAGCGGCAGCAATTGTAGATATCCATCAACTCGTCATACGCATGGCTGCGGGACTTGCCGTTTTCTGCCTGTATAAGGTCCAGCACCGCTTCTTCATGCTCCATGACAAGGTCATGCAAGCGCAGGAGCACGGCGGAGCGCGCCGCGAGTTTGGCGTTGCCCCATTCGGGTTGCGCCGCCCGTGCATCGTTTACAGCCTGGTCCACGTCACCGGCTGTGGCGTTGGAAAAAGTAAAGAGTCGCTCACCGGTAAACGGGAAGACGGACGTGTGCTGCTCGCCGGTGCCGCGCAGGTCTGCCGCGGGGGACGAATCGAGAAACGTCCGGACGCTAGCGGGCAATGAGACAGAGGCTGGTGTAAAAACAGTCATGCACCCGATTGTGCCTGAACCAACCCCGCCAACGCACAAACCCAGTGCCCGGAGGAAAACCCGCGGTCCTCCCCAAACGGTACGGGCGGTTTCAGCGGCCCACGGGTAGTGCAACCGCGTGGGGGCCGGCCGCCATACCCTTCCTTTCTCATTCCGCCAGGGGAGTTGTTTAAAACTTATAAGCCGCCATGCCGACCGTTGGGGTCCGCATGACGGCTAGCACCGGCGCTCCGGGGGGACTAAGGGACTAAGTACTCAGCCCGATTGCTTTGCCGATGGTAGAAGGCGTGTGTAAGGCCTCAAGGATGAAGGCGGCAACGTCAGAGCGGGAAATGGAACCGCCAAGGTGTCCTTCTTGGCCAACCTCAAGGGCCTTGTACTTGCCTGTAGCCGGCGCATCGCGAAGGCCCGAGGGGCGGACGATGGTCCAATCCAGGCCAGAGGCCGTGACCAGCTCCTCCTGCTCGTTGTGATCGGCCAACGGCTTGGCCAGTGTCTTCTGCGCGATCCAGCGCAGCGGCTGCTTCATTTGCTGGGCGGAATCTCCAGCGCCGAGTGAAGAGTGCACGACGATGCGCTTGACGCCCGCCGCGCGCATGGCGTCGATGACAACTTCTGTAACCTTGGCGCGGTTGCGATCATCGCCTTTGCTACCGCCGACGGCTACCACCACGGCGTCGGCGCCGCGTACGGCTTCGGCTACAACCGCAGGGTCCTGTGCGGAGCCCTGCACTACGGTGGCAAACCCCGGGGCGTTGCCGCTGCGGCTGACGATGGTCACCTGGTCACCGGCAATGTAGGCCTGGTCAGCGAGCGCGGCACCGGTGCCGCTTGAACCGCCAATGATGGTTAATTTCATAATGTCGTAATACTTTCCTGATTTAGACTTCCGTGACGCGAATGCCGCGTTCCTTCAGGGCCGCCGCGAACACGCCGTGGCCCTCTTTGAGCCTTCCGCTATGAGTCCCATCGAAGATACGCGTGCAGCCGCACGCGGGGGACTTAGACTTCAACAGCGCCTCTTCAACCCCAGCGTCCACCGCGCGCTGGGCGGCGGCCCGCGCCCCGTTGATGAAGTGCTCGGTGACGTCCGCGCCCGCCGCGGTTACTACCCTCGCGGTTCCGGCTAGGACATCGGAGCCATCGCCGCCGGCGATTTCCGCCGCCGGCCGTGGGGTGGGAAGCCCGCCCACCTGCTCAGGGCAGACGGCCAATGCGCGTCCACTGGCAACCAGCGTTTGGGCGGCGGCTGAAGGTTTCGCTTTGCCGTCAAAGCGGCAGGGGATCCCGGCCAGGCAGGCGCTCACGAGCTTCATGCGCAGTGCCTCCTATCTCATTGGGGCGGGAATGGGGGATGGCCTCGTGGCCATGTAACTACTCGTTTATACCCACCGCGAAATGAATAATCCAGTCCGTGGATGGGCAGGAGTTGGCCACGCGCGGCCGCCCGCGCTGGAATGGGCTGAGGTGTAGGGGGCCGTTCGTCCGGGGCACCATTGGCGTCACGGCTCGCCCGCGGGCCTGTAGAAGCCCGCGGGATTCGCGCCCTTGACGGGGTTTAGCTATACAAGTTCCACTCCCTAATTCGGGGCGATTGGGCTGGTAGTTGGGCTGCGGGGTCCACGCGGCGGTGCGAGAATGAGGGCGGACTACGAATACTTTATTCAGCGATAGTGCGCCCGAGGGCGCTAAGCAGTGCTTTTACGCTCGAGGGGCCTAGGACCCTGGGACATAGGCGTGAGAAGGGCCTTTACGTGGAGGAGGTTGGAGAGATGCCCCACTTATGGTCTGCGTTATCGCGGTGATCACCGTGGCATCGTTGCTCTATGTAACGTGCGTCCAGAGCATCCAGCGCCAACGCGCCCGTGCGGGGGAGCGGGGCCGCGGGGAGCTGCGCGCCGTCAGGATCGTGGCGGACGCCTACCGCCCGGGAGGATTGGTGCACACGGCGATTATCCGCCGCGATGATGGCAGGCGGATTAACAGCACAGAAGTGCCGGATTGGTTGCTCGATAACCACGTGTATTCGCCTCCGGCCAGGCGCAGCGGCGCGAGGAGCGTGAACCTGCGCGCGACAGGCCAGGAACGCAGGCATGCGGCGGACAAAATCCGCCATGGTGGATACGTTTTTGAACTCGCCGCGCCCGTTCGGGTGCGCTGGACGTGCCATGCCCCAAGCGTGGTGCACTGGACCGTGGATGGGGAGGGGATTGATCACCCTGGCAATCCAGGCGCACACGGCGGAATCTAAATAGTCCGACTCTTTACCTTCATTACCATCCACGGGATGGCAGGAAACAGTGGCCGGTGAGAGCCAAGCCCGCCAGCCGAATTCTGGCGTTTAATTTCCCGGGGCACTATCTTTAGACGTATGACTTCCTTTAGCCCCCTAAACTGGCCGGTGGTTCGCCAGTTGCGGAACAAGGACCCGTTTGGCAGGGACGCTAACACCCAATCCGCCAAATCTGAGGGACTTGAAGGCCGCATCGCGGATGCTGACCGCGTGGTTCAGTCCGTTTGCCCGTATTGCGCGGTGGGGTGCTCACAGCGTGTGTACGTCAAGGACAACAAGGTAATCCAGATTGAGGGTGACCCGGATTCGCCGATTTCCCGCGGCCGTCTGTGCCCAAAGGGCTCCGCATCGGAGCAGCTGGTCAACTCGGCAACCCGCCTGACCAAGATCAAGTACCGCGCGCCGTACTCCACCGAGTGGCAGGAACTCGATCAGGACACGGCAATGGACATGATTGCTGACCGCTACGTTGAATCTCGCCGCAACGGCTGGCAGGACAAGGATGAGCACGGGCGTGTCTTAAACCGCACCATGGCGATCGCGGGCCTGGGCGGGGCCACGCTCGATAATGAGGAAAACTACCTGATTAAGAAGCTGTTTACCGCCACCGGAGCCATACAGGTCGAGAACCAGGCCCGCATATGACACTCCGCCACCGTTCCTAGTTTAGGAACTTCTTATGGCCGCGGCGGAGCTACCCAACCGCTGCAGGATATGGCGAATGCGGACTGCATTGTCATTCAGGGTTCAAACATGGCTGAGTGCCACCCAGTGGGTTTCCAGTGGGTCAGCGAGGCGAAGAAGCGCGGTGCACGCATCATCCACGTGGATCCGCGTTACACCCGCACCTCGGCATTCGCCAACCGTCACATAGCCATCCGCGGCGGCACGGACGTGGTGCTACTAGGTGCCGCAATCAAGTACATGCTGGACAATGACCTCTACTTCAAGGAGTATGTCCTGGCATATACCAACGCCTCCCACATCATTAATCCCCAATTCCGGGATACCGAGGATTTGGACGGCCTGTTTTCCGGCTATGACCCGGAGACCGGCAAGTACGACAATGAGACCTGGAGCTATGTTGGGCGG
This sequence comes from Corynebacterium endometrii, assembly GCF_004795735.1. Taxonomy (NCBI): domain Bacteria; kingdom Bacillati; phylum Actinomycetota; class Actinomycetes; order Mycobacteriales; family Corynebacteriaceae; genus Corynebacterium; species Corynebacterium endometrii. The sequence continues at coordinate 922,803 of NZ_CP039247.1, forward strand.
GAGCAGGCCAACTCCTGGTCCCACGAGAAGGATGAGACCCTTCAGGATCCGAACTGCGTGTTCCAGATTCTCAAGCGCCATTACTCCCGGTACACGCCGGAAATGGTGGAGGAGACCTGCGGCATTTCCCAGGATGATTTTGAGTACTTCGTCACGTCCATCGCGCAGAACTCCAACCGCGAGCGCACCACGTGTTTCGCCTACGCCTTGGGCTTTACCCAACACACCCTAGGGGCCCAATTCATCCGCACGGCGACTATCCTGCAGCTGTTGATGGGCAATGTGGGACGCCCGGGCTCCGGAATCATGGCGCTGCGCGGGCACGCATCGATTCAGGGTTCCACGGATATCCCCACGTTGTTTAACTCGCTACCGGGATACCTGCCTATGCCACATGCGGATAATGCAACGTGGCAGGACTATCTGGACTCCTTCTACAAGCGGGACCAGAAGGGCTTTTGGACGTGGGGAGACCGTTACGCGGTCTCACTCATGAAGTCCTACTGGGGTGACTATGCCACGAAGGACAATAATTGGGGCCTCGACCTGATGCCTCGCCTGACCGGGGCGCACTCAACGTATGAGACCCTGCTGGGCATGCTTGAGGGCTGGGTAGAAGGCTACCTAGTCTTCGGCCAGAATCCGGCGGTGGCTCAGTCTAACGGCAGCATGCAGCGCAAGGCGCTGGCCAACCTTAAGTGGCTCGTCGTGCGTGACTTCCAGGAGATTGAGACTGCCTCTTTCTGGTATGACTCTCCCGAGATTAAAAACGGCGAGCTCAAGACAGAGGAAATTGGCACCGAGGTATTCCTGATGCCGGCGTCTACCCACGTTGAAAAGGCCGGAACGTTTACCCAAACCCAGCGCCTGCTGCAGTGGCGTTTCAAGGCCGCTGATTCGCCGGGTGATGCAACCTCTGAACTGTGGTTCTTCTATCAACTGGGCAAGCGCATCAAGGAGCGGCTGGCGGATTCTAAGGATCCGCGAGACCTGCCGGTCCAGGCTGTGACGTGGGATTACAAGGAAACCCACGAGCATGAGCCAGACTCAGAGGACGTGCTCCGAGAAATCAACGGTTACTACCTTGACGGCCCCCGCAAGGGCCAGCTTCTGCCGTCCTACGCGGAGATGAAGGCAGACGGTACAACCTCCGGCGGCTGCTGGATCTACACCGGTGTATTCAAGGACAATATCAACCACTCCGCTAATAAGGTGCCAGCCTCGGAACAAGATGAGCTGGCCCTCGAGTGGGGCTGGGCGTGGCCGGCTAACCGCCGCATGCTCTACAACCGCGCGTCCGCGGATCCGGATGGAAAGCCTTGGTCCGAGCGTAAAAAGTACGTCTGGTGGGATGATAAGTCCGGCAGGTGGGTAGGCAAGGACGTTGTTGACTTCCCTGTCGACAAGGCCCCTGATTACCGGGCGCCCGCCGAAGCGGTGGGGCCCGACGCGCTTGACGGCACGGATGCGTTCATCATGAAGGAAGACGGCGTGGGCTGGCTCTTTGCCCCAACGGGAATGGCAGATGGTCCTTTGCCTACGCACTACGAGCCGCATGAGTCGCCGACTCACAATGCGCTCTACACCCAGCAGCAGTCCCCGACGCGCCTGACCATCAAGCGCGAGGACAACCTGTCCCGCCCCGGGGCGGGGGAACCCGGCTCCGAGGTCTACCCGTTTGTCTTCTCCACCTACCGCCTGACCGAGATGTACACCTCAGGTGCAATGTCCCGCCGCCTGCCGTTCCTCGCGGAGCTGCAGCCGGGCCTGTTTGCCGAGGTCGATCCGTACCTCGCGGAAAAGCGCGGGTTGACCAATGGGGACTGGGCCACCATCGTCTCCCCACGCGGAGTGATTGAGGCACGCGTGCTGGTCACCGAGCGCATTGAGCCAATGATCATCAACGGGCAGGAGTTCCATCAGATAGGCCTGCCGTACCACTACGGTGAATCCGCGAGCGCGCCCGTTGCGACCGACGGCCCCAACGACCTGCTGGGGCTTACCCTCGAGCCAAACGTGTTCATCCAGAACTCCAAGATCGGCGCTTGTGACATTCAGCCGGGCCGCCGCCCCCGCGGTGACGCGCGGGTCGAGATGCTCAAGGAGTACCAACGGCGAGCCGGCCTGACCATCGAGTCCGGAAATGAATTGGCAACCGGGATTCAGGACGCTCACTCCTCCGGCGAGGACGTTGGAGGCACGGGCAGTGATGACTTGGCGGGCAATGACGCGGACGAGGAAGGCAAGGAGGGCAATTAATGTCAGAAAACTTCCTGACTGAAAACCGCCACGGTGAAGGCTACGGGCACTATCAGCGCATGGCGTTTTTCACGGATACCTCCATCTGCATTGGCTGCAAGGCCTGCGAGGTGGCGTGTAAGGAGTGGAACCGCAACCCGGTTGAGGGGTATGAGGTCACTGGTAACTCCTATGACAACACTGGCTCCTTGGGCGCTAATACCTGGCGCCATGTGGCCTTTATTGAGCAGGGCCATGAGCGCATGGCCAAGGCGCGGCGCGAGGGTGCCAAGTTGATTTTCCTCGGCATGCCTACGGTGGGCGGGCCCGCCGCAGACCCACTCTCGCCGGCGGCTGGAGGGGGTACTGCGGAGCGCAAGATTCCAGACACTGACTCCTTCCGCTGGTTGATGTCTTCTGACGTGTGCAAGCACTGCACCCATGCCGGGTGTTTGGATGTGTGTCCCACCGGCGCCCTCTTCCGCTCCGAGTTTGGCACCGTCGTGGTCCAGGATGACGTGTGCAATGGTTGCGGCACCTGCGTAGCCGGTTGCCCGTTCGGCGTGATTGAGCGTCGCGAGGACGGCGGCGTCAGCTTGAACGCCACCCGTGAGGAGGCCGCCGAGCAGTCCGAGCATCCCCGCAGCCACGCCGGGGTCAACGTTCTGGCCAAGCTGCGGCAGCTGAAAAGGCAGGGCCCTGACCACACCCCGGGTGAGGTCATGCCGATTAAGAACATCGGCATGGCTCAGAAATGCACCATGTGTTACGACCGGCTAAAGGTGGGGGAGCAGCCGGCTTGTTCCAAGACCTGCCCCACGCAGTCCATCACCTTCGGCACCTACGAGGACATGTTGGCTGCGGCCAAGGAACGCGTCGCCGTGCTCCATGAGCAGGGCATGACTGAGGCCCGCCTCTACGGCGCCAACGATCAAGACGGTGTGGGTGGAACCGGGTCCATCTTCCTGCTCCTGGATTCACCGGAGGTCTACGGTCTTCCACCAGACCCGCACGTGCCCACCCAGGATTTACCCGCGTTGGCGGCCACCGCGGCGAAGGCCGTGGGCGGGATGGTCGTGGCGGCAGCGGCAGCCTTTGCGATTGGAGGACGCTCCTAGATGACTACCCCAAGCGAGATGGACGCCTACCGTCCACCAAATACCTTTAGGCGCTCGGGCGCGCGCAAAGGCCCTCGCCGCAAATCGGATGCTCGGAGGAAGGGCTTTAGGTCTTATGGCGCGGGCGCCGGCGCGCAGGATGGTTCCAAGGAGCAGCGCGTCGCTGAGGACTTCGAGTTCACCTCCTATTACGGAAAGCCCGTGGTCAAGGCCCCGCCTTGGGAGTGGCCCATCGCCGCCTACTTTGCCCTCGGAGGCATAGCCGGCGGTTCCGGTCTGCTTTCCCTAGGCGCCAAGCTCACGAAGAATGCGCCCCTGCGCAGGTCCACGGCGCTCACGGCGTTCGGTGCGGCCTCTGTGGGATCGGTGTTTTTGATTTTGGACCTGGGGCGCCCAGAGCGTTTGCTGCACATGTTCCGGGTGTTCAAGCTGTCCTCGCCCATGAACCTCGGTTCGTGGATCCTTGCCTCCTTTGCCTCCGCCGCGGCCGTGCCGGCGGTGGTGGAGGCGGACAAGCTCACCGGTGAGAAATTGCCGCTGGGGTTTGTCCGCACGCTGCTCAAAGCCGCCGATGGCCCCGCCGCGGCGGTAGTTGGCGCCCTCGGAGGCCCCCTGGCCGGCTACACCGCGGTGCTGATTGCCGATACATCAAACCCAACGTGGAATGACTCCAAGAAGCACCTGCCGTACGTCTTTGCCGCTTCGGCCACGATGGCCGCCTCCGCAACCGCTATGATCTTCACCCCGGTAAGCCACGCGGGCCCAGCCCGCGCGCTGGCGCTGGCGGGCGCGGCAGCGGACATTACCGCCACCAAGGCCATGGAAGCGGGCATGGAGCCGGAGACGGTCAAGCACTACCATCAAGGCACACCCGGCAAGCTCATGAAGGCCTCGGAGATCCTGGTCGCCGCCGGCGGCGTGGGCACGGCCCTCGCCGCGGCTACTAAGTCCCGAACGCTGTCTGTGTTGTCCGGCGCCGCATTGGTCGCCGGTTCCGCGTGCACCCGCTTCGGGGTCCTCGGCGCCGGCCTCGAATCGGCGAAGGATGCCGAAGCCGTGGTCGGCCCGCAAAAGCGCCGTGCGCAGGCAAAGATGGACGAATCTGGCACGCGGCATACCATCATCACCCCGCGCTAACCTCCCCGTGTTCCGGCGGTGAACCCCGGCCGGAGCACCCCTGCCGGAGCATTCCGCCGGGGCACCCTGATGTGACCCGGGGCGGTTTTCCGGGATTGCCGGGAAACATGCACTATCCTTACGCGTTTATGGTGACGGTTGCCTCGCCGCCGGATTGCGGGATGGTGCGGCCAATGACCGGGTAGCCGGGAACCTCGCCGATGAGGATGAGGCCGCCGGAGGTTTGGGCGTCGGCGAGCAAGACTAGCTGTTCCTCGGAGAGATCCGCGCGTACGTCGAGGTGCTCGCGAACCCAGTCCAGGTTGCGGCGGGAGCCGCCCGGGATGTAGCCCTCAGCGAGGCGCTCGGCAGCCCCCTCGATGAGAGGGACGGACGAGAAATCAATCTCGGCGCTGATCCCGGAGGCGCGGCACATTTTCCAGAGGTGGCCTAGCAGGCCGAATCCCGTGACGTCCGTAGCTGCCTTAATCCCCGCGGCCACGGCGGCCTGGGACGCGTCCTTGTTAAGCGTTGTCATGGAATCGATGGCGGGCTGGGATACCTCACCGGTGGCCTTGTGCCAGTTATTGAGCACGCCCACGCCGATTCCCTTGGTCAGGGTGATGGGAAGGCCAGACTCGGCCGCGTCGTTGCGCATCAGTTTTTCCGGAGCCACGATGCCGGTGGCCGCCATGCCGTAGATGGGTTCGGGGGCGGTGATGGAGTGGCCACCGGTCACGGAGATGCCCGCTTGCGTGCACACGTCCATGCCGCCGCGCAGCACCTCACGCAGGATCTCCAAGGGGAGGACCTCGCGCGGCCAGCCCACCAAGTTGATGGCGGTGACAGGGGTGCCGCCCATTGCGTATACATCGCTGAGCGCATTAGCCGCGGCCACGCGGCCCCAGTCATAGGCATCGTCGATCATAGGGGTAAAGAAATCCGCGGTGGAGATGACCGCCATGCCGTTATCGAGTTTCACGGCCGCGGCGTCATCACCGTCATCGAGGCCCACCAGCACGTTGGGATCCGCGGTGCCCACTAGCCCCTGCACGGCTGATTCCAGCTCACCGGGGGGAATCTTGCATGCGCACCCGCCACCGGCGGCAAACGAGGTCAACCTGGTTTCGTGTGGAGTAATCATAGCCCCCACGCTACCCGCCTAGCCTACGGGATGCGTTTGGTCCATTCCTCCGTGGAGTATTTCTCTTCCACTAGACGCTTGGCGGCGTTGATGGTCTCATCGGTCAGCTGCGTTTCCCGGGCGCCGTAGCGGGTGGCGAATTCCGCGGCCATAGTATCGACAATCTCCTCGCGTGCCACACCGGTCTGGCGGCGCAGCGGATCCACGCGTTTCTTGGCGCTGGCCAGCCCCTTGGAGGAGACCTTCACCTTGCCGATGCGCAGGACCTCCATCATCTTGTCCGCGTCGATGTCATAGCTCATGGTGGTGTGGTGGAGCACCGCGCCGGCGCGGCGCTTTTGGGCGGCGCCGCCAATCTTGCCGCCATCGGAAGTGATGTCATTAATCGGCACGTACCAGGCGTTAACGCCGTGCTTGGCGAGTGCCGCCAACACCCACTGGTCCAGGTACGCATAGGAATCCTCGTAGGAATAGCCCGC